>NZ_CP012665.1:600000-915884 GCF_001318295.1 Candidatus Xiphinematobacter sp. Idaho Grape
ATGCTGAGTGCAGAAGGCTTCTAAAAAAGTTTTTTTCCAACCGTAGAAGACCTTCTGTGTAACTCCTGCTAAAGCTAAGAGATGTTTCCCTTGCCAAGTGGCAAGCTCGGTCTCAGCAAGTTTCTTCGCTGAGAAGTTCAAAGTTGTAATAGTTGTAATGTGCAATGAACTCTTTTTTCGTTAGCTCCACCAGGAGACTGTTTAGAATGAGGTAAACAAGATGTCCTGGCTGACGCTCACAGCAATTGTGGTGGTAGCTACCACCAGTTTAGTGGCGTGTATCTACTTGGGAAAAACGGCCCTAACTTTAACTAGATTTCAAGAGGTAACACGGCTTTATCAGAAACTCGATGCAGTGGTATGCCTGGTCCTTGGAGCCTACTTCCTAGTTTTGAGCGCAACCCCTAAAAATGCGTATTCTCTCTTGAAGATGAGTGACATTCAATGGGGAGGGCTTTTCTACCTCGTGCTAGACACAACCATTCTAAGTTTTTTGATTATTCGCCACATCTCACCCAATCAAGCTTTTGGGGTTTGGAAGTTACAGACCCCACAACTTATCAGGCTATCAGTATCGTGGTTGGCTGCATTCTATCCACTAATTTTTTTGGTACAGACATTCTTAGAAAACCTACAGGGGATTCACCATCGGCAGCCATTGGTGCAATTCTTGATGGAAAACACAAACTTTTCTGACTACATCACCGTAACTTTCATAGTTGTGGTGATCGCTCCTCTCAGTGAAGAACTTATTTTCCGCGGATATTTGCATGGCGTCCTCCGCCAGCATATAGGCTCACTGGGAGCCATGTTCATTACCTCAACCCTCTTTGCCGGCATACATCAGCATCTTTCCATCTTTCCAGGACTATTTCTCTTAGCAGTTGGGCTATCCTTGGCCTACGAAGCTACTGGCTGTCTTCTAGTTCCAGTTCTGATGCATTCGCTGTTTAATTTCATAGGAATTTTGGCTGCAATCTTTTGATTCTCCAAAGATACTTTTCTTTCCAGTCATCTTGTGGAAGATAGCCTGATTCGTAAACTCGTCCAATCTTTCCCCCAGGGAAGAGATGTCCTTGTAGGCGTTGGAGACGACTGTGCGGTAGTCAGGTATCCTCACGCAGAAAAACTGCTCCTTCTGAAGACCGACTGTGTGATAGAAGGAATCCACTTTAAGAAAGATACCCCTGCCATTTGGGTAGGATGGAAGGCACTTTGCCGGGCAATCAGCGACGTAGCCGCTTGCGGCGGAGTTCCAGCACATGCATTAGTTACTTTTGCCACGCCTGATCGACTCTCCATACGTTGGTTACAGTCTATTTATCGCGGAATTGGACGCGCTGCTAGGCGATTTGGGGTTAGTGTCATTGGTGGTGAATCCTCGCGTTCTTTGGATACTCTTTTTCTTTCTATCACGCTTACTGGCTACGTCTCGGTTCAACGGCTTACTCTGCGTAGTGGGGCCCAACCTGGCGACTCTCTTTTTGTAACGGGGCAGCTAGGAGGATCGCTGCAGCGAGGTCATCATCTCAAATTTATTCCTCGCCTAGCAGAAGCACGTTGGCTTACTACACACTTCTCCATCCATGCTATGACAGACTTAAGTGATGGAATTGGTAGTGATCTACCCCGCATGGCTGCTGCTAGTCAGACAGGTTTTGAAATCAATCTCCAACTACTACCAAGAAATCCTGGATGTTCCATTCGACAGGCCCTCTCGGAAGGTGAGGATTACGAACTGCTTTTTGCTATTCCCCCTGGGGAAGAGAAACGTCTTTTGAGGCAGTGGGATCCTATTTTTCCTAGCACAAGGCTTACTAGAATAGGGCATATGAAAACCTGCTCCGAAAGTGAAAAAAGCACCCCCTTGCCTACGGGATATGACCACTTCTTGAAACAGCATATCTAAGCAAAGGTTTTCATCTTGCCAAGGTGGGAAACTCTCCAATCCATCCCTCTGCACAGGGACAAAATCTAACTGCGAGACATACAGATGCTACGGAGTAAGTCGTCCAAGCCAAAAAGCACAAAGCTGAGCGAGCAGTTTCTTTCTACTGGAAGTGTTCCGCAGTCTAATCCAGTCGAGCTGTTGCTGCCCACCCGACCTTAGTCTCCGCTAAAATTTCTAAAAATGAAAATTTCCATTGGATCAGATCATGCAGGCTTTCAATACAAAGAACGTATCACAACCTACTTAAGGGAGCTAAAGCACGACGTGGTGGACTTTGGAACCTATAACAACGATCCGAGTGATGATTATCCACATTATATCCTTCCTGCAGCAGAATCCGTCGTGAAAAGGGAGGCAGAACGTGTCATTGTCATCGGTGGCTCTGGGAACGGGGAGGCAATTGCAGCCAACAAGGTGCTGGGTATACGCTGCGCACTTTGTTGGAACGATAAAAGCGCAAAATACGCACGTCTTCACAACAACGCAAATGCTCTTTCCCTGGGACAACGCATGGTTTCCATTGAAATGGCTCTTAACATCGTCCAAATTTGGCTAGAGACTCCTTTTGAAGGTGGGAGGCATCAACGGCGAATTGAGGCGATCTATCGATATGAATCGTCACTCAAGCGAGTATAGTTAACAATACGGTTTTTAATATAGCTTTTATTTAGTTAGTAATGTTGCCCGGTTTCCGCCAAGGAGCTTAGAAAAAATTTTGACATGCGTATACTCTCTGGTATTCAACCTTCCGGTACTCCTCATTTAGGAAATTACTTTGGGATGATGCGCCCTGCCATTCAAATGCAGGAGCAGAATGGGATGGAGATGCTCTATTTCATTGCGGACTACCATGCCCTTACTTCTGTAAGGGATCCCGTCATCCTGCGAGGGAATGTAAGGAAAATGGCGTTGGACTTTCTTGCCTGCGGTCTTAATCCAGAAAAAACGTGCTTTTTCTTGCAGTCTGCTATCCCAGCTGTCACTGAACTAACCTGGATTTTGGGCACTCTTACTCCAGTAGGATTGCTAGAGCGCTGTCATTCTTACAAAGAAAAAAAAGCCCGTAAACTTCCATCCTCCCACGGACTGCTTTCGTACCCAGTCCTAATGGCTGCAGACATCTTGCTGTACGACAGCGATTTGGTGCTAGCAGGTAAAGATCAGAAGCAGCACCTCGAGGTAGCACGTGATATTGCTGTCAAATTCAATGAAGCGTATGGCTCAGTTCTTAGACTGCCAGCGCCTCACATTCAGGAAGGAATGGCAATGATTCCTGGGCAAGACGGGGCAAAAATGAGCAAAAGTTACGGAAATACCATAGAAATCTTTTTGGCAGAAGAAATTCTAAGGAAAAGGATCATGGAGATTCAGACTGATTCCACACCGACAGATCGGCCAAAACCTACGGCAGGGTCTACTATTCTATCACTCTACAGGCTAGTTGCCAGTCCGTCTGATTATCAACAGATGCTAGACGAGCACATTCATGGAGGAGTTGGATACAGTACTTTCAAAGAGCGTTTGTTCGAGGCAGTGTGGCTATTCTTTAAACCTTTACGTAAGCGCCGGGAGGAGCTAACTACCTGCCCGGAAGTGGTAGATCAAGTTCTCAAAAAAGGATCCACCCATGCTCACGCAATTGCCAATAGGGTCATAGAGCGAGTTCGGTCTGCCATTGGGCTACGATAAGCAACCGCGTCCTTTCTCCAGAGAGGAAGTATAGAGAACATACATAAATGTCATGGAGAGTCTCGTGTTTGCGTACACTGGGTAGTGTCCTTGTACCAGAAGACACCGTGCTTGCGCATATTCAGAATGAACGCACGAACATTTTCAGCTACTTCCTTGTTGCTTAGAAACAGCCCCACCGTATTCTGCTCACTCTTCAAAGCTTGTGAAATTTCCCGGGAAATCATTCTAGCAGAGATAAGTGTTTTTTTACCTTCCTTAAAGGCTACGTCGGCGGAGGCTAGAAGACCTTCCGTCTTCTTGGACAACCGAGCAAAATCACCGCTGACTTCCTTCAGGTTGGCCAATGTTTCAGAGAAGTTTTTTAGATTTTGTGGCTGGAGAAGGTTGCTGGTGCAAACCTTTCTTGCAACTTGTCCCACATCCTGGACCACTATACCTAAGCAAGCTATTAATTCCGATGTCTGTTCGGCTACACTGTTAACAGTGCTCACAAGATCTTCTATCCCTGATGCATATTCTCCATGAACGATAGCGCCTGGCAAAATAGGTTTAGTATCTGTAGCCCCTTTTCCTACAAGAATATCTATAAATCGGTCACCCAGGAGCCCTGAACTGCTAATCGTAAATCTGGACCCCCTAGGGATGGTCACTCTCTGGTCAATAAGCAGTTGGATGGAGACTCCCTTCATGTCTGGCAGGATAGATGGCGAAGTGGCTACGCGTCCAACGCGAGCCCCACTGAGGAGAACATCAGCACCTTTTTTAATGCCGCTGGCATTTGGAAAGTGGGCATCCAGGCGGTAGTGATAGCGCATGCTTTCACCAACCCTTCCGAGATACACGGTCATAATCCCGATGGTGGTGAGCCCAACAAGCACAAAAACGCCTACACGCATTTGGATTTTTCTCTCCTCTGAAATCATCTATCTTCCTTACTCTGTTTCACTACCTTCCGACGATCGCCCTTCTACAAAATTGCGAATGACTGGATCGCCAGAGAAGCGTAATTGCTGTGGAGAGCCACAGAAGTAAATTCTTCCGTGATCGAGAAGAGCAATCCGATCGCCCACATGATAAGCGCTCACCATATCATGTGTTACCACGACCGAAGTTACTTGCAACTGCCCTTGTAAGCGCCGAATAAGCCGGTTGATGCTGCCAGACACAATTGGATCTAATCCAGCTGTGGGTTCATCATATAGAATCACGGAAGGCGGGGAAATAATTGCTCGAGCAAGGGCAACACGTTTACGCATGCCTCCACTCAAGGCGACGGGCACTTTTCCGTCATGCCCGATCATGTTAACCAGAGCAAGCACCTTATGGACCTTTTCCCGAATTTCTTTTTCGTCTTTCATGCAGTGTTCACGGAGTGGAAAGGCGACATTATCAAAAACGCTGAGTGAATCGAAAAGAGCGCCGTCCTGAAAAAGCATTCCGATCTTACAACGAATAGGCTCTAACTGACGCTCATTGAGCTGGGTAATATCTCTTCCTTCAAAAAGGATCCTTCCGTGAACCGGCTTCATCAAGCCAATCAGGTGTCGCAGAAAGACGCTTTTCCCTCCACCACTCCTTCCCAGGAGAACAAGGGTTTCTCCGGGATAGATGGAGAGAGTAATTCCACGTAAGATTTCCTGTGTGCCTATTTTTTGGAAAAGATTCTGCACTTCAATGAGAGGAGCACTATTCGTTATGACACTCATCCTGTTGGAAAAATCACATTTAATCCCATGGTAAGGAAAAAATTCGTAATAAGGATAGCAAGGGAACTAATAACTACCGACTGAGTGGTGGCACAACCTACCCCAACCGCTCCGCCCTTAGCAGCCAAGCCTCGCTGGCAACTAATAAAGACAATGAGAACCCCAAAAACTAAGCCTTTGGTAATCCCCATAAGAATATCCACACCGTCTGTAAATCGACGCATATTCTCTAGATAATAAGTACTGGAGACGTTCAAGACTTGGGCTGCTACGACGAAACTAGAAGAAATCCCAAAGAAGATACTCTCTCCAACGAGAAAAGGCATGGAAAAAAGCATGGCGAGTGCTCGCGGCACAACCAGATAATCAACTGGCTGTACCGCCAACGCCCGCAGGGCGTCGATTTGCTGAGTGACTGCCATGGTGCCTAGCTCAGCACTCATCGCAGCTCCTACGCGGCCAGCCACCATCAGTCCTGCTAGTACGGGCCCAAGCTCTCTACACATAGCTACAGCAACTACAGGTCCCACAGCCGATTCCATATTCAAGTTACTGAATTGAAAAAACGTCTGGGCTGTAAACACAGCTCCAGTGAAGGAGCCTGTTACCACCACTACTACTTGCGAGCGGTAGCCAATCTCGTAGATCTGCTGGAAAACCAGTTTTCGACGGATTCGGCCTCGGAAAATGGCCAAAACAGCTTCAGATCCTATGAGGACCGTTTCCCCAAAACAGCGAATAAAAGTTAGGAGTGATTCTTTTAACAACATGGCAGTTAACATAGTAGGTTCCCCTACAGGTTCTAGCTTCTCCAATGAAGAGAGTAGACAACAGGATATAGGGAGTGCATGCCTTTCCTCCCGTTCAGTCTATAGGTATTAAGGACTTTTGGAAAAAAAGATGACACTAAAGGGTATTCTCTTGCGTAAAAGGATTCGGTTGCGAATCTTCCCCCACTCTGATTAGTCTAACTGGTTCGTGGGTAGTATCCTTCCGATGCCTAAAAACACCTCCCTAAAAAAAATCCTCCTTATTGGTTCTGGCCCAATTGTAATTGGGCAAGGGTGTGAGTTTGACTACTCAGGGGTCCAAGCCTGCAAGGCTCTGGCAGAAGAGGGTTATGCGGTGGTCCTTGTTAATTCTAACCCAGCCACCATTATGACCGATCCAGAATTTTCGATGCGAACTTACATTGAACCGATCACACCCGAGGTAGTAGCGATGATTATAGAACGGGAAAAAGTGGATGCTGTTCTCCCCACCGTCGGAGGACAGACAGCGCTTAATGTTGCTATTGCACTAGTACAAAACGGTACGCTGCAGCGTTTTGGAGTAGAGCTGATCGGCGCAAGTGCCGCTGCGATCCGGAAAGGCGAAGATCGTCAGATCTTCAAGGAGACAATGTTGAGCATTGGATTGGATGTACCGGTCTCTGGCATAGCACACAACGTAGAAGAGGCACTTGCTATCGCAGGGCGTATCGAAAGATTCCCACTTATTATCCGTCCGGCTTTTACTTTGGGGGGAGGGGGAGGAGGGATTGCCTACAACTATCAGCAGTTTAAAGAAATTGTTCAACAAGGGCTCGCCCTTTCTCCCGTTTCAGAGATCCTTGTTGAGGAGTCTCTGCTTGGTTGGAAAGAATTTGAAATGGAGGTAATGCGCGACTGTGCTGATAACTGCGTAGTGGTCTGTTCCATTGAGAATATGGATCCCATGGGCGTTCATACCGGCGATTCTATCACAGTAGCTCCTATTCAAACTCTTACAGATAAGGAATATCAGTCTATGCGGGATGCTTCATTTACAATCATGAGGGCTATTGGCGTGGAAACCGGTGGTGCTAATATCCAGTTTGGAGTTCATCCACAGACTGGACGTATGGTAACCATCGAGATGAACCCCCGCGTTTCACGTTCCTCAGCACTGGCGTCTAAGGCGACGGGTTTTCCTATCGCCAAAATCGCTGCTAAACTCGCCATTGGCTACAGTCTGGATGAGCTCAAGAATGATATTACGCAGAAAACATCGGCCTGCTTTGAACCAGTAATTGACTATGTGGTTACCAAGATACCTCGGTTCACCTTTGAAAAATTTCCCATGGCAGACTCAACTTTGACTACACAAATGAAGAGCGTAGGAGAAGTGATGGCCATCGGCCGTACTCTAAAAGAGTCGCTGCAAAAGGCTATCCGGTCCTTAGAGATTGGTAGATTTGGTCTAGGAGGCGATGGTAAGGACAACCTACCACTATTGGAGAATGGAAGTCCTGACTTGGATGTTATCAAAAAGCGACTACAGGTCCCTAATGCTGAACGAATTTTCTTTCTGCGAAATGCTCTACATGTCGGGTTCAGTGAAAAGCACGTATCTGAATTATCTGGCATTGACCCCTGGTTTATTCGGCATATCCGGCAAATTGTGGACGAAGAGCAATCCTATCACCAAAACCCTACAAAGATCCCCCTCCGCCGGGCAAAAAAGATGGGTTTTTCCGATCATCAACTCGCCTTCCTTTCCGGCACATCCGAGGTAGAAATCCGCAATCGCCGCAAAGCTCAAGGTATTGTTCCAACTTACCGACTGGTGGACACCTGTGCAGCGGAGTTCGAAGCCGATACGCCCTACTACTATTCTACTTATGGTGACGAGGATGAAATTCGCCCAACCTCTCAAAAAAAGGTGATGATTCTTGGAAGTGGACCTAACAGAATTGGACAAGGGATCGAATTCGACTACTGCTGCGTTCATGCAGCTTTTGCTCTTAGGGAGGAGGGAATCGAGACCATTATGGTCAATTCTAATCCGGAAACTGTTTCTACTGACTACGACACGAGTGACAAGTTGTATTTTGAACCATTGACACTGGAAGATGTTCTCAATATTTACGAGAGAGAGAACTGCGATGCTGCAATTGTCCAGCTTGGGGGTCAGACACCGCTCAACCTGGCTACTTCTCTACAGGCGGCTGGTGTTCCAATCGTTGGGACACAGCCCCATAGCATCGAAGCGGCAGAGAATCGCATGTATTTTGCTGCGATGATTGATCGTTTAGGGTTACGCAGAACAGTTGGCGGAACAGCAATTCGAGAGCAGGAGGCCTTGGCTGTAGCTGCACGCATCGGGTATCCTGTACTAGTTCGTCCCTCTTTTGTATTAGGTGGTCGTGCAATGGAGATCGTACACTCCGAGGAAGATCTCCGCTGCTATATTCGCGCTGCCATACCAACTTGTTATGGGGGACCACTCTTGGTGGATCGCTTCTTGGAGGACGCTACTGAGGTGGACATAGACTGCATTAGCGATGGAGATCTCTGCGTAGTGGGTGGCATTATGGAACATATCGAGCAAGCTGGGATTCATAGTGGAGATAGTGCCTGCATGCTACCCTCTTGTTCGCTTTCATCAACAGTCTTAGAACATCTTAGCGAGGCTACCAAAGCCATCGCACGTGAACTAAATGTTGTTGGCCTTATGAATGTCCAATTTGCTATAAAGGGCGGCGAGGCGTATGTACTGGAGGTAAATCCTCGAGCTTCTCGAACCATTCCATTTGTCAGTAAGGCTATTGGAGTACCGCTGGCAAAGCTTGCAGCGAAGGTCATGGTTGGTCGTAAGCTCCATGAGTTAGGCTTTATAAAAGAGGTGATTCCAGCTCATTTTTCCGTAAAAGAAGCGGTATTCCCCTTTGCGAGGTTCCCGGGAGTAGACATCCTTCTGGGACCAGAGATGCGATCTACCGGAGAGGTAATGGGGATCGATCAAGATTTTGGGATGGCATACGCCAAGGCTCAAATCGCAGCTCAGTCAGCCCTTCCCCTGCAGGGAAGTATCTTCGTTAGCGTAAAAGACGTGGACAAAGATGCCGTTGCTCTCGTTGCACTGGGATTTTACCGCCTGAATTTCCAAATTTTTTCAACCAGTGGCACAGCAGCATTTCTGGAATCCCATGGAGTCAAAGCTAAGTGTCTCTCAAAGCTGGCTGAGGGTCACCCGAACATATTAGATAGGATCCAGGAATCGAAGGTTCACCTGATCATTAACGCACCAAGCGGTCAACAGCCCAGGAAGGACGAAATTATCATCCGTAGGGCAGCCCTCGCCGCCCGCATACCAGTCATCACCACCCTGCGTGCTGCACAGGCTAGTTTAGAAGCCATTCGTGCTATGCTTCGTACCCCTCTCTCAGTGCGGAGCATCCAGGAATATCATGCAGCTTTATCGTCTCTCTTGTCCAGGGAGACGTTCCTTTTCCAACAGAAGGAATGAACCTTTTCCGTTTTTTCTTCAGCACAGGGATAGTCTTCGCTTGAAAATTCTTGGTCGGTTGCTACTCTCACCCCCCAATCGGAGGTTAGGTGTGCGTTGTGTGGATGCTACCGCAGTTCCTCTTCTGCTCAACCTAGGTATTGGGGGCTGCACAGTTTAGCGTTTTTTAACACGAGTGGCTTGTAATTCGGTGTAGGTTCTATCATGTAAACGGGATGCTTTTAGGGTTTATCAAACTTTACTCACGCTCCGCGTTGTTTGTAGCCATTGGTGTTGGTGGAGTGTTGTCCTACTTCTCTGAACAATTGCTTGATCCTTATCACGTTCAGGTACTTACACTTGCCGCTGTTTATGCCACATTGGCTGTTAGCCTCAATCTAGTGATGGGGGAAACAGGTCAGTTCTCTCTGTGCCATGCGGCTTTTATGGCAGTCGGTGCCTACACTTCAGCTTACATTACCTCTTATGGTCTCCCGTCCTGGTTTCCTGGCGTGAAATTCACAGGAACCTCTTTCTGGTCACAAGTGACGTTTTTCCCAGTATTAGTTTCGAGTGGATTAACTGCTGGTCTAGCAGGATGGATTGTTGGAGTCCCTTCTCTACGCTTACGTGGAGATTACTTGGCCCTGGTAACACTCGGATTTGGGGAAATCATTCGGGTGGTGCTACAGAATACAGAAGCAGTTGGGGGGGCGCGTGGAATGGAGGCAGTTGTCCCAGCAACTAATCTCTTCTGGAGTATTGGTACGGCAGCAACCGTCATTTACTTTTCCTTCTCTCTGGTTCGTTCTACCTATGGGAAAGGTTTCCACGCCGTACGGGATGATGAACTTGCGGCAGAGAGCATGGGTGTGAATACCACAGCCTATAAAGTTACAGCGTTCGTGTGGGGAGCTTTTTTTGCCGGGATAGCTGGAGCGCTCTACGCACACAGCGTCGAATTTATCAGTCCAGATGGTTTTACGTACCTAAAATCAATCGAAATTCTGGTCATGGTCGTACTAGGGGGAATGGGTCAGATAGGTGGTGTTACCCTTGCAGCAATCTTTCTTACTTTGCTTAATGAATGGCTACGCCAACTGGGAAGTTATCGAATGGTAGCCTATTCTCTCATGATTATTCTTCTCATGATTTTGCGTCCCCAGGGTTTGCTGGGAGGAGTAGGAAAATGCTTTGAGCAATGGGCCTTTCACAGGAAAAGAATGTGAATGGGAACCATCTTCTAGAAGTTCGGAACTGTGCACTTCGTTTCGGAGGTTTACATGCCGTGGCGGGTGTGTCTTTTCAGGTAAAAAAAGGTGAACTCTTAGGATTGATTGGCCCTAACGGCGCAGGGAAAAGCAGCGTATTTAATCTAGTGACTGGTATTTATTCTCCTACTTCAGGGGAGATTCTTTTTGAGGGGAAGGTATGCTCTGGATTACGCGCTAGTAAAGTAACTGCGATGGGATTGGCGCGCACTTTCCAAAATGTACGTCTATTCCACTCTCTCTCAGTGCTTGAGAATGTAGTGGTGGCGTTTAACCTGCACTTAAGTCATAGTTGGCTGCACGCAATTACCCGTGGGGCTAAATTCCTGCAGGAAGAGGCCAATGTGCGACAGCAAGCCCTAGAATTACTGAAAATTTTTGGACTGGACCAAGCGGGTGGACGCCTTGCCACTGCGCTGTCTTATGGGTCACAGAGGAGATTAGAAATCGTACGTGCCATGGCTACACAACCAAAGCTCCTTTTATTGGACGAACCTGCTGCTGGGATGAATACGGTTGAAAAGGAAGAGCTTATGCAGCTTATCCGTTTCGTTCAGGAGCGTTTTGGAATTACCGTTCTTTTGGTTGAACATGACATGCCTCTTGTCATGGGGATTTGCCGGAGAATCGTGGTAATGGAACAAGGTAAATTACTCGCTGAAGGTACTCCTGAAGAAATTCAATCTAATCCCACAGTAATCGAGGCATATCTCGGGCGCCCCCTCCCCTAGCGAATAGAGAAGAGTGACACTGCATGCTTAAAGTGAAAAGTCTCAACGTGTTTTACGGTTCAGTACAGGCTCTACACGGAGTCTCTTTTGAGGTCCCAGTCGGAAAAATTGTTACTTTGATTGGCGCAAACGGTGCTGGAAAGTCTACTGTACTGCGTACCGTATCTGGTCTAAACCGCCCGACAGCCGGTAGTGTGCAATTTAATGGGGAGGACATTTCTAGCCTACCTCCTTACTTGATAGTAGACAAGGGGCTAGCCCACGTGCCAGAGGGTAGGATGATATTTTCAAATCTCTCTGTCCGTGAAAATTTAAAAGTGGGATCCTACCGAAGAAAAAATCACCGTGCATTGCCTGCAGATCAAGATTATGTCTTTTCAATCTTCCCCCACATCGCAGAGCGCCTCAACCAACAGGCGGGAACCCTCTCCGGTGGGGAACAGCAGATGCTGGCCATTGGCAGAGCAATTATGAGTGGAGCAAGAATGTTAATGCTTGACGAGCCTTCATTAGGAATTGCTCCGATCCTTGTGGAAACCATTTTTCAACGACTAATTGAACTTAATGAACGCCGTGGCATGACAATTCTTCTTGTAGAACAGAATGCGAACCTTGCACTACAAGTCAGCCATCTTGCTTGCGTACTGGAGTCTGGAAAATTGGCCCTCAGTGGAAGGAGTAGGGAACTGCGCGAGAATGCTCAGGTCCGAAAAGCCTATCTTGGACATTAAGGATTAGTTTGAGACGAAGGGAGAACCTCTGTAAGAAGTTTAGCTACCTCAGCTGGCTGATCTAAGGGAGATCCTCCTTCCAAATGGAGCTGGTTCCATATTCCCATAGGAGCACGTTGACACCACTTCGGATCAGGTTTTCCACTAACGAAAAAATGGGGTTCTCTCTGAAGTACTGGGGCTCGATATTCGGCAATTATTTCCACCAGATCCTTAGGATCTGCCTTATCCTCCTTAATGAAGAACGCCCTTCTTAGGACTTGTAACCACTTTGCAGGTTTTTGATTGCAAGGTGGGATGTCAAAAAGGACGAGAGACAAGCTTTTTTTGTTCTTCTGATCTAATTGATGAGCTAACTCCCAAGCAAATATTGCCCCCACGCCAATACCGATGAGAGCAAATTCACCTGAGAGATATTCCTGAAGAACGAGTGCTAAACTGCAGGTAATTTTTTCTACAGTAGCTGAAGGAGCTAGTGCCCTCCTAGGAACCACGAGACAATGTACAGCATACTTACTGGATAAAGACTGTGCTATGGGGAAATAATCCTCGGCAAGGCCTCGGCCGGCATGAATAAAATAGAGCGCGATGCTACCATCAATCCCTGTTTGCAGCGTCGTTATAACGGGTAGCCGTCGTAAGGGTTCGACGCCAGAGTTTAGGTGGTGGCAGCTACCTGCCTCCGCCTGGGGAGTGGTAGTTGGCACAAGTATAGGTATAATAGGTTGCGGCTTTGGAGTGGCTAGAGACAGTGGATCTATCTGATCAAAAGGATCTAAATGAAACCGGGTGACAAGTGCAAAATGTGCGGGTACCAACTGTCTTGGAAGGTGTTCCCTTAAATGCTGATCCAACGTGGTTGGCAATGACGCCACGTGGCTGTCGCGTGGCACAATCCATGCACCCAAGCAGGACGATTGCTCCCCAAGCGGAGTAAAGCTACGAACTATGCCGTCAATAATATCTGGATGAGAAGCAAGTGCATCTTCTATCCGATGCAGGGTCGTCCAATCCAAACTATCTGGGAGTTGGCCGTAAGGTTGACTAATCAGTACAAGCTGTCCTTTTTGGTTCCATCGTGCCCATTCATCTGTCACAGAAATTTGCCAGGAACGGCCACCTATAGTGGCAGTTACGGTCTTCTTGTTTTCACACATCCCATTCTGAATGTTTTCGTGCAAACAATATGCAAGAATTCCAGGAGAGTAAGAGGGGAGTAGTTGGTACCGGCTGTCTACAAGAAACACTGCAACACTGGGCTGTGGACGGCCACAGACCAGTCCCATCTCACAAAACTCCGGTGCATCATCAAGGCTTTCCGTTACAATGCCACTCCCCAAGAACTCTGAAGGGCTATAAAATACAACGCAATCAGCTTTTCCTCTGTTCTGTTCCTTCCACTTGGAAATGATCGAACGCGAGATATGACCCGCCTCAATTACTATCCGATGCAAAGTACGAGGTGTAGGATGGTGTAATTCGGCAAGATAGTGTAGCCATTGACTCCAGAAAGCAGCCGTGAGGCGTAGATGTGTGATCTTTGCAGACTCAAGAGTTTCCTGAAAGGCAGTCCGTGTGCTTTTAATGCTTTTCTCTGGAAAAATCAATGTGGCTCCAGTAAGGAGAGCAACAAAGCACTCTTCTACTGCCGCTGCACTACCCTGGAGGTGGTGGCAGAGAATCCGGTCATTGGGCTGCGTATTATAGGTACAAATGGCATTTGTTACGACAGTTTGTAGCTCTGCATAAGAGATTACTCTTCGATCTCCGTTGGACTGCAGGACAGAAACCACAGGGCTAGTAGGAGCGAGAGAAGCAATGGGTAATACCTGCCTTGGAAGAGAGAGGATTCTCTCCCATAGAGGCTCTTCCAACACAAGTAAAGTGTGTTGGATTTTTCCAGGAATAGCCTCCTCGTTCCTGTCTGTTATCACAGTAGACACCTGATATCTGGAAAGGTACTCCCCGAGTTCGGCAGGTAATGCTTCTGGATCTAGCGGCAAGCAGGTACAGCCAACTCTTAGTGCTCCAAGTAAGACAACCAACGTCCATGGGGAAAGGGGCATTATCAGTGCAAGGACTGTTCCAGCACCTATAGAACGGTTTTTTAAAAATGTGGAAAATTGACTGGAATAGGTTTCCATCAGAGAAAAACTTAAAGAATCACTTCCCTTTTCTACAAATGTGCGGGAGCCATGCAGTTGAACAATCCTTTTTAGAGCTGTGAATGGATCGAGGAAAGTTGGTTGCACTAAAGGGGATACCACCCCCAAACAGACTGCTTCCTCCTCTTCACTGGGAAGGCCTAACTCGATCGTAGAAACCAGTGTATTTGGCTCTGCAAAGTAGTGTAGCGCCTTAAGAAGACGTTCAAGTAACTGGCGTACAATCCGCGGAGAAATCCAGCTAGGGTGGTATTCGATAGCGATAGAAAGGCGTTCCCTTCCACAAGCCAGAACCTGCATGGGAAACCGAGAGTTCTGGTGTATGTGAGCGTCGAAACGCATCCACTGAGGTAAGCAAGTATGAATGCGGTTATTAAGACTTTCCGGTAAGTAATGCAGGGTGCTGCTAAGTTGAGGGCAGGGATCAGAATGACCAACGTGGTTCCATACTTCTTGGATATTGGTTATAAGGAAGGGTTCAGTACTAAGTTCTGTCTCCTGCAGAGAGCGCAACCATGCTTCACAGGTTAAGTCCTCTGGAACCTGAATAGGAAAGGGCAAGCAGCTTTCAAAGAGACCTACTGATTCCTCAGCCTGGGAACCCGCAAGACGACGGCAGGAGCGATAGATACCAAATATTGCCTCTCCGTCCACGTTAACCCGTCCAAGGACCAAACCCCAGGCTGCCGCAAGAAGAATAGGTAAGGAGGCGTCTGCTAGACTAGCTGACTGAATAAGCTGCATAGTAGTTTCTTTCTCCAAGAGAAAAGCCTCACATTTTAACGGAGAGTCCTCAGGGGTGCCGCTAGATGCTTGAGAATGGGAAGGAGCTACAAATGGTAGAGGATTGATTCGTTGCAAGAGATGTTTCCAGTGCTGGCAGGAGGCTGCAGGGTCTGCACTTTCGATGGCACCAATAGCGGCTGCATAAGAAGGAGATTCTTGCAAAGAAGGTTGACATCCATAAGAAAGCTCCTCATAGAAAATCAGCCAATCACGCAACACCAAAAAGATAGATTCCCTGTCTAATAGGATTGGGTGACAAGTCCAAAGAAAGTGGTGCATTTCTCTAGGCAGTTTGATGATGTGAAAATGGAAGAGGGGCGGATGAGTTAAATCAATGGATTCTGCTGCATCTTTAGACCGCAGGCGATTCCATTGGACACTTATTTCCTCGCTGGAGAAGTTACACCAATTGAGAGGATGCCAGACAGTTTCGCAATCCTTATACTCACGGAAAGAGAGTACATCGCCTGCTTTCTTGCTGAAACCAGAGCGGAGCAAACCATGCCGGCGTATTACCCATTGCCAAGACTTTTGGAGCAGTCTGATATCCACGGGTTCTCCAAAATTGAAAGAAATCTGTATATTGTCAGCTATGGTTGTCCCATGGAGGATATCTGTGGACACAGCATAAATAGCTTCTTGCATGGGAGAGGCTGGGAATTCGCGCATAGAAGAGTGGATAAGATGGAAGAGTGCCCGAACCGGGTTGAGAATGGTGGAGTGGTGATTGCTATTCTCAGAGACGGAGTTTTCTGTCTTCTAAAGGGGGGGGGGAGAATTTTCTAGTCTTCCATGGAATGGTAATATATCGTCCGTGGTGTGTTGTCGTCGGTCAGATGAAATGGCACTGCCTTGCTCCGCATGCTTAACGAGCGACCAAAAGCAGTAGAGCCGGAGGTAGTTCTGGCAGCAATGCGCGTGGCCTCTATGGGGAAATCACTTAAAGTCTTACAGAAACTCTCTTCTGTGCAAAAGGCATGTATAAATCAAGGCACTATTGAAGATTTAGTTCTCTCTAGCATGAGTGGGATGGGTGTCCGTATTTTCTTGGGTATCCTCGGCATCTTCTTGCTCCTGTCGCTCCTGTTTTCTACAGTAAAGTCGTTTCCACTCACCGGCAGCGTTTTTTCTTCGGCAATTACGGCCATCGATCAAGATGGGAACCAGATGGCTTTTGCTGAGGTCTACCCAAGAGAACCTACGCTCGTGTACTCCTCTACCCAGCAGCAGACACTCCTAGCCGTACAGCACAGGCCTGTTGCCTTAAGGGATGCATTTGAAGCCCTCAAGGCACAGAAACCCCACACCACTGCGGCAAGCCGAGGCTCCAGGATCGCACAAAAAACATTTCATAGTAAATACAATATTCCCCCTCCATTAATTGCAAACACCAACGGAGCTGTTGCTAGGATATTCGGAGTGCCGCTTCTAATGGAGATTTATTCTTCCCGGCGGACCCTTTTTACTAACAAGAACGGAGAAGTAGTTTGGAAGTCGGCTCAAGGCTGCGGCACGCAGTGGTACGATAGAAGTGCAGACAGCGTTGGATTTTTTAGCAAAAAAGGCCTTGACGCGGGGGAAAATTCCAGACCCCCAAAAGATTGGGTTGATAGCTCAACGGTAGAGCAGCGCCCTTTTAAGGCGTTGGTTCTGGGTTCGAATCCCAGTCAACCCATGTAATTTGCCTCCAGGAAGAGGAAGGGGTAAGAGAAAATCGGTTTGAACTTTGTAAAAGACACCAGTGCCACACTAGTAGGAGATCCACTACAGCATTTTCCATCCCCTCCAGGAGCAACAGTACTTCCAAACGGACAGGTTATTTATTGCGTATGGGCGCCGGATGTACCCTTGGTCCGAGTAAAGGTCCTTAGCTCCCAGAGAGGGAGAAAAATGCATATCCTTTCCCTTCAGCGGGATAGTAAAGGATTCCACACGGGATTGGACCAAGTAGGGAAAGCAGGAGATGCTTACTTTTATTATCTAGAGGGCAAAGGGAGCTACCCAGATCCGGCCTCTCGTGCCCAACAGGCAGATGTACATGGCCCTTCCCTGGTTGTAGATCCAACGAAATTTTCGTGGTTGGATAGTAGCTGGCGGCGACCTCCTTTTAGAGATCTCATAATTTATGAATTACACGTTGGCACCTTTACTTTAGAGGGGACATTTCGAAGTGCGTGTGAACGTTTTTCCCTGCTGAACGAACTGGGAATTACGGCCATAGAGATCATGCCGATTTCTGACTTTCCTGGGAGAAGAAACTGGGGGTACGACGGTGTTCTCCCTTACGCTCCAGCACGATGCTACGGAACACCCGACGACTTTCGTGCATTAGTCAACTGCGCACATGCGCACGGCCTTGCTGTGATCCTAGACGTAGTCTATAGCCACCTTGGGCCGTCTGGGAACTATTTTTCTCGCTTTACTCCACATTACTTCAATCCACGCCACCATACCCCCTGGGGAGATTCCATAAATTTTGACTCAGAAATGTCTGGTCCTGTTCGCGAGTTCTTTTTGCAGAACCTTCTCTACTGGATGAAAGAATTTCACATTGACGGGTTTCGGTTGGATGCCACGCATGAAATACGGGACGACTCCCAGAATCACATCCTTAGTGAAATGTCAAAAGCAGTCCACAGAAATAATGGCTATATAATAGCAGAGGATGAACGCAATCTTGAGTCTTTGCTCTGCAACTGTTGGGAAGGGGGTATGGGATTTGACGCAGTATGGGCAGACGACTTTCATCACACGTTACGAAAAACTCAGACAGCTGAAAAATCCTCCTATTTTGCTGATTTTGACGGCTCACTTGCAGAGGCCCTTTCTGTCTTGGAAAATGGGTGGCTGTATCAGGGACAAATTTCACGGCGTACTGGTTGCTCCCGAGGTACACCATGCCGGCATTTGCCTCCAAGTCAATTTGTGCACTGTATTTCCAACCATGATCAGGTTGGGAACCGGGTGCTAGGAGAACGCTTATCTCAGCAAATCTCTCCTCCTGCGTATCGCGTTCTTTCCGCTTTACTTTGCCTCTCCCCCTATACTCCTCTCCTTTTTATGGGACAAGAGTGGGCTGCGTCTACCCCTTTCCTCTATTTTACTGATCATGATATAGAGGTAGGCAAGAAGGTCACGGAAGGCCGTAGGAGGGAGTTTTTAGAGTTCCAGAAGTTTTCAGGTTTCATTCCCGGAGAAACAACTCCTGATCCCCAGATGGAGGAATCTTTTCTGAACTCAAAACTTCAATGGTTTGAATCTCAAAAAGATAAACATGCAGAAGTACGTGCTCTCTATACTGAGTGCCTTCGTCTTCGCCGCTATATCATTCCCATTCCTGCTACGAGAAACAACTGGAGTATCCACCGCCTGCCATGGGGAGCGGGAGCAATCCATTATAGGGGAAGAAAAGCTGACTGCCTAATAGTCTTTGATCTTATGGGGGGGAATGCGGGAAACTTCGACTTCGGTGAGAGAAGGTGGTCACTCATTTTTTCTACGGAGGAAAAACGTTTTGGTGGCAAAGGGGATATAGAATGTACCCCTTCTAAAAGAAGGATCGCTTTTTCAGAAAAGGGGTTAGTGGTACTTCTTTCCTATGTGCTTCAGGGATCTTTACGATAGAGAACTGCAACGGGCAAGCGTGTTAAAATGTCCGAGATTTGTATCTCCTGCTGATCGCAGCGATACGACTCCTCCGTCAAAATATTTCTCCAAGAGCCGATAAATGATCCTGAGACCACCCTTGTTTCAGACCATGCACAGCCGTCACATGGCATTAGCCATAATTTGGCTGTTAGGCGTGGAACAACAACAAGAAGAGTCATGCTTTCGTGCCGGCGCAAGAAGGAAATAATATGATCTTTTCGCAATCCCAGTGATAGCAAGGGCTGATAGTCTGCCATGCGAAAGAAACTGGCATATCTGCGGCGAAATTGTAACAAGCGCTGAATGATAAAGAGTTTGATGCGTCCATTTTTCCATTCAGAAAGTAATTTCTCAGGGGAGGTTGTCGACAGCGATTCTAGGAGCTGTTGACGTAAAGTGTAATCTATCTGGCGACGGTTATCAGGGTCGACAAGACTGAAATCCCAAATTTCGGTACCTTGATAAAAGTCTGGAATGCCAGGTACCGTACATTTCAGGACTGTTTCAGTAAGTGAGTTCCAAGCACCAAGGCGAGCAATTTCTTCAGCAAGAGGCATGAATGCCCTTTGGAAAGCAGATCCTGTCTGAGAATCCAAGATTTTTTTGATAAACTGTGCTACCGCTTGCTCCCACTCTTCGTTGGGTTGGGTCCAGCTGCTATTTACCTTTCCTTCCTTCAGAGCCTTCACTAGATATTTCTGAATCCTGGCAACAAACTGCTCCCAGTCTTCAGAGAAAGTGTCCAGTGGCCATACTCCTAGCAGGGTTTGATAGAGAAAATATTCCTCGTTAGGAGATGGAGCCATTTCATCTCCCACTTGGACCAGGAATTTCTTATTAATCCGCTTCCACCTGCGAACAGCCTCGCGCCACTGGCCTGGTACTTCGGAAATTGCAGCGATTCTAGTTCGTGCGTCTTCGCTGCGTTTAGTGTCGTGCGTGGAGGTGGCAAGCAGCGTATGGGGGGTATGCAAGCAGCGCTCATGGTTGAGCCGGTGGAACTCGGATAGGCTCAAACCCAATGTATCTGGATTTCCTCCTACTTCATTGACTGCAATGAGACGGTTATAAAGATATAGGGTTGTATCTTCTAGTCCTTTTGCTACTACCGGTCCGGTGCACTGCTGAAACTTCATTATGAAGTGGAAGTGGGCATCGCGCTCTTTAGTGGAGAGCCCTTCCGGTAAGTGCACGAGGAGAAGCCTGCGAAGAAAATCGAATGCAGTCTTATCAATGGCGGGATTCCTTCTACGTGCCATCTCTATAGCACCTAGAATAGAGCGTTCTTCACACCCTGACGGAGGATGATGGGTTTCCGTTATGTAGGTACGGTAGACTGGGAAACAGGCAATAACCTCCCGGATAGCATTCGTCAACAGGTTACGGGTACAATCCCGGTAATCTCTGTAAAGTTCAGAAAGCCTATCAAGAAGTCTTCCTAAAGAGAATATTTCGCTCTGAAAAGAAGTTTCCATAACCAACCGCTTTTTCTCATAGAGGAGATCAGAGAAGGAATCAGAATTTCCGATAAAGCGCTGATAGGTTTCAGTAAGATGCGCTGCCGCAGTTGTATCGGTAAGTAGATGTACCATCTGATTAGCAAAGTCGTAACCTGTGGTTCCAAAAACTGGCCAATCAGAGGGGAGTTGCTCATGGGACATGTTAATTATTTTCTCCACAACTATGTAGAGTGGAGATGAAGACTGGGGGAGACTGGCGTAGTAGTCTTGAAGGCGGCCTAAGTATCCCTTTGGATCCCATAGGCCATCGATATGGTCGATTCGTAATCCAGTCACGTCACCACGAGCAAGAAGTCTGAAAAGAAGCTGGTGTGAAGCTTGAAATACTTGAGGAATTTCTACACGGAGAGCAGCCAGGCTGTTAACGTCAAAAAAGCGGCGGTAGTTAATTTCTTCGGCTGCCATGCGCCAGTAGCCTAGCCGATAGGCTTGGAGTTCCAAGAGTTGGTGGAGAGCGTCAAATGTTTCCGGAATGTTGGGATTACCTAAAAATTCAGCCACTGCGAGGTCCACGGCAGACCGTATCCGTGAATCACCCTGAATAAGAGTTTCTAGCTGCGCTCTGGCTGTAACGCTTGAAGGAGAGGCACTTCTCAATCGATCAATAATCTTGCTGAGCTGAGTAACATTCAGGTCTTGAAGGTAGCAAAGACTCCGCTGCAGGATTACAGGATAGGTACTTGGACATACCGGGAGCCTAATGGCGGAATGTCGATACCGAATGAAGAAACTCCCCCCTTCTCGCTCCAAGGTAAGATCGCCATTTTCTAAGGTTTTTCCATAGCGGTCGTTCAGGATAGGAAGCACAACTTTCTCGGAAAGGACTTCTTTATCTGGGTGCCAGTCAATATCAAAGTAGTTTGCGTAGGCTGAGGCAGGACCCTTTTCCAGCACATCCATCCACCACCGATTTAAAGACTCGTTGATACCCATGTGATTAGGTACAAAATCGAGTAATTGCCCCATTTGATGCCGGTGTAACTCCGAGATAAAATGCTGGTAGTCGGAGGTGCCACCCAGTGCCGGGTTTAAGGCGTTGTAGTCGACAATATCATATCCGTGTGTGCTTTCTATCCCAGCCTGAAAATAGGGAGAAGCATAAATGTCTGTAATACCTAGGTTATGGAGATATTCTAGGATCGTGGCGGCATCTAAGAAGGTAAACGCACCGTGGAATTGCAGACGGTAAGTTGCTGAAGGGATACGGGAACTTGAAGTTGCTACCAGGGACACATTTTCGTTTCCAGAGGTGAATTTGCTCTGACCCTTAAAAAACAAGTCATCCGTAGATTCTTTTCTTTTTGGAAGTTGTCGCACAGTCTCTTTTTTCTCTTCCACTTGCAATGCCGCCGCGGCATGCTGCTTTCCTATCCAACAAACTATTCGGAGACTTCTCCCCATGTGAGACTTATCCCTTCTTGTTGCCTTCATGGAAGAGAAAGCTAAGCATGTGGCAATCAAAGCACCGTAGCGTGCGGCCTTTCTTTCCCCCTTTCCTGTCTGCAAAGAGACCCTAGGTGCATTCTATGACTGTTTTGTTGCTTCTGTGAAGGTTGTTTTAGCCCAGATATTGCATACTCTCTATGCAAGGATTTAGGACGCGAAACAGGGCCATCAGTTCTCTCGGAGAACTGCCACCGTGAACCGGCAGTCTGCTACCAGAGCACCTACAACCCCTGGCCAAGGGTTGATTTCCTTCACATAAAGCCCTTTCCCTTCTCGATACACCCGCCAGGGACGCGTATCTGTCTCTATCTTGATTTTTTGCAGCCCTGGAGTTATCCCCTCACCAGCCAGCTTAACAGCGGCTTCTTTTCGGACCCACATGCGAAGAAAGACCTTCTGGCGATCCTCCTTAGGGCAGGACGCCAAGGCGAGACATTCAGAAGAATGAAAACATCGGCTGGCAATCTTACCTACAGAAACGGAACGATTGTCTTTTTCTATGTCTAGACCTACAAAAAACCAGGCAAATGCTACAAGAACCCTTTCACCTGTATGAGAAAGGCTGAAATGGGGCCCCTTCCTCCCAAAGTACGGCTTTCCACCAGGAAGGTATCTCAAGCATACCTCTCTGAGCATGCATCCCCGGTAGCCGCTAGCAATACGCCGAACTATAGCGTAGGTATCCCTCCTTCCGGTAAAGAACCATCCCCATAGATGGACCTCCCCAGATCCTAAAACCGGGACATTTTCCCTCGGGATAGGGAGACGCCTTTGGATACTACCCAAAACCCTCTCACTCTTGTACTTGAAAGGAAAAGCCATGTAGCAAGAACGCCGAACCCTCCTCTCCGTGAGCTTAACTGTAGACAGGTAACCGGTAGGTAGAGATATTGAGAAGCAGAAATATTGTCAAGCCCTCTCCAAAGGAAAGATCAATCACTTGAAATGGATTTTATGGTTCTTGCTGGAATACAGTCAACAGCTTTAGCTACATCCAATTTTCCCTGGACCCTACTTCTAGGATTGTAGTCGAGTCCGTTTTAGGGAAGACTTGCCCGATGTGTGAGTCTTCTAATCTAGAAAACGCCCATATGGAGGAACGAGCAGAACGTGCTGCAAAAATCATCGGACAGCCAGAGAAGTACAAGATCTGCGAAGGTTGTGATTCCATCCTAATACTTGAGGCAGCGACTTGCCCTAACTGCCATAGCTACCGTTTTAACACTAATGTAAGCGAGGTAGTTACACATGCGCAGTTCCTTGCTAGCCGAGTACAAACCAGCGTGGCACAGGAGGACATGTACTAATTAACCAGGTCGGGGTATAACATTGGCGGGAGGAAGCCCCGAGTTATCTGGAAAGGATGCCGCCCATCACTTCAACTGAAAGAATGTCCTAGCCGTGGCGGTAGTCTGTTGAGCAATGGTGCTAAGGCTTTCCCCACGCACCCGTGAAATAGCTTCCGCTACTGTCCGGACGTGGGCAGGTTCGCACCGCTTACCTCTGAACGGTACGGGCGCAAGGAAAGGGCAATCCGTCTCCACCATATAAGCGTTATGGGGTACTTGAGCAACCGTATTTCGTACAGTTTCAGCATTATTAAAAGTCACTATCCCCGTAAAAGAGATAAGATGGCCTCCTGCAATAATCTCACTGGCTTGCTCGATTGTTCCTCCAAAGCAATGAAAAACCCCCCGCAGGCGTCCAGAATAAGGAGTAAGGAGACGCCATGTGTCTTCCCATGCGTCCCTTTGATGGATAACTACGTTGAGACCAAGTTGAGTAGCCAGATCTAAATGCTGTAAAAATACCTTGGCTTGGAGGGATTTATATGCCTCGTCTGCGGCAGTGCCATCTACTTCTTTTGAAGACTGACCACGACAGGGTGTTGTAGTCTTACTGGGAAGACAATGAAAATCTAGTCCAGTTTCGCCGATAGCAACAACTTTAGGATGTGAAGCAATTTCTTGAAGTGGTTTGAGGAAGTCTTGCTCCTCTTCCTCAACACTGGTCGGGTGAATCCCAACAACCGCATAAAGGGAAGGAAATCTTTCTGCGAGAGACACTGCTCGCAGGCTACTTTGAAGCCCAGTTCCAATACTCAGTATGCGCTGAACACCTGCGTCAGTCGCACGAGCGATTACTTCTTCTAAATCTGAAGTATACTCTAACTCATTTAGGTGGGCATGTGTGTCAATCAACATAGAGCACGGAATACATACCCATTTCTCCATAGTGGTGAAGTTGAATTGACTTTCACCATTGGACTATTGAGCTTGCCCAAGTCAGCCCTCCACCAAAAGTGACCATTAAAACGTAATCGCCAGCTTTAAAACGTCCATTGCGGTTAGCTTCATCGAGAGCTATTGCTACAGCAGCAGCTGAGGTGTTTCCAAATCGATCCAAGTTTATATACACCTTTTCCATAGGAACCTTCAATCGGTCCGCGAGCACTTCAATGATACGGATATTGGCTTGGTGTGGAATAATGCACTCGATATCAGAAATAGCCAGTCCAGCCTGTTGTAAAGCATAAAGAGCAGCTGACTGCATGGAAGTGATAGCAAGTTTAAAAGTCTCCTTTCCATTCATCCGAATGGTGTTAAAACGCTTCACGAAGTTTTCAGGAGTCACAGGTAGAGCACATCCCCCCCCCGGCGTGCATAAAATATTCCCATAGTCTCCATTACTCCTCATAAACGTCGTAATGATTCCCCTGGATTCCTTTCTATACTGTAGGACAGCTGCACCCGCTCCATCCCCAAAAAGGACACAAGTGTTGCGATCGCTCCAATTCACCAGGGAACTTAACCTGTCTGCACCAACTACAAGCACAGTGTCATATGTAGAGGTACAGATAAACTGCCGTGCAACTTCCAGTGAGTAAAGAAAGCCAGAACAAGCTGCAGAGATGTCGAAGCAAGCTGCGTGCTTTGCCCCAAGCAGGCGCTGGACGTGGCAAGCAGTTGCCGGGAAAAAGGTATCTGGGGAAACAGTTGCAAGGACAATCAGGTCAATTTCGTTAGCTTGCACTCTGGCCTGTTCCATAGCCTCTCGGGCCGCCTTTGCAGCCATATGGCTAGTAAACTCATCTGATGCGGCGATGCGGCGCTCCTTGATGCCAGTACGAGAAGTAATCCAAGCGTCACTTGTATCCACAATTTTCTCTAACTCAGTATTGGTAAGAATTCGCTGTGGTACATAGCTGCCTGTTCCAATAATAGAGGCTGTGCGACTTAGTGGGGAATATGGAGGCAGATTTACCACTGCTTATTAGAAACATTGAAAAACGTTAACAACGTCGTTCTTCTCTCCGTAGAGGCCGGTTGATAACTGGCTTACGTTATACCACTTTATAGTGCTTAATTGCCTCAGTGATGCGCGGGTTAATGCCCTGCTCAATGAATTCAGTAGCAACACGCACCGCATTCTTAACAGCAAGTGGGCTGCTAGCTCCGTGGGCAATAATGCAGATTCCATTGACTCCCAACAATGGGCTACCACCATATGTTTCATAATTAGTCTTATTCCAAATCGTCCGGAAGGCATTACGTACCATGTAGGCCCCCATTTGATGTAGTACGCCCTTCTTTAACTCACGTTTAAGCCAGTGAAAAACTGCAGCGGCTGTGGCCTCACAGGTCTTGAGGACTACGTTACCGGTAAAACCATCACAGAGTACCACTTCGACTGGACATTCGAAAAGATCATGTCCTTCCACATTTCCACGGAAATTCAACTTAGTAGATTTTAGGAGTTTAAAACTTTCCTTGATTAAGTCACTTCCCTTTGCATCTTCCCCACCAATAGACATTAAACCAACTGCCGGATTAGGAAATCCTAATACGTGCTTAGAAAGAACAGTGCCCATAACGGCATATTGCAGCATGTACTCCGGACGCGCCTCAATATTAGCGCCGGCATCAATTAGAACGCAGACATTATGCTCCGTAGGAAGATAGGAGGCAATCCCAGGACGTTCAATGCCTTTGAGAGTCCGCAATTTAATGGTCGTGGCGGCAACAGTAGCTCCAGTATGACCGGCGCTGACGAGCGCATCAGCACTACCGTCTTTAACAAGGTCAACCGCCATGGAAACAGAAGAATTCTTCTTACGTCGAACGGATTCTGTAGCCGAGTCTGACATTTCTACTACCTGGGTGGTATGAACGACCTCTACTCTCCGATCTCTACAGTTTTTTTCCCCTAAATGTCTAACAATCTGATCTCTGTCGCCAACCAGAAAAAGTTTGGAGATTCTGTGGTACTCACGTAGGGCTAGAATGGCGCCGGAGATAATGTTGGTCGGGGCATAGTCACCCCCCATTGCATCTAGAGCAATCCTCATAGAATCAAGAGAGTAGCAAAGATCTTTAGAAGACAACTCTCAAATGTTCGAATCTGGGTGGTTCTGCAGGGCACTCCCAAGCCCTGATCATCAGACGGCATCTATTTTCAGCACGTAGAACCGGCTTACCTCTTACCTTTATAGTACCCACAAGAAGGGCACGCAGTATGAGGTAGGACTCTTGCTCCACACCGCAAGCAGGAAACAACTTTGGCAGCCCTCCAGCGATGTGCTGCCTTACGTGTACGCAAGCGCATCTTGGAAGTTTTTCTCTTTGGGACTCCCATAAATCAGCTGTCTTTCAACGTTAGGGTTTTTAGAATCAGCCAGGCTGGCAATGGCGTTCGATCGTTTTGTGTAGACACAGCAGAAAGCTCAGCAGGACCCGGACGGGACGCAGACCTACACCTACATCTAGGGTAGCCCGGGACCAACAGAGCAGGGTATTCTCTCGTATAAAGGGGGTCAAGTCCATGCTTTTCTTACCGGCTAATTTTCTATCTGGAGAGAGCAATTATCAATCTGTCTCCTGTACGCTACAGGGTACGAAGATATGTGACACACTGCAAGCACGCCACAAAGTCAGGCTGCCTTTCGCGGAAGGTTTTTTCCTTGGAAAAGACTCCACTCTCAACGAGCAAGCCAGCGGGCCTATGTATAGGAGACACTCCAGATTCCTCCAACTCTCGGGAGCTAAGCTGTACCTTCTTCCCACAGTCCATTTGCTTGGGACTAAGAGGCAATTGACGGAGAAAAGATTTCATTTGCGCTGAGCATAAATCTTTTTTAGCCGCGTTGCCACGGCAGCTGAGACAAATCTGGAAACGTCTCCCCCTAGTAGGGCAACTTCCTTGACTAATCGAGAGCTCAAATAGGTATAATCCTCCTGAGGGGTCAAGAAGACAGTTTCTAGCTTTGGGCAAAGATGGCGGTTCATGAGGGCCATTTGAAATTCAAACTCAAAATCCGAAACTGCCCTTAGGCCTCGGATGACCACCTGAATCTGGTTCTTCCAAGCAAACTCAGCAAGGAGTCCCTCCAATATTAGAACACGGACTGGATGGATACCCTTGTGCAAGGACTGATAAACCAACTCCGCCCTTTCCTGAGCAGAAAACAGAGGACACTTCGAATCATTCACCGCGACGGCCACAACAATTTCTTCGAACAGTTCTGCTGCCCGATAAATGACATCCAGATGACCATTGGTGATGGGATCGAAACTCCCTGGATAAAGAGCGCGTTTCATTCCCATTCGATAGTAGCGGGCGGCTTACTGGAAATGTCATAACAAACTCGGTTAACACCGCTGATCTCGTTGGTAATTCGGGATGAAATCCTGGCAAGCAAACTATAGGGAACTGGGACCCAATTAGCTGTCATCCCGTCGAGGCTTTCTACTATACGTATAGCAATAGCACTTTCATACGTGCGTTCATCTCCCATCACTCCTACTGAACGTACTGGCAGTAGGATGGCAAACGACTGCCATACTTTGCAGTACCAGCCAGAGATTCGCATTTCCTCGGTAACAATAGCATCGGCACCACGCAGAATATGCAGACGTTTGCGAGTTATTTTCCCCAGGATGCGAACCGCAAGTCCAGGTCCTGGAAAGGGCTGGCGATAGATAAGCTCCTGAGGCAGCCCTAGCTTTAGGCCAACCTCTCGCACCTCATCCTTGAAAAGGTAGCGTAACGGCTCTATGAGCTCAAACTCCATCTGGGGTGGAAGGCCCGCTACATTATGGTGGCTCTTAATTAGAGAAGTAGGGCTATTAGCAAGTGAGGTACTTTCGATAACATCCGGGTAGAGCGTTCCCTGAGCAAGATAGCGAAACGGATGCTTTGATGAGATCTGGAGCTGTTGAGCAGTTAATTGAAATACCCGCACAAACTCGTTACCAATAACTTTCCGTTTTCTCTCAGGATCGATTATTCCCTTGAGGCGGGAGAAAAAACTCCCCGAGGCGTCCACCATTTTGAGCTGGATACCATGAAAGTTACAGGTGAAAAGCTTACTTACCACCTGGGATTCTCCGGTACGCAAAAGGCCATTGTCTACAAAAACGCAGGTAAGCTGTTTTCCAATAGCACGCTGCAATAGGGTGGCCGCAACATAAGAATCTACTCCACCGCTTAAACCAAGCATCACTTTTTCTTTGCCTATCTTTTGCCTTAACTCTTTGCAGACGCGTGCAACAAATGCCTCCGCCGTCCAATTTGGGGTACACTTGCAAACCACGGTCAGAAAATTTTGTAGAATGTCTTTTCCGCAAGATGTGTGGGTAACCTCTGGATGAAATTGTAGCCCGTAAATGTGCCTTTTTTGGAAGGCAATCGCGGCATAAGGGGAATTCTCCGTTCTCCCAACAGCACAAAATCCCTCTGGGAGAGAAACAATCTTATCTCGATGGCTACTCCAGACATTTACCTTATCCGGAAGTCCACGAAACAAAAGGCAGTGGTGGTCCACATGGAGAACTCCGGGACCATATTCACGGCGAGAAGATTTTTCCACAATTCCGCCAAAATCTTTGGCTATCATTTGAACGCCGTAGCAAATGCCAAGGATAGGAATACCTAGTTCATAAATCTTCTTGTCGAGGCTAGGCGCTTCTTTGGAGTAAACACTGGAGGGCCCCCCAGAGAAAATAATGCCTGAAGGAGCAGTTGCTTGAACCTGAGCTATACTGACATGATAGGGAACTATTTCTGAGTAGACATGGCATTCTCGAATGCGACGAGCAATAACCTGAGTATATTGAGAACCGAAATCAAGGATGAGAATGTTAGAAATAACGCGCATTCCGATGTACCAATCTAAACCCTAACTTAAAATATATGAAGTTCTTCTTATTCTAACCCATGCTTGCCGATTGGCGTTGAAGCAAAGTAACTCAAGAAAGAGGCTTTCCAAGCTGCACCCTAGATGTCCTCCTGTAAAGCTCTGATAAAACAAACCCATCAAAGAGTGTGGGGGCTGCTTGCCACTGCATCTGCCTCTATCCCTGGCAGGGGGGCCTTGCCTCAAACGTCCCCTGGCGGCGGCTTCCACAGCGAGTTGGAAGGCGCCAGGCCATCTGTACAGGATCTCCCGCCAAAACTGCCACAGCCGTGTTGACTAAAACAGCATCTGCTCCCGTTTCAATAGCTTCAGCGGTATGGCTTTGCGATGCCAATTCCTCCAAGCTCTTGGCTAAAAACTGGATCGGCGCTTATATAAGCAAGACAACGAATCCTTCTTGAGCAAGACTTTCTGCAGCTAGAAATATCTCCATGGGATCTGGAGGTAGGTAGCGAGGATCAGGACGGATTTCAAGTTTGGTCCACTTGGATAGTCCAGCGGAGGCAGCAAGACGAGCGAAGCGAATCGCTTCTTTTGGATTCATGGCTCTCCGCTCTTGTTAGCGAGTACAAGAAAACGTCTGGAGTCTATGTAGTTAAGGACAGTGGCAAAGGGGGGGATCTTTCTTTCCGGATAGGTGTGTCGACCACGCCGGAGCGCTACTATCGCAATTTCTACTCTACTTGCCTTATAAAGAGCTTTCTGCATCTCAGCATGAGAGGAAAACTTCCCCGTTCTCAGTAATAGCCTGGATCGAAATTGCTTTCCGGCGATTACCAAAGGGATGTTTTCCATAAGCCGCTTAAGGAAGCTCTACTACAGCTATACGAACAAAAACATATAGGCAATACGACACAGCCGTTAGCCGCGCCGACACACGGAATCATTCACATTCCAACCTGTTGAGTCCGGAATGAATGGAATAGCCCTGGCCTTCATCGTTTAGGAATGTGCCTCTAATGTCAGTGGAGAACAAGCAAGAGCTCTCCTGGAAAGTCCAGATCACCCTTTGAAGGGCATAGCCTGGTGCGTAGAATGCGGCATGGTCGCCTGCAGCGCTGACGTATAATTAAATATCCCCCTTCCACTTCAACAAGACTCATCGTGCGATGTGGGTCTCCATCTAACTAACCACTATGGTGGCGAATACATTCCTTACAGTTAAGCAATTCTTCTTTTGCCTATAGGTTAAAGTTTGGCTAGTCTGCCAGGTCCGTAGCGCCTGTAGCTCAGGGGATAGAGCAGTGGATTTCTAATCCATTGGTCGCAGGTTCGAATCCTGCCAGGCGCGCGCCACCTCTACTCTCTATTTGTTGTGTGTGGGCTTCCCCATGGTAATTTTGCCTCCCAAATTGTCATATTTACGTCAATCCGGCAAAGGGATAGCTTGACAGCTATAGGAGTAAGTTCCAGCTTACCTTTCGATTTAGCTAAACTCCGGTATGGTAGATCTGCTTTGGCCCTTACATCCTCTCCAATTAAGAGGATACTGTCCCTTTCCTCCGGTTGCCCTCTTGGATCGGAAGTAGTGCAAGCATGCCAAAATCCATTGATTTTCTTAACGACGATGCCGTCTGGCAAACCACCCATGCCTCTGATATCATTCTGTAAGGAGTATGACTTGAGCTTCAAGTTTTGAAGTGCCGTCTTTTCTTTTGGTATGCAAAAGTTTTTTCAAGGGCGGATCGTTGTTACCTGCGGACCTGCTTTTGAGCCTATCGATGCAGTTCGACGTATCACTAATTTTTCGACTGGAGAACTAGGAACACTTTTATGTAACCACTTAACTGGAAAAGGATGGGAAGTATTCTGTCTACGCGGAACGGGTGCTACCTATCCATGTCCGCTTTATGCCAATGTTCTTCCATTCTCAACTAATATGGACCTGGAGAAATGTCTTAACCAGTTATCGGTTCTCCCTAACATAGTAAGCGTCTTTCACGCAGCTGCTCTTTGCGATTTTCGTGTGGTTCAAATAGAAAACAGTTATGGTATCCAAGTCATTCCAACGAAACTGGACAGTCGCTCTGGAAGTTTGCGATTAACTCTAGAACCGACTCCAAAAATCATCCGACAGCTTCGGAGCTTGTTCCCTCACAGTTATATTGTGGGATGGAAGTACGAACTAGAAGGCCTTCCTGAAGAAGCTCTGTCTAGGGGATATCAACAGATTACAGAAAGTGCAACAGACGCATGTATCGTCAATGGCCGCGCTTTGGGAAATAATGGCTTTGCCTTTCTGGAAGGAAGGGAAACTTCGCTCCTCTTTCCAACGAAAATCCAGCTCTGCCTTTACTTGGGCCAACGGCTATCGCACCTTACCCTTTCTTCATAGCAAGAGCAAAGGCGATGGGTAGATGCCCACATTGTCCACTTTTTTTGGAGCACCACGTAAGTCAGGTGGCAGTGTAACTGCAGTAACAAGAGTAAGGTACCTATGGAACGAGATCCACCGTGGTTTAAGACTGCAGTTATCTACGAACTGCATGTGCGTTCGTTCTGCGACAGCACAGCCGACGGAGTCGGTGACTTCCAGGGGCTATGTAAAAGGTTAGGATATTTGGAGGATCTAGGAATAACGGCTATTTGGCTTCTTCCATTCTACCCATCGCCTTTACATGACGATGGTTATGATATCTCCGATTATCTGTCAGTGAATCCAAGCTACGGTACACTGGATGATTTCTGTAATTTTTTAGCAGCAGCCCATCGACGAAGGTTGCACGTCATTACAGAGCTTGTTCTGAACCATACATCGGATCAACATCCCTGGTTCCAGCGTTCACGTTTGGCACCCCCTGGATCAGTTGAAAGAGATTTCTATGTTTGGAGTGATACTACTGAACGTTATGAGGATGCACGTGTCATTTTTAGTGATTTCGAAAAGTCCAACTGGTCTTGGGATCCAGTGGTGCAAGCTTATTATTGGCATCGGTTCTATTTTCATCAGCCGGACCTAAACTTTGACAATCCCTCCGTTCAAGAGGCGGTCTTCAATGTAGTAAACTTCTGGTTGGGGTTGGGAGTTGACGGGTTAAGGTTGGATGCCGTTCCGTATCTCTTTGAACGGGAGAGCACCTCGTGTGAGAATTTGCCAGAAACACATGCCTTTCTTCGGCGCCTGCGTCAGCACGTGGATGAAAAGTTCCCCGGACGTATGCTCCTGGCGGAAGCTAACCAATGGCCAGAAGACGCAGCCGCATATTTTGGGGCAGGAGATGAGTGTCATATGGAATTCCACTTTCCCCTTATGCCACGGCTCTTTATGGCGTTACAGATGGAAGACCGCTTTCCACTAACTGACATTTTCGATCAGACCCCTGCTATTCCAGAAAATTGCCAGTGGGCCATTTTTCTTCGTAACCACGACGAGTTGACGTTAGAGATGGTTTCTGATGAGGAAAGGGATTACATGGTGCGTCTTTATGCAGAGGATATCCGGGCCCGTATTAACTTGGGCATCCGTCGCCGTTTAGCTCCCTTGCTGGGAAACAATCGCCGTAAGATCGAATTGATGAAATCCCTTCTGCTTTCACTGCCTGGCACTCCCATTTTGTACTATGGAGACGAAATCGGTATGGGAGATAATTTCTATTTGGGAGACCGTAATGGAGTACGCACGCCGATGCAATGGAGCGCCGACCGCAATGCTGGGTTTTCACGCGCTAACCCCCAGCAGCTATTTCTACCTATTATCATAGATCCTGAGTTTCACTATGAGACGGTGAACGTAGATGTGCAAAGAAGGAATCTTTCTTCACTCTTCTGGTGGATGCGGCGCATCTTAGGAATTCGCCAAAAGCATCCGGCATTTTCCCTTGGAGGTATCCAATTTCTCTCCACAGAGAATTCTAAGGTATTAGCCTATCTCCGCCGGTATAAAGAGGATCAGGTCTTACTTGTGGTAGCCAACCTCTCACGTTATTCCCAGGCGGTTTCCTTGGATCTTTCTGAATTCTGCGACCGATTTCCGGAGGAGCTTTTTGGCAACACACGATTCCCTATCATTAGCAATCTTCCTTATCTTTTTACTCTTGGACCACATGGGTTTTATTGGTTGCAGCTACACCCCCTTTCTGTAGAAGAGGAAGGAGTGTTAACTGAAAATGCTCCCCCACTGCTTACGGAGGCGGCTGAATGGACGCCAAAGCTCCACCATGCGCTAGAGCGCACAATTCTACCGCACTATATGCAAAAGTGCCGCTGGTTTGGGGAAAAACAATCGGCGTTACGGAAGATTCGCATTATGGAGAGCTTTTCCCCAAAAGAAGATCCGTACACGCAAATCCTCTTGATAGAGGTGGCCTTTACGCAAGGACACACCGCTATTTATGTAGTTCCACTGACCATCAGAAATAAGGACACTAGCGACATCAGCTCCCACTCCACTGTAGCTAGCTTCGCAAGCGGTGAAAAGCTTTTGGATGCACTGTGTGTCCAAGAGGTGCGGCAACATTTTCTCAATCTCATCGCACAAAAACAAACATGGCGCTGTGGAACTTCCCGGCTTTTCGGCATAGGAGAGGATATTTGTCCAGAACCTTCCCTCTCCCGATTGTTTGGAAGTGAACAATCTAATTCATCACTAGTCTTTAATGAACAATTTAATTTGAAGCTTCTACGCCGATATGAAGCTGGTCACAACCCTGATGCCGATCTCCTTCGAGCATTGGGAGAAGTGGGGTTTTCACATGTGCCACGCTACTGCGGTGAAATACGCTACACGGGCAGCAGGCAACAGGGAACTATTGCATTACTCACTGCTTATGTTCCAAACCAAGGAGACGCCTGGGTATACACCCTGGACTCACTTGGACGCTTCTTTGAGGGTGCACTCGCAGCGCCATCTCTAGAAGAGGGAAACAAAATGCTTCCAGAACTTATGGCCGGTTATCCAGAGCGAGTGTACCAACTTGGCCTGCGCACAGGCGAGCTTCACCGATGCTTAGCAACACTCCCAGGGACAAATTTTACACCAGAACCTTTTACTAATCTTTACCAGCGTTCCCTTTACCAAACATTGCGCAGCCTAGCACGCCGGACTGAATTAGACTTGGCCAGCAAGACCCCTTATCTTCCGGAATCCCTTCAGGTGCAAGCTAAAAGTTGGATTGCAGCAACACCCCGCCTGCTTGCATTTTACGCAAGGCTCCTCGGAACAAAGATATCTGCGAAAAAAATTCGTGGCCACGGGGACTACCATCTGGGTCAAGTGCTTAATACCGGCAAGGATTTTGTTATCCTAGACTTCGAGGGGGAGCCGTGTCGTCCGCTCGGAGAACGGTTGCTCAAGCGCCCCGCATTGGTTGATGTTGCTGGTATGCTACGCTCGTTTGATTATGCTGTGCAAAGTGCATTGCTGGCCATCGAACGCCAGGAGGATCACATCCGGCTTGCTCCCTGGTGTGATCTTTGGAAAAACCACATTACATCCGCGTTCCTGGAAGGATACTTGGCTGGCGTTGCTGGAGCCGCTTTTCTCCCTCGGACAGAGAAAGATTTTACTTTTCTTCTCAAGGTTTTTCTTCTCGACAAGGCACTCTATGAAATCTGGTATGAACTGAGTTACCGTCCTGACCTTCTCGGCATACCACTCTGTTCTGCCTGTCAGATGCTTCAAGCAGTTGATGAATGGGGAGGGGTTATTACAGAGACCTTTAACCGCTTCACTGAAGCAGTGAGGGCAGAAGACGCTGCTGAAAAGGCTCCGGAGTAGCCTCGCGTTTTTCCAAAAAACTCATTGACTGACTATTGTCTCTAGCATGTCACACATAGCGTGCGTGGTGGGCAGTTATACTTCTCGCATGACCCCCCAGTAATTGCCCGACAACGAACGTACTGGGATAACCTGTGGAAACTTAACGCTGGTTTGTCCGGAGCAGAGAATTGAAGGCCTGCCTGTGTAAAGAAAACCCTCATTACTGGAGCATTTGTGTCTAGGGCCTTTTTTCTCCTTTGTGTCATTCTAACAGCCAGAGTTTAGGCCACGATTCTCGTAATTGGATTATTACTGAACTATTAAGGTAGCTAGCGTGTACAGCAATAGGGACTGGATGCACCGAAGGTGTCGAATGCATTTTTTGCAATATCCCCTCGCGCACTACTTGGTTGTAAATGGTTGTAAACAAATCACCCTTTCTTAGGAAAGGCTCTTTCAAGGGATCGTTCATAGGCTAGATGTTAAAGATATATTCATTAGCACTTCCACTCTAGGCGGTTAAATAACCGTTTAAGAGAGGTGTAGACTGGATACTTAGGTAGGGTATAAGGTTTGTCCCGACAGGAGGATCAAATGAAGAGCAACATTTTCTACTAGGGAATTAACCCTCAGATTAAGGAAACTGCCTGGGACTCAGATTGAGAGAATAGCAGGACACTGTGGTCAGAGTGAAAACACCTAGCGCCCTCCGGTAGCCAGGTAAGTCGACTAAATGGAAGAAGCATTACCCCGAAGTAGAGGAAGCTGACTTGGATGACTATTCTGGATCGCTATCTTTTAAAAAAGTTCCTGACCCCCTTTTTTTACTGCGTCATAGGATTCACCATGGTTTGGTTTATCTTTGACTTGAGCGACAATTTGTCCACCTTCCTAAAGGGAAGGGCTAGTTTCTCTCTTAAGCTCCGGTATTATTGGTCTCAGCTTCCCGCTACCCTTGTGCTATCTCTCCCTGTGGGCACTCTCCTTGCACTTCTATATAGTTTGTCTGCAATGTCTCGCAGTAATGAGATCATTTCCATGCTGGCTGCTGGAAAAAGCGTGTTGCGCGTGTTAGGTCCACTTCTGACGGTGGGTCTGCTACTCGTCGGGGTGACTTCCTATTTTAATTGGTCCACTGCCCCGCATGCACGGCATATAAAGAGGCGGATGCTAAATGAAATAAAGCAGGGGGGTACTACCAAAAACAGCTATGTCATGGCTCACATGTTCCGAAACCGTCGAGACCACCGGCTGTGGTTCATGCGCCGTGTCCTCCTGAAGCAGGCTAAATGGCAGGTGGAAGATTTGCAAGTCGTTCAACAGAACGCTTGCAGTGAAGTCACTGAGGAATGGTTTGCCAGGAAAGCTTCCTATGATCCCTTCAAAAGGAACTGGACTCTGTCGCAGGTGCGACATCTAAAGTTAGATCCACGGGGAAATATCTTGAAGAAAATTGACTCTGATCGGCTGACTATCTCGCATTGGAGCGAGACGCCACAACGTATTGCCAGCCTGATTACAAATCCCGATTACCTTTCTGTACCAGAATTGCGAGAATATCTTGCTCAAAATTTAGATTCTCCCTCAGGTCGCCTGGCTCCCTATCGTACGCACCTGGAATACCGTTTCGCGCTACCCTGGCAAGCAATGGTGGCCATCCTTCTGGCTGGGCCGCTTGGAATCGTCTACTCGCGCTACAGTCTCTTTCGGGATATCACCATAGCGATTATTCTTTTTTTCTGTCTGATCTTTTTGGATAAAGTATCCATTGCCTTGGGGGAGGGAAATCACGTTTCCCCGTTTGTAGCGGCTTGGGCCCCCCTCATAGGATGTTCTATCCTTGGTTGCTGGTTTCTATGGCTGCGTTCTACTAACCGGGACATCCCTAGCTTGAGGAATGTCGAATAATGTCCTAATACAAAAGATGGCACACCTACACAAAATGAACGGAACTAACATCGCCTGAATAGAATCCTTCATTTGGATGATATGGATAGAGTAAGTGCTTAGGATCCGACCTCAAGCAGAGGGCCTTATTGCTTTTACTTTTTATAAATATCCAGTTTCTGCAGAGTCTTCTGTGGGTTCTAGTGTTTGTCAGCCAGCCTGGTAGAAATTGTGCTACTTGCTGACAGAGTTAATTCTCAGTAGGACTTAGCAAAAAGGGCCAGTTGGGAACTTGGTTTACCAGTGAAAATGCATATCCCTGATTCTTTAAAGGTATTGGAAGGGATACAGCGGAGGGTGACCTTAAGATCCGTCTTAAGTTTCTCTTCAATGTTTGAAGAGTCATTCCAGTAAGTTAGGGCAAATCCTCCGTGAATTTCAGGCTTTTCCGTGTTCCGAGGGGTAAAAAATTGATAGAACTCCCTTTCGGAATTAATATAGTGGGTGTGCGTCTCGCAAAAGTTTGTAGCGCGAGTTAGTAGGTTTGCTTGAATGTTGGCAAGAAGGTGGGGTACCTCTGCTAGGGCCTGGTCAGCTGGCAAGAAGCATCTCTCCTCGGGAGAGAGATCCCTCCTGGAAATGGCAACGGAGCCTGTCTCCAAGTCTCGTGAACCCAATTCGAGGCGTATGGGGACTCCCCTCTTAATCCATTCCCATTTTTTTGCCCCGTTCCCCAAGTTGCGGGTGTCAAGTTCCACACGGATGGGCTGATTGCAGAAATATCTCCTGCGAAGTTCTCTGGCAACTGACTCTGCACGAGTGAGCACCAGGGCATGTGTTTCTCCTTTAGAAAGGAGAGGTATGACAACTACTTGCGTAGGTGCAATCCGTGGGGGCAAAACTAGACCGTTGTCGTCGCTATGCGCCATAATGAGAGTCCCAATCAGTCGCGTGCTGACCCCCCAACTAGTAGTCCAAGCATACTCTAACCGTCCGGAGCGCGATTGAAACCGAATACCTGAAGCGCGGGAAAAGTTCTGCCCAAAAAAATGGGAAGTCCCAGCTTGGACAGCTCTGCGGTCTTGGGCCATGGCTTCGATGCAGAAAGTGCGTACAGCACCCGGAAAGCGCTCAGAAATTGTCTTTTCTCCACTGATCACAGGCAGAGCTAGGTAGTCTCTAGCAAAGCTCTCATAGAGAGATAGCATTCCTTTAGTCTCTTCAGTTGCCTCAGCTTCTGTTGCGTGGACCGTGTGGCCTTCTTGCCAGAGAAATTCAGCAGTCCGCAGGAATAAACGAGGCCGCATTTCCCATCGGACCACGTTAGCCCATTGGTTAAGGAGAATAGGAAGATCGCGGTAGGAGTGGACCCATCTAGCAAAAGTGGATCCGATAATGGTTTCTGACGTAGGACGCACTATCAATGGCTCTTTGAGAGGAGAAGTAGGAATCAACTTACCACCATCATATGTTTCTAAACGGCAATGGGTGACTACTGCGCATTCCTTAGCAAATCCCTTGACATGTTTAGCCTCCCGCTGAAGATGGCTGAGTGGAATAAGCAGGGGAAAGTAAGCGTTGCGATGGCCGGTCGACTTCAGCATGTAATCGAGTGCCGCCTGTATATTTTCCCAGAGTGCATATCCCCACGGCTTGATAATCATGCAGCCGCGCACTTCAGAGTTCTCTGCTAAATCAGCAACCTGGATAACCCATTGATACCATCCAGAAAAGTCTTCTTCACGGGTGGGAGAAATCGCCTGTCGTGATTTCATAAAGGGCCTTCAGCTCCATGGAGGGGATAAAATCCCCCCTGTTTATCAAGGATGGAAACTTCTAGAGCAATCCTCATTGCACCTTCTCCAAGTACCAGCTCACAAATTTTTTGATTCCGACAGGGATGCTGATTTGTGGTTGGTAGCCGAGCAACCTACGCGCCTTTGAGACATCTGCACATGTGTACGGCATGTCACCATTTTGTTCGGAGAGTGGCCGTATAAGCGCCTTTTTTCCGAGAGCTTCTTCGATGGTCACTATGAGCTCGTTGAGGGTAGTGGTACTACTCTTCCCAAGATTAAAGACCTCAAAGACCTCTCCCTTGTAATACAGAGCCTTCAGTATTCCTTGAATGACATCGTCAACGTAAGTGTAGTCGCGTTGTGTAGTGCCGTCACCAAACTTTTGAATTGGAACTTCTCTAGAAATAGACTGAGTGAACTTATAAATGGCAAGATCTGGACGTTGCGCCGGGCCATATACAGTGAAGAATCGTAGGCAAACCACGTGTATGCCATGGAGACAAGCAAAATCTCTGCAGAGCTGTTCAGCAACGAGCTTGCTAGCTGCATAAGGGTTAAGCGTTTGCGAAAGGGTTATCCCTTCGGAGAAGGGAACCTTTTCTTTCAGACCATAAACAGAAGAACTTGAGCCAAACAAAAACTTGGGTACACCTGCTCGGTGCGCTGCCTTTAAAAGCTGTAACGTACCGTCGACATTTGTCTTCAAGTAGAGCGTTGGATACTGAACAGAGGGACGTACTCCAGCGTAAGCTGCAAGATGAACCACGGAGTCAAAATGCCAACGCGTAAAAAGCGCACCTACGGTAGCCGAGCAGCAGATATCACCCTCCACCACTTTAACTTGACTCGAGAAAGAGGAAACATTCACGAGTTTAAGACTCGGCGCATAGAAGTCATTAAAGTTATCTAGAATGACCACTGCATGTCCCTCCTTAGACAAGGCAGACACCAGATGCGAACCTATAAACCCCGCACCTCCTGTTACCAACACCCTCATGCTAAGGAGGATAAAAAAACCGTGGGAAATAGGGCAAGCTCTTTTCCTAAAGACTACTTTAAACTTTTGCTGAATTTAGGAGAAATGGTGTCCACGCTCCTTCTTGCGGAAGAAGCGCCAGGTTTTCTCCGAAAGTAATTCAAGTGAGAGAATATGTTAGCTTTGTGTTAGCTTTGACAGGCAAACAGAATCTTGCTAGCAGTGGGGCTGTTGTATGAATAGCCAAATCCTTGAGGAAGCCTTTAGGAGGGTTGAGAACGCTCCGGTCCTGATTAACATGATTTCCAAGCGCGTGCGCCAGTTGAACGCAGGTAGCCGCCCTATGGTAGCGGTTCGATCAGGTATGGGACTCTCTGATGTGGCCCTTTCTGAAGTAGCGGCTGGGAAGCTTGGAGTTCCGCAGTATCCTACCAGTCCTGCAGCCGTGGATTAAAAGTGCCTGGCTTGTTTGATTTTGCGTTGATAGGACCGTACTTCTTCCGCCACTACTGCTGGTGGAGTATATGACGGTGCTATTCTTCTAAGTGTTCGTGAAACTTCATATCAAGGATATTGTTACCAACCGCAGAGCCTTACAAAACTATGCAGTTCTGGATAAGGTGGAAGCTGGAATCGCTCTGGTGGGAACGGAGGTGAAATCCATTCGCGAGAATTTAATTAACCCTCAGGCTGCTTATGCGAAGGTAGAAGGGGGGGAAGTGTTTTTGTACGATCTTTTTATTCAACCTTATGAACGGGCAGGCTCTAAGCAGCATGAGGCTAAGCGCAGACGCAAGCTCCTCCTCCATAGAGGTGAAATCAATAAGCTTCTTGGCAAGGTGTCAAGAAGAGGTTACTCCTTGGTACCGTTGCGCTTTTACTGGAGAAATGCACGAATCAAGGTGGAACTGGCTATTGGAAGGGGACAAGCTTCCTATGACAAACGAGAAGTCTTGAAAAAGAGAGCCACACAACGTGAAGCAGCGCTGGAAGTAGCCTCTGTATACCGCAGATAACCTTATAGCACATAAAAAACACGCCAAAACACCACCCCCCCTTTTAAGGTATCCTGCTAATTACGACCCCCTTATTAGAAGCTTCCTTGCTCAGCCGCTCAGCCTATCCGTGCCCTTTTCGGTAGATCCAAATGCTTTGTAGGAGAGCTAAAGAGGTCATTACTGTAAACAAGAAGGTTCCCCCGTAGCTCATGAGCGGCAACGGAAGGCCCGTGACAGGCGTAACTGCAACGGTCATGCCAAGGTTCATGAAAATGTGTGCGAAAAGCATCATTGTAATGCCTAGAGCAAGCAAACATCCAAAATCATCGTCGGCTTGCGAGGCAACATAGAGGCCTGTCAGCAGCAAGAGAGCATATGTAACGACTAGGCATAGTCCACCAAGAAATCCATGTTGTTCTCCCATTACGCTAAAAATAAAATCGTTGTGGGCGGCTGCCCTTGGTAAATATCCAAGTTTGTTTAGGGTATCTTCAGCCCTAAACCCCTTTCCATACAACCCACCTGAACCAATAGCGTTCAAAGATTGGTTTATATTGTAGGAGGTATTCAGTGGATCAACGTCGGGATTTAGGAAAGTCGTGATCCGTTCTCTTTGATAAGGCTTTAGGCCGAAATATACTACCACTGGCACAGCTGCCACCGTGACCAGTAGCATAACGATTAAATAGCGCTTAGGAATACCAGCCACAAATAGCATTCCCATAAGCGTAAATCCCCACACCAAAGAAGACCCTAAATCTGGCTGTAGAAGTACTAAGACCGCAGGTACTCCTACAAGAACCAGGCTAACCATAATGCGAAAAAGTGGGTGTAGTCGATGTGATTGATGCAAGAAAATAGCCAACATGATGATACCCGTTACAATCGCAAGGCTCGAGGGCTGGAAGCTAATAGAACCGAGGCTAAGCCAACGGCCACTGCCATAGACGACCTTAGCGCTCGAGTACGTGACCGCCAAACTTCCAATTCCCAAGAGGTAGAGCGGAAATCCACACCACCTGAGCCAGTGATAATCCAGTAGAGTCAATGTGAGGAAAACGGGCAAGGAGACCAGAAACCACGCAATTTGCAAATTGTAAAAGCGCAAGTCTCGCATCCAGGTTGCGCTGTAGATGGAATAAATGCCGTAGACCCCCAGCCCCAATGTGAGGGTCAGCAAAAGCCAGTTTAGTCCGAGAAGTTTCTTGAGAAATGGATGCATGCAGGAAGCTTTTGGTCTATCCATTTTTGGGGAGTGGAAAGGACTACTATAATTCCGCTTGTAAGGGAAAAACAAATGGACCGGACAAAACATCTGTTGGTTCTCGGATGACTCCTTTCCTTGCATCAACTTGGGAATACCGCATGATTCGTAACGAGCGACGAAGCAGCTCTGCTGCTCATAACTTTTAGCTTCCCATCGCCAAGCGATCTACCTGTGTGAAGAGACCCGTTACTCTTAGGTCAATCCCACCCTTACCTCGCTAGGTAGAGAGACCATCTGCCTGGGTCTCTTCTTACACTTTTCCCAGACAGATGTTGCAGTGGCAGAACAGTACGTATTTTCTAGCACCAGATATCTTGCCAGGAGGCCTCTATCGATCGATAGCCCGCAATTTCACCGCAAAATACCGCTTTGAGGTTTATCAGGGTGAAACCTATTCGCGACCGTGAAAGTGATCAATGGCTTCTACTACTCCAGCAGCATAAGTCCTGGAAGCGACAAATCCGCCTGCCTGTGAAACGGCTTGCTTCACCGCAGCGACGGCATTTGCGGGGCAAGCACACATGGCTGCCGCCTCTCCGTCCAACATAGAAAGATCGTTATAGCTGTCTCCAATAGCAAGGACAGCTTCTTGCGAGAGGTTGATGAGTCTGCAGAGCTCTACTAATGTGGACCCCTTGTGGTAGTCAGCATGGCTAAAACGCAGGTAAACAGTGTTTCTCTGAAAAGAGAATTTTGGGAAGTTTCTACAAATTTCCTCTAATTCCAGGATGAACCGGCACATAATTTTTTCTTCAGGAATAATTAGGCCAACAAAAGCTTCCTGCTCATGCACGACTGTCACCCCCCGGTGTCGAACTGCTTGTTTATAAACTTCTTGCAGTGATTCTTGGCATTGAAACATAAGTTCTTCTTGCTGAGAACGCCCTAGTTCTGTCCAATCGCTAAAATGCTCCCACCCTCCGGAAGGGATATGACGATAAATTTCTCGTTCGAGCGAGATAATGTATTCGGGAGATATAGGAGATCGAAACTTGCTGAGTCCATCTAAAGTGTATGTAAAAGAACGGCCAGTATTAATTACCCAGATTCCTCCCTCTTGTTGGTGACGGAAGAGTCTGTTCATAAATTCCTCTGTGCACTGTCCGTGAAAAAATGGATTAATTAGGGTGCCGTCAAAGTCGGTACAGAGTAAAGCAATAGTAGACATTGGGTGATCCCCAACTTAGGGGGGGTGTAGATTAAGATAAACGGGCGTTAGACTGCCCTTGTGGAACAAGGGCCGTAGAAACACCACTTCTAGCGAAAAACCGACTCCAAGCAGGGGGCCATAGAAAACAGGCACGGTAAACAAGTCGCAAGTTAAGTGCACACTTGCTTCTTAAGATGACTGGGCAATTCTCAGACAGAAACCAAGGTACCCTAGCGGGGGGGCAGGCTACCGAGAAACAACGAGCAAAAGAAGCAAAATATTCTGCGTCCCCACTTTTCCGTGAAAGCAGTGCTTTTTTTGCTTGGCAAGTGGGAGCAATTTTCGCGAGCCTGTCTCCCACAGGCGGAACACTGTGAAAGGGGGTCTGCGCTCTTTCCTTGCTTTTAAAAGGTTAGTGAGCTTCTAACAGCCAGGAGCACATACCTTTGTGTGCGGAATTACCCTGATGTGAACACTCCGTGTCCTTCTTGTCTCCCATGTCTCAGATGATTTCTCTAAGGAACTTGACTCTTGTATTATCCGCTGTTCTTGTCCTTTCAATATTTTCCTTCCAGGCCCTCCAGAGAGGGAGAGACAGACAAGTTGGCAATATGCAAGAACCAATTCGCATTGGGGTGTTCCAGTCGCTTACTGGGGCAGAAGCTAGTTTTGGTCAGGAAGTGATGAAGGGAATCGAGATGGCCATGAAAGAAATCAATGCTCAGGGAGGGGTATTGGTGAAATGGAACAAGAAAAATTCCTTAAGGTGTCCTCTAGAGATCATTGTGCGTGATAACCAATCTAAACCAGGGGAGACTTCAGCCATTGCTAGAGAACTTATTAGCCGCTATCGTGTGGTGGCTCTCATTGGAGAGGTTTCCTCGGGACGCACCTTGGAGGCTGCGCCTATTGCCCAAAGATATCATGTTCCTTTGCTGGCCAACTCTGCTTCCAATGACAGGGTTACGAAAATTGGGAACTATGTTTTTCGCATAAGTTATCGTGATAGTCAGCAGGGAGAGGTTCTAGCACGATACATATATCTCTTAGGGAAAAGGAAGGCCGCACTTCTCGTGGATTCTAGCAGAGATAACAGTGCCACCATGGCCGACAGTTTTAAAAAGCAGTTCATCGCATTGGGTGGCGACATTGTAGAAAGGCAAAGTTATAATGCTCACGACAAGGATTTCCAGGCCCAGGTTACTACCATTAAGAACTCTGGCGCTGACTGCCTTTTTCTACCGGGAGTTTATACAGAGTGTGCCACCATTATGAAACAAGCACGGTCTTTGGGATTAAACCTATCCACATTTGGCGGAGATTCCTGGGATTCTCCAGTTTTTGTCAATGTGGCAGGAAAGGCGGCTGAAGGAGCAGTCTTCACAAACAGCTTTTCTGCTGATGATCCCGATCCTACTGTACAATCCTTCGTTCAGAGCTATCGGAGTAAATATGGCCAACATGCTAAGCCTATGGCTCTTGCCGTAACAGGTTTTGATGCGCTCAAATTAATGGTGAATGCTATTGAGCGCGCTAAGGTCGACGGTCCAGATGTTAACCTGAAAGACCCAGGTAGGCTCAAGCGTTTTCGGCACGCGATTCGTGATGCCCTTGCAAAGACCTGTAATTATGGAGCTGTTAGCGGTAGCATTACCTTTGACAAAAACGGTGATCCTGCCAAAGCTATGGTGCTGTTGCGTGTTTGCCATGGGCGGTTTGAATTCATCCGAAAGGAGCCTCCTCCTCAATAGGGTTGTGATACACCCCAGTTGGATAGCATGCCTATGCGAATAAAGTATAAGGAAAAGGGATGGAGGACAACCGTCTACGCGGTAGAGTCGATTCAGGGAGATGCATTGGAAGGTTGCTTCCATCGCTCGAAATGGCAGGTTTAGGTTCTCTCATGTGCTCTGAAGCTTCACCATGAATGAAGCGCATGCACAAGTACGGAGATGTTTGTTGCCAAGTGTTCGCTCCTGGAAATGGAGAGGCCCTTGGAAAGGTAAGGCTTTAAGGGTGTTGCGTACATGTAGCAACAGTTCATGATAAATTATGTGGAAGAATGCAGTATTTTCCTTCTGTATTGCTATCTTGCCTACGTTCCTATAAGTCCACTAAAAGGATGTCGCTATGGAATACTCTATCTCTCCATACTCCTAGAGCTACTTATGCAGCGCAAAGCTGGAGGGGGGCGTGTATGCCCCACGGGCTAGTAGAAAAGCCTTGGAAGGGACTTCTGCTGAGACGCCCTGCGAGGTTTCTAAAACCGGAGGGTGGTGCGCGGCAAAATTGGAACCCAGAGGATCTGCAGTAATTCTCGTGTACAGGACAGGAAATTTACTTACCTAGAGGGCTTTTGCTCCGAAATGGAATTTTCTCAACAACTGATTAACGGACTCTCGCTTGGCTCGATTTATGCGCTTATCGCTTTAGGATACAGTATGGTATATGGTGTGCTGAGGTTCATTAATTTCGCGCACGGAGACATTCTAATGGTGGGAGCTTTTGTTGGCTATTACTTGACTCCGAGGATGCAAGTTTTCTTAGGTGGTTTTGGACTGATACCGGTTGGAATTGCAGTGTTGATGTCGACAATGGTAATCTGCGCCCTGCTGGGGGTCTCCATCGAATTTTTCGCCTACCGCCCCTTGAGGAAGCACCCAAGGCTCACAGTGCTAATTACCTCAATTGGTGTGTCTCTCTTGCTAGAGTACGGTGGCCAAATTCTCTTTGGTGTCAATGTTAAACCGTTCCCTAGCCTTCTTCCATCCTTTCGCATTCCCTTGGGATTTGGGTTGAGTGTGGCCTCTAACCATTTAGTAGCGCTTGGAGTATCTGGAATATTACTTTTAGTGTTACGCTTGTTAGTGTTGCGCACCAGACTGGGCCTGGCTATGAGGGCGCTAGCTCACAACCAAGAGGCAGCCTCACTCATGGGGATTAACACAAATATTATTATTTCTCTCACTTTCGCTGCTGGATCTGCACTTGCTGGTGCTGGGGGGATCCTTTATGCCTTGAACATCCATTCTATTGATCCTCTCATGGGGATTCTACCGGGCATGAAAGCCTTTGTTGCAGCAGTGTTAGGTGGGATTGGAAGTCTACCTGGCGCAGCCCTAGGAGGGATTCTCTTAGGTGTGGTAGAAAGCCTAATTGGAGGCTCTTCAATCTCTTCTTATCGAGATGCTGTAGTGTTTAGCATTCTTATTCTGATCCTTTTACTGCGCCCGACGGGGATTCTTGGCAAGGTAGTCCAAGAGAAAGTTTAAACTGGAAGCATACGCTCGGAAGATCTGGTTCCTTCATGGAGAAGGAAAGTTTGTTGGTTTAACAACAACGGCCGTTCCATAGGCAAAGACTTCCGTGATGCTCTGTGGAAGTTCGGTACTGTCGTAATGGACAGCGAGGAGAGCATTAGCTCCACGCTCCGATGCCTGCGCGATGAGCACATGTAAGGCCTCTTGGCGGGCCCTTTCACAGACTCTGGTACACAGAGTTTTTCGGTTGCCAGTTATCATCTTCAAGAAGTCCAGAAATCTCTGAGCTCCAATGGAGAAGCGTATGGCAGCACCGTGCACAATCCCCAACTGGCGGACTATTTGGTATCCTACTAACTCGTTTGCAGTAGTAGTGAAGAAATTTACGGAGTCCATATCGTTTGCGCCCTAAGGATGAGGAGTAACAAGCAAACGGCAGTTTGGATTAAGTTGTTCCTTATATCGGTAGATATTAGTTGGTGCAACAGAAAGGAGATCGGCTTTTAGCAAAACAAACTCTGGATAAAATTGGTTACTTGCAGGCTCATATACGGTTTGGCCGGAAAAATATCCCCTAAGGGAGTACTCATGATTATTATCAAATCCAATCCTATTTTGCTTTCTGTCAGGGGCAAGGCATTGTAGTCTACTTTATACATCCGTCTTCCAATAAAATAGCTCTCGGGTCCATCGTGGACAATGGCCCTTTGTGTGTTGGTAGAATCACAAACGGAGATGACTGGCTCAAACACTTTACAGCCGACTAACCCTATAATGAAGGCAGTGGGCAAAAGCGACAAAAAGCGGTTCACAGAGACTTCTGCTCCTTAGCAGTATTAGACTACGACTTTCGCATTCTCACAGGATAGCTGACTTTAGACTCAAGGAGAAGTGGTATTGGGAAGGGCTAGTAGGATATGTGACCTTTATCACTCTAACCCGTTACTCTTAAGAATAAGCAGAGGAGATATAGTCGGTATTCGTTGCTGTCTTCCCTACAATACGCAAAAGGAGATGCGTGAGAACTGTCGCTTCTTCCAGTGGAGAAGGATTGATGAGCAATCGATTTGTTTCTAGACATTTCTTTAGGGCAGTTCTCAGTTCCGCTTGCGAGTATCTGGCGGAGTGTATTGCGGAAAGCCCAAGGGCGTATGTGTTTAGAGTGCCGTCCTTTTTTCTTGGAAAATGAGAAACTACGCTAGTGGGAAGTTTTCTAATTAAGTGAGCAAAGGCGTTCGCATGTGTGGGTGGAGAGATATCATGGCGTTCTATGAGAGCTTTAACGATGAGGAGGTTACGTATGGTAGGAACTATAGCTACTAAAAGGATGCCTATGGCATGCTCGCCCTGGAGGATAAGTTGTCGGAGGAACTCTAAGCAAAGGGGCGCATTTCGGGTCAAGATCGCATTGGAGAGGTCAAAGATGCTGCTCGCACGCGTGGCAGGAACTAACTCTCGTACCACAGCCTCCGTGATGGTATTGCCGTCTTCTGAACTTAACGAGACGAAAAGTTTTTGAAGCTCTAACTCAGCCTGGGAGGTGCTTTCCCCGACACGAATCGCAAAGAGATCTAGAGCAGCAGGTTCAAAGCAAAAGTGGTGCTTGGCGGCATTTTTTTTTATCCATTCAGTGATATCAGCATTGGAGATGTGCCATCTTGAGCTGGGGTTATCGCAAATTATTACCTTTGCCAGCTTGGTTAATGATTTATAAGTGGATCTTCGCCTATCTGCACCAGGCGTGCTTAGAAGAAAGAAGACACCAGTAGAAATGCCCGATTTCAGGGTATTTTGCAGTTCTTCCAGGGCAGAGCTAAGGACTGTTGAATGCCCAAGCACGGGATCCGTGAGCATCGAGGCATTTTTTAACCAAACCAACTTGTTTTCATATAGGAGTGGAGCAGTTAGCAGAGCCTGAATAGTACTCGTGATGACCTTTACCGCGTGACCAACCGTTTCTGTGGCACCATCAATAATTTCCCTAGCAAAGGAATGCGCGTGTGGCACCAGGCGCTCTGCCAAATCTGCAGCGGCGAGTTGGACCGCAGCTTCGTCTGAGCCTGTTACAATATAAAAGGTCCCATCCGGCCTATGGAGTAGTGCGGCAGACATATTCGGGCTATCCAGCTCATGAGTCTACAAGCGTCAGCTACGCGGTGGAGAATCCTGGAAGTCCTGGCAGACAGACACCTGGCGCCAGTTCCGTGTCTTTTTAGGTATACAACTCAGCCCATCGATCCTGGTGCTACGGAAAAAGCCGGGGATTACAGCAGGAATTCCCGACCCTCCAGCATAGCTGTATTACCTTCTGGCTGCAAGAAAAGTGTTCGCCAAAACCCCGGATCGGTAACAGAAAAACCTTCTGAGAGATGAGGGAGGTGGAGATAGGGGGGGAGTTAGGAAAACATGCCCGACTTTCATTTGGCAGTAGGGAGGAAGCGTGGATAACAAGGGGGGGGTTGTTTTCTCTTGTGGGGGGCTCCTGAACTCCTCAAGCACCCAATGTAGTTTATACGCCAGTAGTGGTTGCCACAAAGTTCTGGAACGTAGAAAGCAATGCGCACACGATTCTGCACCCCCCTAAGTCTAAAGTTATAGGAGACCTCCTCAGGTCTTGACTCATGCAGGAGTCTTGCACGGCTGATGTTAAATGCAGAAGAGCAGTGGATAATTCCGTGTACTGTGTATTCCTTCTTAAGGAGAAGTTCTGTAAGGTAAGAACCTTCCCATTAGTAGAAGCTATGGAAAGGACAAGAGACACTATTCTGTAGGTAGGATGGAAAAAAATTGGAAAACAGAGTAATTCAGTTGCACTTTCTCTTGCCTTGTTCAATAAACCACGCTGGTGCAAGTTTGCCGGAGCAGCTTCCAGAGCCACTGGTGGGATTCTATCCACTAGGGAGAGTTGCAGGAGGGGGGAACTTCAGAGTGAAGTCAACAACCTTGGAACGGATCTTCGCAAGAGCCTGATCGTCCGAACGCACTTTGAGGGAAGCATCGACAAAGTCTGCAATTTCCCCAATGGCCTCTTCCTTCATTCCTCGAGTAGTCACAGCTAGCGTACCAAGACGAACGCCCCCAGTCTTTGTGATAGGCTCTGTGTCGAATGGCAGCGCATTTTTATTAACCGTAATGGCAGCCTTATCTAGGATAGTTTGGGCCTCGGCTCCACGAATGTTTTGAGGACGGAGATCCACGAGGAACATGTGATTGTCTGTGCCACCAGAGACTATGCGATAGCCTAGTGAAGAAAGTTGACTAGCCAGTAGCCTGCTATTGGAAATGACTTGCCGTGTATAGGACACAAAAGCGGGCTGGAGTGCCTCATAGAAACATACAGCTTTCGCCGCAACAACGTGCGGTAGAGGACCGCCTTGTATACCAGGAAAGACCGTTGAGTCTATCTTTTTGGCATACCGTTGCCTACATAAGATTAACCCGGCACGTGGCCCACGGAGACTTTTGTGGGTAGTGGCAGTCACAAAATCAGCGTAGGGAATGGGACTGGGATGTACCCCACCAGCGACCAGACCAGCAATGTGTGCCATATCCACAAGCAACAATGCGTCGACCAGATCAGCAATTTGCCTAAATAAAGCAAAATCAATGATGCGGGAATAAGCAGAGGCTCCCGCTATGATCAGCTTAGGGTGAATCGTCTCGGCCTGACGAGCTAAAGCATCGTAGTCAATCTGTTCTGTTTGTTGATCAACTCCGTAGTGGTGTATTTCGTAGAGTTTTCCAGAAAAATTTGCCTTATGGCCATGGGTAAGGTGTCCTCCATGAGCAAGATCCATCGTCAAAATACGATCGCCAGGCTCTAGACAACTAGAGCATACAGCCATGTTTGCTTGACTTCCCGAATGGGGCTGCACATTTGCGTGCTCAGCCTTGAAAAGCTTTTTCGCACGCTCAACAGCAAGCAACTCTATGGCGTCTACAAACTCACAGCCACCATACCACCGCCTTCCAGGGTAGCCTTCTGCATATTTATTTGTGAGGCAAGAACTTTGAGCCTGCATCACCGCAACGCTTGTATAGTTTTCTGAGGCAATAAGCTCGATATGCTCAAGCTGGCGGCGTTGCTCCCTGCAAATTGCTTGGGCGATCTCAGGATCTAAAGCTCCCAGTTGCAGGGAAGAAGAGAAGAAGGAGGGAGTAGCATTATAGTCTAAAAGACCAAGAATTTTTTGCACAGCACTCTTAATTGCATCCTTACACCGCTGGTATGTTTCCAGATCGTTCCCAATAGGATCTGGGATATCTAGAGATGTATCGGACTCAAGCTCACGAAGAAGAAAAGATTTGCTCGTAGCGGATGGATGAAACAATACGAGTCTTCTCTTCTGTTCACGGCTCATAACAAAGATATGCGTGGCATGCTTAATGTGCTCCTCCGTAAGAGGATGGCTCCGATGAGAGGAGATGTTAATGTCTTCTTCTTCATGAAGAATCTGTAGGGCAAACTGACTAGGGGGGACATCAGGGATAGCGTGGAGACCGGCAGACTGCACCTCGATGTCTTTTCGGCCACGTAGCAGCTTTTTCAGAAGAGCTTCTGCCATTGGACTACGGCAAGTATTTCCTGTACAAACGAACAAAACCGATTTCATCAAGGAAGAAGAGAGACAAAGACTAGGGTTAGAGTAATTTGCTAGGGGTTGAAGTCAATGCCTGAAACCAAGCAACCCCCAGAGCAGTGGGGGGGGTCTCTTCGCAGAGTGTGATCATTCAATGGAATGCCTTCCTATATGAGAAAACGCAGCCCACGACGATCCCTAAGCACCTAGGGCGCCATCCATCCTCAAGAGATGCCGGTTCTAGAAAGAAGGATGTGTCATTTCTCAGGACCCGCCCCCTGCCTGGCTGTACAACATAATATCCTTGCCTAGGTTTTCTTCCCTCTTCTCAGGAAGAATCCTAGTTCGGTCGCGCGATAGGGGGATGTAAAGGTAACAGCCAACCTCTTTTGCCACCATAAGGCAAAACACCACGAATCATGGCCCCTCTTATGGGAACAAGCCCCTCAGCCGCTTAGCGGCTTGGACGCGCTCAATACCAATAGAGAGGGCCGAGTTCCGATGAGAAATACCCCTCTCTTTTGCTCTTCGTACTACTGCGGAAAAAGCACTCTCCAGAATCCTGCATAATCTGTCAACTACCTCTGTGTTGGTCCAGAGGAAGTTTTGCATATCTTGAACCCACTCGAAGTAGGATACTACAACGCCGCCCACATTGCAGAGGATATCTGGTATGATGAAAATCTCCTCTCGCCTTTGATCCAGAATAGCGTCAGCCTCCGGGGTTGTAGGGCCGTTAGCAGCTTCTGCTAGAATACGGCATTGAAGTTTCCCAGCGTTGGACGCCGTAATAACGCGCTCTATAGCAGCTGGAATCAGTACATCACAAGGAAGGGTCAGGAGTTCCTCAGGATCAATGACTTCTCCACCTGAAAATCCTGCCAAACTCTTGTTGTGTTCTGCAGCGTAGCGATCTGCCATGGCTACATCAATTCCCTTGGGGTTATAAATGGCGACTGCCTGGTCACTAATGCCGATAATTTTCATTCCAGTGCGATAGGCAAGACCGCAGGCTGTTACAGAGCCCACATTGCCGAACCCCTGCACGATGGCAGTACGACCCTGTGGATTGATCTGCATATGGCTAAAAGCACGCTCCACAAGAAATGTCACACCGCGGCCAGTAGCCTCGCGTCTTCCAGCACATCCACCCAGGGCTGCTGGTTTTCCGGTGACAATCTCAGCAACTGACTTTCCTGAATGGGAGGAGTAAGCATCCATAAACCAGGCCATGATTTGCTCATTTGTACCTAAATCTGGCCCCATGATGTCCGTTTGTGGTCCGACAAAGGGAATCATCTCCAACATGTACCTGCGAGAAATCCTTTGAAGCTCAACTGAAGTCAGGCTTCTGGGATCTACGGCAACCCCTCCCTTTGCGCCCCCATAGGGAAGACTAGCAAGGGCGCATTTCCAACTCATCCATACAGCCAGTGCTGCAGATTCACCTAAAGTCAAGGAAGGTGTAAAACGGGTGCCTCCCTTTGTAGGACCAAGGGCAAGATGGTGCTGTACGCGGTAGCCTTGGAAGACAGTGATGCTTCCATCTTCACGATGGATAGGGATCGATATGGAGATCGCTCGTTTAGGAAGGATAAGCTGGTCGCGTTCACCATCGTGGATCTCTAACATGTCAGCCACAGTATCGAACTGCTGCCGAGCCATCTTAAAGGTGGGATCCAAATGGATTTCTCGTTCCATATTCTTTTTGAGATAGCGGAGGGTCGATGAGGCTAAGCTCTACTAGTCAATTTACCGCAGCCACTTCTACCTTGCAGGTAGTAAAATCCCAGACGGCGGTGGCCAGTCAAGTGTTGTTCATGCATTTGGTAAAAAGATCTTTTCACAACAAGGGGGCTGGTGTCCTCTTTTGTGTAAGTCTGCATGTCCTCCCCGCCTGCTCTAGTACTCCTGATAGAATGTGTCTGGCTGGCGCAAGTAGCGAGTGCCTAAAGACCCAGCGCAAAGAATGTGGTCTCTTTTCTACACCAAGAGGCGACAGGGAGGTGATGTATCCCCCAGGTGATGTATCCACCTAATGCGTTAGAAGATTTTTATTCAGAGTGAACAGAAAATGGCACCCTTCTCCGCTAACGAGCGCTTGGGGAGATATAGGTGCCATTCCGTATTTCTACCTCAGTTTTTTTGCTGCTACTGGAAGTAATATCTTCTCCTGCAATGGATGGACTTTAGTCATTAAGTCTTATGGTATAGCGGAGGCCGTGAGAGAGGGGGGTGACATCTGACCTGGCACGGGAGAGGGACCGTCCTTGTATGCATATCTTACTTGAAATCTTTCTCCAAGCGGTATCTTGCCCGGAAACAGACAACCGCATTCCTCTGTATTGCGAGGCAATAAAAAACCTTATTCTGTATAGCCAAAAAAGTGCTTCCTGTGGGAAAGTGGCGCGTAGCAAATACCTTTTTGCATATGAGACTTGCACTTGTAGTCGCAGTGGTTACCCTCTAGAGTGAGAATGCGCTTGCTAAGCGCTCCTTCCATTTGGAGGTTGTATTGCCCTTTTGGGGATTTTCTCTGGAAACCTAGTTTTGGTGTCGAATGTCCAGTGCTGAAATAAGAAAAACTGTATCCTCCGCGATGTTGGTGGAATGATCTCCGATGCGTTCAATATAGCGGGCGATAAAAATTAAATTCAAGTAGGTGCGAACACGAAAAACATCCCTCAGCATGGTATCGCTAAGTTTCTCAGCGATTTCCTTGTTCATGTCGTCTAGTCTTCTGTCACGCGATCTAAGTGCTAGGGCAAGTTCGATGTTGCGATTAGCAAATGCCTGTAGGGCATCCACAAACATGTTAGTAGCATGGCAGAACATTTCGTGAGTTGCTATGACTTCTGGAACTGACGGAACCGAGTTGAGTTGAATAACTCTGCGTGCGATTCCAACAGCTTGATCGGCGATACGTTCGAGATGAACGCTGAGTTTCATGGTAGCCAGGACTTCGCGCATATCGGAGGCAACCGGATTAAAGCGCATCATTGTCTCAGTGCCGTCTCGGTCAATTTGCACCTCTAGAGCATCAATTTCTTCATCGTCAGCAATGACGGTTGTGCAAGGTTGGTTTTCACGTTGAGTTAATCCAATGAGAGAGTTTTGTAAGTTTCGCTGAGTAAGACTTGCCATCATAAGCACGTTCGTTCGCAGAGAAGTCATAGCAGCTTCGAATGTACCCAAAATGTGGCGTGAGATACGTGCATTCATCCTTTTTACCAGGCGCTCATGCCCCTCCTTCTCCATTCCAACGTAGGGAGATTAGCCAAAACGCCCCGTAATGTAATCTTCTGTTTGTTTCTTTCCAGGATTAGAAAAGACTTTTGTGGTAGTATCGTACTCGACGAGATACCCGAGATAGAAGAAAGCGGTTCGGTCAGAACAACGTGTGGCTTGCTGCATGTTATGGGTAACTATAACGACAGTGAGTTTTTGTTTAAGTCTCTGGATGAGTTCTTCAACCTTAGCAGTAGCGATGGGATCAAGGGCTGAACAGGGCTCATCCATGAGAAGCACCTCGGGTTGATTTGCGATGGCACGGGCAATGCAGAGGCGCTGCATTTGACCCCCTGAAAGCCCTAGCGCACTTTCGTGAAGGCGGTCTTTGACTTCTTCCCAAAGGGCGGCATCTCGTAGGCTCCGCTCCACAGTTTGATCCAGGAGGTTCTTCTTACTTTGTCCGGCAATCCGGAGGCTGTATACGATATTTTCGTAAATAGACTTGGGAAAGGGATTTGATTTTTGAAAGACCATACCAATTCTCCTCCGTAATGCGATGACCTCTATCTGTGGGCCGTAGATACTTCTCCCCATCAAGGTGATATCACCCTCATGGTGTACCCCTTCAATTAACTCATTCATGCGATTGAAGTTGCGTAAGAGAGTTGACTTGCCACATCCTGAAGGGCCAATAAAGGCGGTTACCTCCCTTTCAGGGATCTCCATGGAAATACCATGAAGCGCTTTCTTAGAACCGTAGTAGAAGCTGAAATTTTGAACCGAAAGTAGGTCCATCCGCCTTACAGGCCGTGGCTCTAGAATCAGGGACGAACTCTCTTCATCGTTACATTGCACACCAACACTCTGAGCACCAGGAACCACTAGGTGGGTATGGTACTCCACTTTGGAATCCGCTTGCAACCGGTTAGGAATCACTTTTTTCTAACGAGAAGCTGCGCGGTGACGCTGGTGATGGTAACGATACCTACCAATACCAACGAAGCGGCCCATGCTAGCCTTACTTGGTGATCATATGGGATGTTGGAAAAGTTGTAAATAAGTACTGAGAGGGAGGCAGTAGGATATCCAAGAGACTTAGGCCAGTAAGGGTTAAAGAGCGCTGTAAAAAGTACTGGAGCTGTTTCCCCTGCAGCACGAGCAATTGCCAGCATAAGACCGGTCGTCATAGCAGGCAAAGCTTCAGGAAGCACTACACACCAGGTAGTTTGGAATATAGTGGCACCTAATCCAGTGGAAGCTTCCCGCAGAGAATAGGGTACTCCCAACAAGGCCTGTTCAGAGGTAAGAAGGATGGTGGGAAGAATAAGTATGGCAAGGGCGACGCTACCTGCCATGGCAGAAAATCCTATGTGGATAACCAGGATGGAAAAGACAAAGACTCCGCAAATAATGGATGGAATACCAGTTAACAGCTTAGCTACAAAACGCACTGTGCAGGAAAATCTGGAGCTACGGTCGTATTCATTGATATAAATTGCGGCAAGAACACCAACTGGGGCTGCAATGATTAAGGCAAGGCCTACCATGATAACGGTGCCAATGACAGCATTTCCGAATCCACCTCCCGCTAGTCCCGCCGCAGGTGGAAGACTGGTAAAAAGAGAGGGTGTTAGAAGCAGGATGCCGTTCCTGAGTACGAGAAAGACGATTGATAATAGAGGAACAAGCGTGAGAAGCGAAAGGCCAATGCAAACGAAACTTAAAAAAGTGCTGAGAGAGGAACGCAATTTTGCCTTCTGTGCCTTGGATGCATCCACCAGACAATTCAGGGAGTTTATGGGACTCATCGTTGGCGGATTTTTACTGTAGTACGCTGAGTGCGTCTAAGGATGATTTCTCCTGTGGCGTTCACCAAAAGAGTAAGCAACATCAGTAAAAGTGCGGCATGCATCAGAGAGGAAACTTGTAGTCCTTCCGCCTCAGCAAATTGATTGGCTAACAGGCTAGCCAGAGTTCCAGCTGGAGCTAAAAGAGAAAACGTCAACCGTGTACTATTCCCAATAAGCATGGCTACGGCCATTGTCTCCCCCATGGCCCGACCAAGGGCGAGTATGGTTGCAGCAACGATGCCAGGGGTTGCAGTTGGCAAAATAACACCGAGAATTGCTTCCCAACGGGTTGCTCCGAGTGCATATGCTCCTTCTCTCAAAGTTTTAGGCACGTCAACCAGAGCAGTACGAGAAATGGCAGTGATGGTAGGCAGCACCATGAGGGCCAAGATCAAACTTGCAGCCAGCATGCTGTTGCCAAAAACAGGTCCCTGGAACAGAGGAATAAATCCTAGGGAGCTGGACAGCCAATTGCCGCCTCTTCGGACAATTGGAATCACCACAGCAATACCCCAAAGCCCATAAACCACGCTAGGAATGGCAGCAAGAAGCTCTATTACAAAACGGATGGATTGGCGAAATACGGAAGGGAGGAAGTCCTCGCTTAAAAAGATTGCAATTGCCACCCCAAGAGGCAAGGCAATAAGGAGTGCAAGGACAGAACTCATTGTAGTGCCAACCAGAAAAGGAAGCACTCCAAAACGGTTTGTGTTGGGATCCCAAGAAACGTGGATAAAAAACTGCAGTCCAAATTTTCTGATGGAAGGAAGTGCTTGGCTAAAAATTTCTAGGACGATCCATGCCAAGAGTGCAACAGTAGCTGCTGCAGCTGTCCAACAGAGGACGTGTAACCAGTCTGGCCAAGACAATCTTCCCCCTTTTCTCTTCTCCTTCATAGTGAGAGCCTATTCTGTTACAGATCGAGGTTTATTTATACTTATCAGCTTCTCTTGAGTTTTCTTTACCATTAGGGATGAAAGGGGAACGTAGCCAAGTTGCGTAGCAAATGATTGACCAGTGGTTAGAGCATAACCTACAAAGGCCTTAAGAGCCCTGCCCTTCTCAGTGTCCTCATAGCTTCTATGCAGAAGGAGCCAACTGAAGGTGACAATGGGATAGTCCTCCCTTCCATCCGGATCTGTGGGGGAATCCTCAGATGAGGAGACGGAGGATAAAGCAGCGTAGCCACTTGCTGGCGTGGCTCTTACGAAGTTTCCGGACTTGTTTTGTAGTTTGGGGAACGTGACCTTGCTGCTGACAGCGTAGCTATATTCCATGTAACCAATGGCACCGGGGATTTGTTTAATAAGTGTGGTAACCCCGTCATTTCCCTTTCCAGCTACACCAATAGGCCAAGCTACAGATTTGTTGGCACCAATAGCTTTCTTAAAATCTTGGCTGATTGCAGAGAGATGGCGGGTAAACGCGAAGGTGGTCCCACTTCCATCCGAACGCGTTACGACGAGGACAGGAAGATTTGGAAGTACTACTTCACGGTTTATGGAGGCGATATTAGGATCATTCCAGCAGGTAATTTTTCCAAGAAAAATATCAGTGTAAGCTTTGCGAGAAAGCTTGAGGGAGGTAATACCAGGAAGGTTATAGCCTAAGACAATTGACCCTCCAATAGCCGGGATTGTTACAATACCCTTTGGGATGGCTACACTCTCCTCAGGGGCTATAACATCGCTTGCAGCAAAGTCTACAACATTCCTTTTTAAACCTTTAATGCCTGCACCGCTTCCAATCGCTTGGTAGTTTACTTCAATGTCAGGGCGTATCTTCCTAAACTCGGCGATCCAGCGTTGATAAAGAGGGGAGGGAAAAGAAGCTCCTATTCCTTGTAGGAAAATCTGTTTTTCCGTACTTGAGAAGGCGGCCATAACTAGAAATAATGTAGCTATCCAGATGGGGATAAGTAGAAAGAACTTCATGGATGACGACAAAATTGACCTCTCTCCCTCCTTGTGTCTTCTTCAGTTTGAAGAAATGCTAGGAAAAAGTGTTAATTGTATAACCCTCTCGGGGAAAAGTTTTTCGACTTTTGGTTGCGTTCCTAGATAAGGTTTCTTTACCATCCGTGCCGGTGTCCGCAGTACAGGTAGAGGCAGTTAAGCTTTGTCAGTCCTTCCGGGTAGGAGAAGAATGCGTGGAAGTCCTTAACGGTGTCGATCTGCAAATTTCCTGTGGGGAGACTGTGTTTATTTGCGGTACCTCGGGTGTTGGTAAAACAACCCTACTTTACGCCTTAGCAGGGTTAGAGCGGCCTGAATCGGGTCAGGTTCTCTTTGAGGGTGTGTCTCTTTATGAGGTGAGCCATGTTCGGCTTGCTAAGTTGAGAAACTCTAGAATGGGATTCGTATTTCAATCCTATTTCCTCCTTCCTGAATTAACTGTCCTAGAAAATACACTCTTGCCGGCCATGATCCTCAGTAATCGGCCCACCAGCCGCGCTCAAGAGCTTTTAGATCAGGTAGGCCTAGGGAAGCGTGGGCATCATCTGCCTGCAGAATTAAGTGGTGGGGAGCAACAACGTGTTGCGATTGCTAGAGCTCTCATCAACAAGCCTATCATTGTATTTGCGGATGAACCCACGGGAAATTTGGACTTACGCACTGGAAAGACAATCATTGATCTCCTTCTAAACCTAGTACACCAAGAAGATCTGACTCTTGTGGTGGTTACTCATGATCCACACCTTACTCGACGTGGAGATCGATGGGTAAGGTTGAAAACGGGGTAACTCTTTTCCACATGGAAGCAATGGGAGATACACGAGAAATACCTAGACGCCAGAAGATGAGATAGGAAATGCGTATTTTGCACGTAGAGTCTGGGCTCAACTCCGGTGGGGAAGAGTATCGAATTGCTGATGAGGTGCAATGGTTAAATGCAGCTGGACATCATGCTTGGATAGCATGCAATCCGGATAGCGAACTTTTCCAAGCTGGACTTACCCATGGTATGTGCGTGCTACCACTAAAGATGGTGTCTATCTTTGCCCCTCCATCCACCTGGAAACTGTATGGACTGGTCCGTAAGCTTAAATGTGACTTAGTGCACACGCATAGTCCGATTGATGCTTGGATAGCTGTCCCCTTGCGGTTATTTGGCGTCCCGATAGTTCGAAGTCGTCACATTACTAACCCAGTGGGAAGGAGTTTTTTTAGGACGTTCTGCTACCGGTACGGATGTGATCATCTATTACCCACCGCAAGGGTAATTCGCAATGCCCTTTTGCAGTACAATCGGATTCCGTCAGAGAAGATGACCGTTATCGGAGAGGGAGTAGATATTAAGCGCTTTCATCCAAATGTAGATGGAAACGAGTTTCGTCTTCTTTGGGGAGCAACTCCGCAGGACATTTTATTTGGTTGTGTGGGCATGCTACGCCCTGAAAAGGGACAGGGTATCTTTATCAAGGCAGCTGCAATTGTTAGAAAGTATTCGCCGAAAGCCCGTTTTGTTGTTGTTGGGGACAACGTCAAACAGGGTTCTTCGATGCGAGTAAGGTGCCTAGAGATTGTGCAGAGGGAATTTGGCTATAATGGATGGAAACCAGAGAATTCAATATCCCTCTCTAGGGAAACCCCTCTAATTTTACATGGACACGCGGAGGATGTAGCAGCAGCAACTGCTGCCCTAGATGTTGCAGTGGTTCCCTCCCTGAGGGAGGCCCAATCTAGGACCGCGCCAGAGGCTATTTGTCTTGGAAAGCCGGTGATTACAAGTTGTGTTGGTGGCCTTCCAGAGGTAGTCAGCGCTGGGGAAACAGGATTACTGGTGCCTCCTGGCAATGTAGAGGCTCTAGCTGAGGCGATGCTCAAGTTGGCAGAGGATAGCCCGCTACGATCAAAGCTTGCAAGGAAGGCAGCAATGGAGGGCAGAGAGCGATTCTCACTCGATAGTCGAATGCAGGAAACCGTACGGGTTTATAATAAAGTACTAGCAGAAAGCTGCCCTTAAGTAAGGGAAACAAAAGGGGAATAGTTCTATTCTTTTGGAGACAGAACGGACTCAACGCTACGCCTTTTCATAGCTGCTCTCCGGCTGAGTTTCACGCGCCCTTTTTCGTCAATCCCAATACACTGTACCCAGATACTATCTCCAATAGAAAGCACGTCCTCTACCCTTCTTACGTGTGAGTCAGCAAGTTCGGAAATATGCACCAACCCATCTTTTCCTGGAAGAATCTCGACGAAGGCGCCAAATTCCTTGATAGATACCACAGCACCCTGATAAATCTCACCTACCGCGACCTCTCTGACCATACCTTGAATGATTTCCTTGGCTCGTTGAAGGCTCTCTCTGTTACTAGAGTAGATGCGGACAGAGCCGTCATCTTCAATATTAATCTCTGCTCCGCTCTCAGCAACGATGCCTCGGATAGTTTTCCCACCAGGGCCAATTAGAAGTCCAATCTTTTCACTAGGGATGCAAATGGTTTCAATGCGAGGAGCATAAGGGTTGAGCTCTGCACGAGGTGCAGAAATAGTTGCAACCATTTGCTGAAGAATATGCACTCTGGCTTCTGTAGCCTTAGCAATGGCTTCAGCCAGGATTTCATGACCAATCCCAGGTATCTTGAGGTCGAGCTGGAATCCAGTTACTCCCACAGAGGTGCCACAGAGCTTGAAATCCATATCTCCAAAATGGTCTTCCAAGCCGATAATGTCGGTAAAGGTAGCGTGACGAGCTAGAGACCCGTCATCTGCAAACTCAGCGACAAGGCCAATAGAGATGCCAGCTACAGGCCGCTTAATCGGGACTCCTGCATCCATGAGAGCGAGAGTTCCGCTACAGACAGAAGCCATCGACGTGGAACCGTTGGACTCCATTACTTCGCTACTAATGCGGATGGCATAGGGGAATTCGTCCTCAATAGGAACAACAGGTGCAATGGAACGCTCGGCAAGAGCCCCATGCCCAATTTCCCGTCTGCTGCTTCCGCCTAGCCGGCCAGTCTCTCCGACGCTAAATGGTGGAAAATTATAGTGAAGAATAAACCGCTTGCTTCCTTCCCCCCCACCATAGGCATCAATCATCTGAGCCTCATCAATGGCACCAAGAGTTGCTAGAGCAACGGCCTGAGTTTCACCACGTTGAAACAGCGCCGAACCGTGAGCTCGCGGGACCAACCCTACTTCGGAGATAATGGGGCGCAGCTGATGGAGCCCACGTCCATCGCAGCGCTGCTGGCGGTCTAGGATGCCGATGCGAAACGCCCTCTTTTGGAGGAGGTCAAATGCCTGAGCAAGGTCAAAAGGAGTTGCCTGCGGATATTTCGCAAGCGCAGCGGCTCTCACCTCCTCCTTTAAGGCTCCTATGGCCTTTTCCCTAGCCCGCTTGTCTTGGATGTAGAGGACCGTCTCGACACGATTCCCTGCCACTTGATGGACGGTCTCCGACAGAGAAGTACATACAGTGAGTAGAGGTACCGTGCGTTTAACTCTTCCGGCAAGGCGCTGAAGCTCTCTCTGAGCATCGACTAGAGTGGCAACATACCTGCGGGCAATGGGAAGTGCTGCAATCAGTTTAGATTCGGGAAACTCCCCCGCGGTACCTTCGATCATAATGACATTCTTTCCATCTCCTACATAAACGAGGTCGAGATCACTCTGAGCGCGCTGTGTGTGAGTAGGATTCACAATAAACTCCCCACAGATATACCCTATACGCACAGCACCCACCGGCCCGGCAAATGGAATGTCAGAAACAGCAAGCGCGGCAGAGGCACCATTGATGCTGAGAATATCAGGATCATTCTCCCCATCAGCACTCAACAGAAGACTGATGATTTGTGTGTCATAAAAATACCCTTTCGGAAAAAGGGGGCGGAGAGGGCGATCAGTCATCCTGGAGGTCAGTGTCTCCTTTTCAGTAGGGCGCCCCTCCCTTTTGAAATACCCTCCAGGGAACTTGCCAGCTGCGGCCGCCTTTTCACGGTAATCTACGGTGAGAGGAAAAAAATCCTGCCCTTCCTTGAGGGTTGCCGACGAAACCGCAGAGGCGAGAACGATGGTCTCCCCACAGCGGACGGTAACAGCACCATCGGAAAGCTTCGCCATTTTCCCTGTTTCAATGGTGATTGCTCTCTCCCCTATTTGACGAGTTACAGAGTACAAATTTTTACTTCCTATTTTCGAAGTTGGAGCTTCTCCCTGGCGTTTTGATAACGTTCAAAGGTGACACCTCTTAATCTTAAGTAATCCAGCAAACGGCGCCGGTTAGACACGAGCTTGACAAGACCCCTCCGACAGGAGTGATCCTTCCTATGCCCCCTGAGATGCTCCGTTAGCCGGTTAATCCGGCTCGTGAGGAGGGCTACCTGTACGTCTGCGCTGCCGGTATCTCGCTGGTGTAGGCGCAGCTGCCCCTCTATCCCAGGACCATCCGCCCTAAGCATAACTCGTTTCTTCATTAAAGCAACCTCGCGCTGAAGGTAACATTATTCTTTCGTGCTGACAAGGTGAAAAAGGTAAGGAGTTTATAAGGAGTTTATTGTGTGGAAGGGTACCATTTAGCAGTTTTTAGAGATATTTAACTATGCGCTGGAAGAACGAGGGGTGTCTGGATAGGGATCATGCGACCGAGATCAGCGGCAAAATGATTGAAATCTCAACATACGAGTGTGCTACACTTGCACATGTGATTGTGGATTGGATGTATGGCGGCATGGATTGCGGGCGGCAATCGATAAGCAACATTTATAATACGGGCCCTCCCGAGGGGGATGGTTGGACTCTTCGCTAACCATCTTTCTCTTCGCTTGCCCAATTACTCTTGTCAAGAACGACTGGCGCCATTATTCCCCCTGAGGGGTGGGATTTTTCCATGAAAGAACGGGCTACCCTTTCTTGTAAATACTGCTCATGAAAGTTCTTCATCAATTTATCACTGTCTCTACTCGTGGGAAGAGGACTTATGAGATTACCCAAGCAATTCAAGGAGTCGTACGGCAATCACTAGTTCGGACAGGGGTAGTGACAGTATTTATTCGGCATACAAGTGCTAGCCTAGTAACTTATGAGAATGTTGATCCCACTGCCCGCGAAGACTTGCACGCCTATTTTGAGCGCGCGGTACCGGAGGGAGATCCGAATTTGGTACATACAACAGAAGGGTCAGATGATTCCACTGGTCATTTACGCGCAGCACTTACCCGCACAAGCGAAACTTTTCCCATCGTCTGTGGCAGTCTCACTCTGGGAACATGGCAGGGGATATTTGTCTTTGAACATCGTAAAACTGCTCACTCCAGAGTGGTAGATATAACTGCTATAGGAATCTAGAGTGTTTGTGCTGTGGTACAGGTTTCGATTATATGACCCCTCCAAAATACTTACCTGTGGAATTGACAGAGAAAATTTTGATGTCTATGGGGGGAGCACAGGTATTCCTTAAGGCAAGACGCCTATGTGCTGATAGTCTAATTAGTGAAGTTGCTTATGAGCCGCCGATGCTCAAGGGAAAAATTAAGATCCGCGGAAGGCGGTTCTTTTCTGGCTTGCTGGTCCGAAGCTCTGTTGATGTAGACAATCTATGCTCTTGCAAGGAATCACGTCTCTATGGAACCATCTGCGAACACTCAGTGGCCATAGGGTTAAGTCTACTACTTCCATCAATCCCTGCTACTCTACCAACTTCTACTCCCCTTTCTAGCCCAGAAAGTGAGGAAGATGAAGATGTAAAGAGCGAATTCCCACAAGTGGAACTATTCCTAGAGGGTTCACTTCATCATATGGAAGTTCAGCTCCGTTTTCATTATTCGCAACCTGGCTGTCGGAATCCTGCGGCAGAAAATACTGTCTTTGCAGAATTGTGTGCCTGGGGATTTGAGCATGGCAGAGGGTACATGCATCTTCGGGGAGAAGGGGCAATACTCAACTTTTATGCCGCAGGTCTTCCTAAATTACGTAGCAAGTGGAAAATCATAGAAGGAACGAGATGGAGTCGTATTGCTGCGAACCTTGTGTCCATTGAGCCTCACTTTGCCATCTGCAAGCATGCGAGTGGTTGGTTGGACTTTCACATTCATTACACAGCTGGCACAGAGGCCATTTTTTCCCAGGCAGATATGCAGAAACTTCTTGTGAGAGGACGTTCTTACATCCACCTAAAAAGCGGTAGTATAGCCACACTCAATGTGCCGGAGCTTACTGATATAGAAGAGGTGCTGCGGGATTGTAACCCAGTTCAGAGGGGTGGAGTGTGGCACATTCCTGCAATGTTTGCTCCCTATCTGCAGGATAGTACAGCGATGTGGTCCGGTATATCACCGACTATATCTCCAGTCGACGATACGCTGCGATTAGGGAACTTGGGGAGTATGAAGGGGCGTCTACGTCCATACCAAATCCGAGGGGTACAGTGGCTATTGGAACGATCGAGGGCTGGCCTTGGTGGCCTCCTTGCTGATGAGATGGGATTGGGGAAAACAGTACAGATACTTGCCATGCTAGAGTCTATAGGTGGACCTGCATTGGTAGTTTGTCCATCATCTTTGGTTTGGAACTGGGAGAGAGAAGCCAAACAGTTTTTCCCTGAACTAAGGGTGGCCACCATAAGTGGCCCAAAACGGGCAGCACTTTTTTCAAGGATTCTGGAGTATGGATTAAGCATAACAAGTTATGCACTCTTGCGACGTGATATAGATCAATATCGGAATATTGAGTTCTCCGTTATTATTTTGGATGAGGGCCAACACATTAAGAGCCCGGAAAGTCAAAATGCAAAGGCCGTTTATACCCTTCGCGCACAGAGCAGGTTTATCCTCACTGGAACCCCCATCGAAAATTCCATACAAGATTTGTGGGCCCTGTTCCGTTTTCTTCTTCCAGGATATCTAGGTCCACTGCAGTCTTTCAGGGATCGTTACGAAATCCCTCTTCTTGAAGAGGAGGGAAGAGACGATATAGCACGTCGTCTCTTCCGTCGTATCCAGCCTTATGTTTTGCGGCGGCTAAAGCAGGAGGTCTTAGACGATCTCCCCGATAAGATTGAAAAAGTGGCAGAGGTGGAGCTAAGCAGAAACCAAAAGGAAGCGTACGTGGCCTTTCAACTTGCCGCTCGAAGAAAGATTGATGCACTCATGAAAAAATCTGATTCTGATGCGGCCCGTATGTTGACCTTAACTGCCCTATTACGTTTGAGACAGCTCTGTTGTGATCTCCGTCTCATCCATCCGGAAGCTAGGGAATCCTCCTCAAAAATTGCAGCATTGCTAGAGCTGATGCAGGAGGTCATAGGCGGAAACCATCGTGTGCTAGTTTTTAGCCAATTTACTTCTATGCTGGACCTTATAGCGCTGGCTCTGGACGGAGAAAAAATCCGCTACTGTAGGCTGGATGGAACCACGCGGGACCGCAAAAACGTTGTTGACCGATTTCAAGAAGATTGTTCACTAACTGTTTTTTTAATCAGCCTTAAAGCAGGTGGAGTAGGACTCAACCTGACTGCGGCAGATACAGTGATTCACTTTGATCCCTGGTGGAATCCAGCAATTGAGGAGCAAGCTACAGCTCGTGCACATCGTATTGGTCAGAGACACACTGTGACTTCTATTAAGCTTATCGCGCGTAACACTGTTGAGGAGCGTATCCTACGTATGCAACAGGCCAAGAAGGAATTGCTGAGTGGGGTCCTTGACCTGGAGGGAGCGCTTAACCGGCTGTCACTTATAGAACTACGGGAGCTCATTGCTTAAAGTGGAAGAGGAGTCGCGATCATCCTTAGCCAGAAGGGTTCGCACCATCACTCTCCTAGAACTAGCTGTGGCAACCACCACCAAAAGTGTGTCAGGGATCTGGCGGCTAGCAGCGGTTTTGACTACGTGCTTTCTTGAAGAGAAACAGCGGCTCCTTATTCTAGGCCAGAATAAGCGTTACTATGCTTCCCGTGCCTGAAACAGGGAAATTTAGCCTCAATCCCTCCTGGTAGAAAGGAAGTGATGGAAAAAACTTGTGATCGGAACTGAGTACTACAGAACAAGAAGCTCTACTTGGGGGTGGAGACTTAACCTTTTTAGTGGAAGTAAGCGAGCTAGAGGTGTACCATGATTGCCTTTTTAGAGGGCATCTTATCCGAGATATTGCCTGCGCAGATTGCAATCAACGTGCATGGGGTTGGCTATCAGCTTCACGTTCCTACATCTATCATTTGTCAATTACCAAAGATAGGGGAAAAAGTGCGGATTTTGACCCACCTGCTTGTTCGGGAGGACAGCCATGTCCTTTACGGATTCATTTCTTCCGACGAAAGGGATCTTTTTCGACTTTTGGTACAACGTGTATCAGGTGTAGGACCCAAGTTGGCACTTTCTATCCTAAGTAGGATGAGCGTGGATGCCTTTAAGGCTGCTGTGATCCGTTCGGACCTGACAACTATTTCGTGTGTCAACGGCATGGGAAGGAAGACAGCTGAGCGGGTGATCCTGGAGTTAAGGGATAAACTAGGTGTAGTAGCAGAATGGGAAGAAGTCGGCCTCACTCACATAGATAAGCATGCTTCCGCCAATGCTAGTGATGCGGTCTTTGCTTTAATGTCCTTAGGTTATAGGAAACCGGAAGCTCGCCGAATGGTGTATCAAGTACTGAAACACTCGCATGGACTGGTTTCCTCAGAAGAGTTGGTCCGAAAAGCCCTTAAACTATAGTTCCGTGAGCGTAGAAGTACTGTCTAGGCAAGCAGCCCTTTGGAGGGCGGCACGTATTCGGGATGCTTTTCCGGAAGGAAGATTCTTTCACGAAAAATCGTGGAGAGTCTCTCCAGATCCCTTTCCATTGTCACCTTCTCTTTTGGAAGAAATCCATCAACTCGGAGATCGGCTCGCTCTTTTTATTAAAGCATGCAATTTGCTCTACCGCCTGAGTTGCGATGGAAGGAGTCCCCTATGGATTTCTGAACTACTGGATCGCGGAAAACCTCCAGGACTCGTTGCTTTCCAGAGAGAAAAAGTGTTCACCAACGATCTTCCTAGGGTATTGCGTCCGGACCTTGTCTTGACTAGAGAGGGAATTATTGCCACTGAGCTGGACAGCGTGCCTGGGGGTATTGGCCTAATGGCCTGTCTAAATGAGGTTTATGCGGATATAGGCATACCAATCTTAGGCGGCCGTGATGGGATGCTGAGGGCGTTTCGTAGCGTTTTTCCTGGGGGGGATATTTTGGTTTCGGAAGAATCAGGAGCTTATCGCCCAGAAATGCAGTGGTTGGCACAGCGGCTTAATAAGGATACGCTAGATGGAAAAAAGTTCCGGGTTTTTGATGCTGTCCCGAGGGGGGATTGGCAATCCAATGTATATCGCTTCTTTGAAAATTTTGACCTGAAGAATATCTCTGCTGCTGAGACTTTAAAAGCAAAGCTTCTCTCTAAAAAAATTTCTGTTACCCCACCATTGAAACCTGCCTTGGAGGAAAAGATCTGGTTTGCCTTGTTTTGGATGCAACCCTTGGAGCATTTCTGGCTACGAACATTAGGTAAGCGTACCTTTGTGGCTCTGAAAAAAGTCATCCCCTATAGTTGGATTGTTGATCCTACACCCTTACCGCCGCATGCAGTCCTCCCATACTTGGAGATCCAAGACTGGACTCGTCTAGCACAATTTAGTCAAAAACAACGTGAACTTGTTTTAAAGGTCAGCGGGTTCTCTGAACTCGCCTGGGGGTCACGCGGGGTTATTGTAGCTCAGGATATACCGCAAGAACGATGGTCCAAAGCCATTCAGAGGGCACTTATTGAGTTCGAGACTAATCCATGGATACTCCAAAGGTTTTATAAAGGGCGAATAGTGGAACACTCCTATGTAGAGGCGGACAATTCTATACATTTACTGCAAGGCCGGGTTCGTCTTTGTCCATACTACTTTACTACCTATGTACGTGTACCCCAGACAGTGCTTGGAGGAGTGCTTGCCACGATTGTTCCTGCTGACAAAAAACTCATTCATGGGATGCCTGAGGCCATTCTGGTTCCCAGCATCTCAGCCTAGTAATAAAGTTGACACTTGGCTTCTCTTAAGTAAAAGCAAGCCGGACTGGGGGTATAGCTCAGCTGGTAGAGCGTCTCGTTCGCAATGAGAAGGTCTGGGGTTCGAATCCCCATGCCTCCACTGATAGACTTCTATTCATCTGCGGGGATATTTTCCTGCTCATCACCTTTTTAAGAAACTGTACTGGAAGTAAGGGAAAAACCGGACCAGCATCCCCCCTTATTCTTTCCAACCTAGAAAGAATAAGGGGGGAGAATGCTTGGCAGGTGCTGCTAATCATGGGTAACTTCTCTGGCAAATATATTAGTTGTGCCGGCTGGAGATCTCTGGATATCTATGATGAGGAAAGGGCGGCGCTTCCCGCGAAGGAGGGAAGAGCCTAATTTTGGGGTGGCTAAGTGGGAAGGAAATTCGACAATGACGCGGACCTTTGCACAACGGTGATTTAGGAAGGAAAGTGGTCTCAAGCTTTGAGGGCGAAGTACGACTCGGTTGTGGAAAGAGGCAGTTACTCGAAAGCCACCTTTAAGGTAGACTCGTTCGTTCCAGAGTCTATGTTTTATGGGTGGTTGTAGCTCCGAAATATCCACTAGTCTCCCTAAAGGCATTTGACCTGCCCTATAGGTCTGCCAGCTTCCAGTAGAAAGATTGGTAAGTGGAGTAGTTACGGAAAAAGTTGGCAAAGAAGGGACATGAGAGGTAGAAGAAGAACTCAAGAAGAGATCTTCTGGTTGAGCTGAAGAGACGGAGGATGTGATCCCCTTCGAGGGATGTGTGCATTCCACCACTGGAGTAGGAGGTATAGCATCCGATTGAATTGGTGTTGCTTGAGTCATTTTTGTTTCCTGCATAAAAATAGGGAGTACGGTTTGTGCCTTTTTAGGTTGGACGTTCCGGGGAAAAGTAGGTGAGTGGTGAGAATAACTCTCTAGGGAAGCACCAGCAGTTTTCTCTGGTGGAGGTACCGGTCTTTCAATGCGTATGAGCTGGCCTTCTTTAGAAGATCCCGTTGTATTAGAGGTAAGAGTACGTGGAGGGGTGTCCTTTTTGTGAAAGGATTGAGATTTTGCTAGGGAAGTCTCCAGTTCAGATTGCCTGCGGTGGAGGCGATAGGTTCTACTGGCGGCTTCTATTTCTTCTTGGGAGAGAATTGGAAGACCTGCTCTAATATTGAGAAAAGCAGGGGGGGATAGAGAAAAGCTTCCGGGACCATGGTAGGAAGAGTAACTCCCGTAAAGGATCGGGAGAGTGGTAAAAAGCATACGTCCGTCCGTTGTGCGCTTTGCGTGGATTAATGCAGAAAGATCAAACCGCCTTTCTAGGCGGATGTTCAGCCCGGTGAGGAGGGTTCTCTGAAGAAGAGGTACTACCCGTTGTCTGGCAGTAAAGACACTCTCTAGTAGCACGCTCGGAGAGTCTATAGATTGGGCGAGGACAACTACACCAGAAGAGAAAAGGTTACGAGCACTTAGATCAAATGAGTCAAGGATGGTATAAGTCCCAACAACGTAGGGAACTAGATCGCGTGTTTCCTTGTAATTGCGGATAAAGTTGCGCAGCAACCGAGCATTAGCGCTATCTAGCACTCTAGGGCCCATTGCCCCATATCGTCGGGAGAGAGCCTTCGGATCTAAAAACTCCCCTTTTGGTGCAGTTGTCAGCTCGAATTTTTGGATATTCTCCAATTTTCTTAGCTTTCTAAGAGCCTCGTAACTTAGGGGTTTTTCCGGATATCCGAAAATGTAGTAACTTCCTAACCAGCAGAACACGGCGAATAATGTGAGGAAGAGAATAAAAACGGTCCAGGAGAATAGCCCATTCTTATCCCCTCTCCGCCGGCCGCTAATAGACAAATCGTCGCCTTCTTCAAGCCTCACGAGTTTTGCCATCCAAGTGCTCTTCAAGTTTGTTAGAGGACAGGGTTAACATCTCCCCTGCCTTCAAGCGTGGGCTGCCGGAAATAGCAGTAGTGAGATCTCTCGGCCAAGTCGCAGATGAAGAGAAAAACTATGAAGCTATCTCAGTTCCACACCCACAGCTGCGAGATGCCTGGGGATTTTGAATGTGGAAACCACTCCCGTTGAGGAAATCCTCGTAATTCAAAGTGCTCCCACTTAGATAAGGAACACCTTCCTGATCAACGAAAACACGACTCCCCTCGCATGTAAGGACCACATCTCCGTCCCCCTGGAAGCCCAGAGACATCACATACCCTAATCCTGTACACCAGCCACGCTCCAAAGAAATGCACAACCCCCTCCCACCAGCAGCTAGGAGCTCAGCAAGATGCCGAGCCGCACTTTGGCTCATCTCCACCATGCGGCCCAATCTAAGAACTATCGCACGCGGAAGTCAAATCATCTCATCATCTCATAATGGGTGACTTCGAAGTTTTAACAAGAGGAGCGTATCATGTCCAACTGTCTCCGATAATCGTCTTAAAAACCGCGGTTATAAAAGAGGCCTAGAAATTTTTGGCGCACACAGTTTGATAGCTACATAGCTGGGCGTGGCGCGTGTAAAGAAGTAGTCTCCTGTCTAATTAGGATTGAGAAGGATGTTCCTTCCTGCTAGGCAGGGCGGGCTAGAGCTTTTCCTAGAAAAGCGAACGGATGTTGGATTAGCAGTGTGAGGCACGTCTTTTGTGAAAATCAATTTTGGCCAAAAAACAGTGCAGTTTTTTCAAAAAAACCTATGGTCATGTCCCCTTAGAAAGGGGGCCAAGTCTGCTTGGCCCTTTCCTCAGCATTGCGCCACTATCCGAAAGCCCGGAAATCCAGGTTGTTTTTTGGACCTTTAGAGTAGAAGTACCTCACGAATTTTATGTGGTAAGGTCCTGGAGATATCTTATCAGCTGGTTTTGAACTGTGAGTTTTCAAAGTTCTTGCGTCATGATAGCTCTTCTGAAGGAAGGTTAGCTTGAGGGACGGTAAGGGAAGTTCTCTTAAGGCAGGGGTATACTCTAGTAAACTTTCCAGTGGTAAACTATCCCGTGAAACAACCAGCCGCTATCGTTATTCAGCACCTTACTCCAGAGCTGGATTGCGGAAAGTTTCCTCTAAAACGGGCAGTGGGAGGGGACCTTTGCATTGAGGCAGACATTTTTAAGGAAGGGTGTGGAGTTCTCAGGGCCGTCCTAAAGTGGCGATTTGTGGGCGAAAAAGTATGGAACGAGGGGATGATGTTTGCCCTGGAAAACAATCGATGGAGGGGGGCATTCCCCCTACTTAAGGTAGGAATGTGGGAGTATACTATCGAAGCATGGCAAGACGAGTTCCTTTCCTGGCAGCAGGAAATTTGTAAGAAATTCGATGGCGGCATGTATGAGCTCCGTAGTGAGGCTTTAGAGGGATCTCAATTTATAGAAACAGCTGCTCAGAATGCAGGTGCGACCACCGATGCTTCAATCTTGGAAAAGTTTTCCGAAACGGCTCGGCAAGCCAACACCGAACAGTTACATTCCCTCTGCAAGGATCCTAAGTTGATCGCACTGATGATGTATTGGGGAGAGCGATCGCTTTCTGCAGTGTTATTACCCACTCGAAGGGTGCGTGTAGATCGTCAAAGAGCGGTTTTCGCAGCGTGGTATGAGTTTTTCCCACGTTCAGCGGAAGGAAAAGCAGAGTCAGGGTCGACATTGCGAAATTGTCTAAACAGAATCGACGATGCGAAGGAAATGGGGTTTGACGTTGTCTACTTCCCACCGGTTCATCCTATTGGAGAAACTAACCGCAAGGGGAGAAATAATGCCCCAAGGTGTATGCCTGGAGATCCAGGAGTACCCTACGCAATCGGCAACTTCCGCCAAGGGGAAATGGGTGGTGGACATCGGGATATAGCACCTGAGTTGGGAACACTCAGGGATTTCGAATGGTTGGTTTCGGAAGTACATAAGCGGGGTATGGAAGTTGCATTGGACTTTGCCATCAATTGTTCTCCAGATCACCCTTATCTTCGCGACCATCCCGAGTGGTTTTTTTGGCGTCCAGATGGCTCCATTAAGTGTGCGGAAAATCCACCTAAAAGGTATGAGGACGTTTTTCCACTCAACTTTTACGCTAAGAATTGGAGGATTCTTTGGGAGGAACTATTTCAGGTGCTACTATTCTGGTGTGCCCGCGGGGTACTTATCTTTCGCGTAGACAATCCACATACAAAACCCATATTTTTTTGGGAGTGGATCATTTCCAAGGTTCAGGAGAAATATCCGCAGGCTATCTTTTTAAGTGAGGCTTTTACCCACCAAAAAATGATGCAATTGCTTGCAAAGGTAGGCTTTACCCAGAGCTATACTTATTTTACCTGGAGAAATACCAAGCGGGAGCTCATGGAGTATTTTACTGAACTTACTCAGTCAGAAATGAAGGAATTTTTTCGCCCAAACCTCTTTACCAATACTCCGGATATTTTGCCGTATTTTCTTCAGCGAGGAGGACGCGCTGGGTTTCAAATTCGTGCCATCTTGGCGGCCACACTGGCCACAGTTTATGGCATTTATAGTGGTTTTGAGCTGTGTGAGAATGCTGCGATTCCAGGTGGTGAGGAGTATCTGAATTCAGAAAAATATCAGTTTAAAGAGCGAGACTGGAATGCTCCTGAAAACATTAAGAATTACCTCACTGCACTTAATAGGATTCGCCGAGAAAATAGGGCGCTGCGTTTTTATGAAAGTCTCCGATTTTATCCCGCGGACAACGACCAAATTCTGTTCTACAGCAAATCTACTCCTTCCAAAAACAATGTCCTCCTTGTTGTGGTCAGTCTGGATCCACATAAGCCACAGTCTGCCTACGTCAATGTTCCTCTCGAGGAGTTTGGTTATGTGGAGCAGGACACTTATCAACTAGAGGATTTGCTCAGTGGAGAGAGATTTTCCTGGGCTAGGGATCAAAATTATGTGGCCCTGAACCCCTCATGCCCAGCGCATATATTGCGTTTACGGCGATGATCGACCTGGAAATGGGAGGTGTACTTAGCATTCACCCAATTTCATGTGCAACGAAATAGTCCCTTGACCCTAAAATGTATTAGGGTCCCATCTCCTCATTGGTTATAGCATTTAAAATCGTAAATCTCTCATGATGGAAGTTGGGGTCTGTGCGGAAGCTCAGTCGCACGGCGTAGTGGCGCTCAATATCTAGAAGCAGCTCTTCGTCCTCTGTACGTAAGCGACTCAGAAGATCGGGGTGCACGGTAATTCTAATTTCATGGACGCTGTTGACATGCCTGCGCATGACGGAGTGGATGGCTCTTTGAAGTTCGACGCTCATCGTTGTTGGACTCTTGACAGTGCCATGCCCGTGACAGTAAGGACAACCAAGATAGTGAACACTTGCTAAACTTTCTTTGGCACGCTGACGAGTCATCTCCATGAGACCCAATGGAGAAATGGGAAGGACATTCGTGCGTGCCTTGTCCCGCCTGAGACGTTCACGGAGTCTTTGGTAGACGGCCTGTTGGTCTCTACGGTTCTTCATATCAATAAAGTCTGCGACGATGATACCCCCAATATTCCGAAGGCGAAGTTGGCGAGCAATTTCATCCGCAGCTTCAAGGTTAGTTTGAAGAATAGTTTTTCCTATGTCCTTTGTCCCTTTATTACGACCTGTATTGACGTCGACGGCAATCATAGCCTCTGTTTCGTCAATGACAATATAGCCACCGCATGGCAGCCACACTTTCTGTAGAAAAGCTGCCTCAATTTGCTTCTGGACGCCAAAACTTTCAAAGATAGGCTGTTGTCCACTATAGAGGTGGACCTTATTGCGAGCACGTCTAGAAATATGTCCAATTAGGGTTTGCATACGCTCACATGCTTGCCTGTCGTCTAAGTATACGGCATCCACGCTATCTGTAAGGAAGTCCCGTACCGTACGGTCGATAAGATCCGGTTCTGATGAGAGTACGGCAGGGGCAGTCTTTTCCTCCATTCCAGTTTGGATTTGCTGCCATTGCTCTAGCAAGAGGCTTAAGTCACGCACAAAGAACCGCTCACGTTGTTTTTGTCCAATTGTGCGGATAATGAGGCCTATCCCTTCAGGAAGACGAAGTTTTCTTAAAATGGTGCGTAGACGCTCGCGTTCTCTAGGGTCTTCAATTTTGCGTGAAATGCCACACTGGTCGTTAAATGGCATAAGGACCAAGTAGCGTCCTGGTAAACTGATGTCCGTCGTAATTCTAGGTCCCTTGTTGCTGATAGGCCCCTTCCTTACCTGGACCATAATCTCTGAACCAACAGGGTAAATGGAGGGGACATCTTTGGCCGTGACCCTCTTACTTGCAGGGGGATTTTTTTCCTTTCCACCGCGGCTAATGGTTTCAACTCCACTGTCTAATGCTGCTGGGATAGCATCCCAGAACTGGAGGAAGGCATTTTTTCCAAAGCCAATATCGACAAACATAGCCTTAATTCCAGGCTCAATATTACGTACCTTCCCTTTGAAGATAGCACCAACGACGTTGCGTTCTGTTTCCCTCTCTGTAGAGTACTCCTCTAGGAGACCGCCCTCCAAAAGTGCGACGCGCTTTTCAAGCTTTTCGCAGCTCACAACGAGGATGATATCAAGTTTCTTTTTACCAAAACCAAGGAGGCGTTTTACTGATTCAATCATGGAAGATAAAGGAACGGCAGGAGCTGCAGACTAATCCACGCTGCTGCATGTAAAAGAATAGAGAAGAGAGTGAGCTCTTTCTCTAAAAACTAGTGCATTACGCTAGGAAAAGTTGCACAATGGCTGCGAGGGATGAGGGGCCTTTCCCCCTTTTTGTTGAACTCTTTCTGGAAAATCATAGTAAAAGCACTGACTCCCCCTTACTCTTACACGTCTTCCCTTGGGGGATGGAAGGAGTGTTGTGTTTCGGTTCGATGAAGGTTAGAAAATTTCCTGATTCTTGCTTTAAGCGGAGGTTGTTTAAATGCAGATCCTTCTATATCTGCCCCTTTATCCACTAATATCGGGTTGCGTGGCCTGTGTTGCCTTACTACCTGCAGCGTGTAGGCCCGGAGTGACTAGAGTTTTAGCAACTCCTTCGTTCTCAATGGTTTTAGCCCCTACGCTGGGGAGGGTGTCTTCAAAATCTACCGATTCAATTTGAGAAAAGTCCCCTTTAGCCGGACTCAGTGCAGTCAAGTGGGGCTCTTTACCGTTCTCCATAGCGAGAATATCCCCGAGGATTTTTTTTACGATGGGGGCAGCAACGCTACCACCAGACTGCGCCCCTTCTACCATAACGCACACAGCGTATTTAGGTTTTTCAAATGGGGCAAAGGCAACAAACCAGACCCGGTTGTCCTTAATGTGGTCACGCCAAAATTGAGCAGTCCCACTCTTGCCAGCCACAGAAACATTTTGCACGCGTACTTTCCCTCCTGTACCCCTCTTGGAGTTGACAACTCTCCACAGGCCATCACGTACTAACTCAAAGTCCTCTGGTCGTATCCCTCCATTTTTATCGAGAAGATTTGTTCGAATAACCTTAGTAGGCTCTCTAGTAACGATGCAGTCGTTTGGGGAAACAACGCGGTCAATTAGGCGAGGGTAGTAGGTGATGCCGCCATTAGCGATCGTTGCAGTAAGGAGGGCCATTTGAAGGGGAGTAGTGAGCACGAAACCCTGACCGATAGATGTGTTGGCTGTATAACCTGTGGACCATCTCTCTGCAGGATTGAGAGTGGAAAGCCACCCTGGAGTAGGGAGGAGGCCAGAAGATTCTCCGGCAAGAGGGATTCCGGTTTTTTGCCCTAGCCCGAGCATACTTCCAGTCTGCACAATTTGATCGATGCCTGTGGCGTTTCCATACTGGTAAAAAAAAGCATTGCAGGAAACTTCTAGGGCCTCGGAGAGAGTAAGGATTCCGTGGGAGCGCAGGTGCTTCTGGACAACCCAACACTGCATGTATTTATTCCCATATTGGATGCCACCGGTACAAGTAAAAGGCTTGTGTCCGAGCCTTTTAGAAAGACCGGCAAGTGCGGTGACAATCTTATAGACAGAACCAGGAGCGTAAGCGCCAATGGAGCGGTTGATCAATGGATTTGTGGGATCAGCAATCAGAGTGTTCCAGTCCCTTGCACTAATTGCGGGAATGAATTTATTTGGATCAAAGGAAGGAACTGACACCATAGCGAGAACATCTCCGCTGTTGGGATCCACTACCACAGCAGCGCCCCTACCGACGGCGCGCATGGCTTTTTCCGAAATATATTGGATGCGGGCATCAATGGTAAGGTAGACATCACTCCCACGCTTTGGGACAATCGTACTGACTTCTTCCTCAGCAACACCCCCTCTTATCTTGCTCCGAAGTACGCGTATTCCAGGAGTACCTTTTAGCCACTCATTCGCATAGAGTTCAATCTGAGATTTCCCTTCTATATCTGGCTGAAAGAAAGAGAATTTAGAGGCTTCCTTCCGATTGATATGGCGCGGCATGCCTACATAACCTAGCACGTGTGCCGCCATGGCCCCATAGACATAACGACGAATAGGCTGCATGGCGACTGTTACTCCTGGTAATGTAGCATTATTTTCGCTAAGGCAGGCCACAGTATCGAAATCGATATCCCGGCGGTAATGAAAGGGAATCTCGACGCTACCCCGATAGTGTGTCTGGAGTTTGTCGAAATTGAAACTGTGCATAAGTCCAAGGTCTTCCAGTCGAAAAATAAGCATTTGCTTGACAACAGCGACGATATCATCCTCGGTCAGATCCTTGATCATATTGCCTATAGCAGCTCGATGACTAATCTGGGGCGGGTGGCCATAGATTTGTTTGTAGGCGCGCACTACAGCAGGTAAGTAGAAGTCCATATCAAAGCTGGCTCGGTTTTGGACTAGCGGTATTCCGTTGCGGTCACGAATTTCCCCACGTACAGCTGGAATCCGTATAGTAAGCTTGGAGCGTGCGTCAGTACGCGCACGGTAATCAGCTGATTTGATGATTTGAATATACCACAATTTTGTAGTAACTGCGCCGAGCGCGAGGAGAATAATGGCAGCTAGGAAGTATAATCGGAGTTTTGTCCGCTTCCGGTTCATAAAGAAGTCTTTATGGTTTCTGGCCTGTCTGCTTCCTAGGAAACAAGGTGGTTTCTAGGACCGCGAAGGGGACCCCTATTACGGGGGAGAGCAGGAAGGCTATCATAGCGGGAAGGCAGACCTTCCAAACGACGGTTGTATTGAAAATAATGCCGTCTCTGTGTAGAGCGATCGCGATGTAGTGGAAAGAGAGCAGAGAAAATGTACATACGGCACTTAAGAAGGGGTGCAGCCACCACACTCCTCGCAGGAGTGTCTTATCTCTGACGTGTTGTACAAGTGCACCTAGTACGGAGTAGGCAAGAATGGACCAGCCTATCCCGATTTCAATCGTTCCACTGACTACCTGGAAGGTGGAGAGATCAGTAAAAAACCCGGTGAACGCTGCCAGTACTAGCATGGCGGAAAATGGAAGAGAGAGGGCACCATAGGTAAATAAAATGGGCGTGAGCAGGATGTGCGTGGGTTGCAGGCCATTCAAAGGTGGCAAACAATCTTGGATGATGAAAGAAGACAACGTGGAGACAGAGAAGATAATAAGCAGAGATATAGACCTCATCTGGTCCCTTTTGCTATGACGAAGACATCCTTATCTTCCAGATGAGAAAGATCAACGGCAGGCTCCAGCTGTGCCTGGCTATCTAGTTCTCTAGAATGGACACACCTAATAGTCCCTATAAGGATTCCAGGAGGGAAGATCCCCCTACTGACCCCAACGGTATAAACCCGCTTTCCAGATTCGATTTGGGCATCCTTGGAGAGGAAATTTAACTCCAGGAGTGTAGAGTTGCTGGTAGAGATCCGATGACCACTGGTGATACCCTTTTCCCGTGTTCCTTCCACTGTGGCAGCCACCTTACAATTTTCATCTGTGACAAGCAAAACAGTAGAAACGCCCTTTCCGACGGTGATAACTTTTCCTACCAATCCAACTTCCGTAATGACAGGCATGTCTAGCTCGACCCCATCTTGAAAGCCATGGTCAATTAGGATAGTGCTCCACCAGATAGAGGCGCTGTAAGAGATTACACGAGCAGGGACCAAATGAAAAACGGAGCGCTCACGATAAGCAAGTGCACTACGGAGCTGGTTGTTTTCCTCTTGCAAGCTCTGCATCAGTTTGACAGTAGCACGGAGCCTATCTCTCTCTTGAGAGAGAGTGCTTATCCGTCGTTGCAATTGGGTGGGCGTAGACAGAGAGGACTGTGAGTAGAAGAAACCAACAAAAGTTTCCTTAATTGTCGCAACGGTCTTCATTACTGGAGAGAGAAAAGAGAGGAAGTTAGACTGCATTTTCTGGACAAGTACGGCCCGCATATTGGTCAGCGTTAGTACGGCTGGCAACACGAGTAAAAGTAGGGCGACGTGAATCTTTCTCATTGCACCGGCCAGTTTTTTCTACGAAACGGCGGACGAGGCTGGTGGGTAAGCTATATTGACTGTCTCCACTGAGATTTGTCTGTGGAGGCAACTGCACGCAAAAAACTGAGTTCCTGAAGAGCTTTTCCTGTACCTTCGGCAACAGCACTCAGGGGATCTTCTGCAATATGAACAGGAAGGGCAGTTGCTTCTGACAACAATTTATCTAAACCTCGGAGTAGCGCCCCTCCACCGGCAAGAACTAAACCACGGTCTACCAAATCTGCAGAAAGCTCAGGAGGACAGCGTTCGAGTGTAATGCGCACGGAATCCACAATCGTAGCAACAGGCTCAGTGAGCGCTTCTCGGACTTCCTGTGAAGAAATAGCGATAGTCTTTGGAAGTCCTGCCACCAGGTCACGCCCTTTGACTTCCATTGTCGTCTCTTTATCCAGTTTATAAGCTGACCCAATCCTAATCTTAATTTCTTCTGCAGTGCGCTCCCCTATCATAAGATTATATGTACGCTTCATGTATTGGGAGATGGCCTCGTCAAGCTCATCTCCTGCAATGCGTACACTCCGGCTGAGGACGATACCAGAAAGGGAAATTAGAGCAACTTCGGTAGTTCCGCCCCCAATATCGACAATCATGTTCCCAGCAGCATCCTGGACGGGCAATCCTACTCCAATAGCGGCTGCCATTGGTTCTTCTATGAGATAAACCTCCCTGGCGCCAGCATGAGTTGCAGAGTCCTTGACGGCGCGTTTTTCCACCTCCGTTATGCCGCTCGGTACGGCGATTACTACTCGTGGACGCACCATGTATCCTCGATTGTGTACCTTACTAATGAAATGCCGCAGCATTTCCTCAGTGATTTCGAAATCAGCTATGACACCGTCTTTTAGGGGACGAATGGCAACAATATTACCAGGAGTCCTCCCCAACATCCGCTTGGCCTCATCTCCTACAGCCAACACCTTGCTCGTTCCTTGGTGAACAGCTACCACGGAAGGCTCGCGCAAAACTATGCCACGATCCTTCGCGTAGACCAGGGTGTTGGCTGTGCCCAGGTCAATCCCGATATCATTGGAGAAAAATCCCAGTAACTTATCAAACATTTTCTTCTTTTAATCAAAAAGCATACCGGTGAAGCGATACGGGCACCACCTGAGAGGTATATGTCATTTTTCGGAAGAAGTTCCTTATTGGAAGCTAATAGCGTCAGCGATTGCTTTGCCCATCTCCGAGGTTCCTACTTTTGTCGTGCCTTCTGTCCAAATATCTGCAGTGCGAAGTCTCCCCTCGGTAATAACGGAACAGACTGCATTTTCAATAGCAGTCGCTGCCGCAACCGCTGATTGAGAAGTGCTAAAAGAGTACCGTAAAAGCATGGCTACGGAGAGAATTTGAGCGATAGGGTTAGCAACGCCTTTCCCGGCAATATCAGGAGCTGACCCACCACTAGGTTCGTAAAGCCCAAATCTTCCCTGGGGGGTAGCTCTGGCACTCAGGCTAGCACTGGGGAGCATGCCTATAGAACCGGCGAGCATAGCAACTTCGTCGCTTAGGACATCCCCAAACAGATTTTCAGTGAGCAGCACGTCAAAGTTACATGGATTTCTAATTAGCTGCATAGCAGCGTTGTCTATGTAGAGATGATTAAGAGAAACGTCCGGATAATGAGCGGCGACATCATCCACTATGCGGCGCCAGAGTACTCCATTTTGGAGGACATTTGCTTTGTCAATTGAGGTAAGGTGTCTAGACCGTAACAGAGCCGCGTCAAAAGCAACTTTGGCGACGCGGCGAATTTCGCTCTCGCGGTAGACCATGGTGTCAACGGCAACTCTTTCCCCCTTTTCTTCACTAATGCCCTTTGGTTCTCCAAAATAAAGTCCACCAGTTAATTCTCGGACACAAAGGATATTAAATCCTTTCATGACAATACGTGGATGAAGAGGAGAGGCATGAGCAAGAGCAGGAAGACAGATAGCAGGGCGTAAATTGGCAAATAGGGAAAAGTGTCTGCGTAAGAAAAGCAATGCAGCCCTTTCCGGTTGTCGTTCTGGTGGGAGGAAGGCCCACTTTGGCCCACCTACTGAGCCAAAAAGAATAGCATCCGAAGTCTCGCAAGCCTGCAAAGTTTGGGGGGGAAGAGCAACTCCAGTTGCATCAATAGCAGCACCTCCAACCAATTGCCTGGTCAACTTCAATCGAAGTCCAAAGTGAGACTGTACTTTGTAGAGCACGCGAAGAGCCTCCTCCATAACTTCCGGACCAATACCATCACCTACAAGAACTGCTATTTGAGCCGTCATGCAATATGGTAGACTTTACTTACAATTTTTCATGTTCTACTACGTCTTCCCTTGCAGCCTTAATCAAGGCCTGGATTTTTGACGCTGATTTATACCCAAGATCGTCTTCAACGCCGCTAGAGACGTCAACCGCAAAGGGATGTACCATAGAAACAGCCTTCCTAACATTTTCTGGGCGTAGCCCTCCTGCCAGAAGGAAACGCTTATGTGGAAAGGCATGAATCACACGTTTAGCTAGGGAAAGATCAATGAGCATTCCTGTACCGCCATAAACCCCACTAGGAGAATCGGCATCCAGTAAAAGATAAGGAGTTGGGAAAGAGCGTACTTGCCTTTCGGTAAGTTCATAGCTACTTACCCGTATAGCTTTGATCCAAACGGGGAAACCGGAGTTTCGGCAAAACTCTGGAGATTCGTCCCCATGAAATTGGATGGCATCGAAAGCGCAAGACGCAAGGAGAAACTGAAGTTCTGCAGAAGTAGGATTTACGACTACGGCAACACGCGCCACCTTGCGCGGTAATGTGGATAATAGAGACAAGGCGGACCCTGGAGAAAGGAAGCGCTTGGAAGATGGAAAAAAATTGAACCCTAAAGCGTCTGCTCCCGCATGAATAGCGACCTTGGCTTCTTCGGAGGTTTTCAACCCACAAATCTTAATTTGAAGCTGGCTATGAGAAAACAGAGGCATCAGTAATTAGCATAGCAATGAAGTAATCCAAGTCACGCCTGGTGAAAGGCAAAGCAGCTTTTTATTCTATGGTGCAGAACTTCTGGATTCTCCATTGACCTTAGGAGGAGAGGTGGTACCTCCGTGTATTTCTCCTTTCTCTCAATTATCTCAACCGTGTCCCATGGCGGGACTGCGTCATGGGTCGTCAACTATGCGGGCGTCGGCACGTTTAATGGTAGAGTGGTGTCTAATGACGTGGACATGCCCATCACTACTAGTACTAGTGCGGAAAAATAGGCCGAGCATCCAACTTATCGAGCTGATGAGAAAGGATCCAAGAAATGCGCTCCAAAATCCCTCTATTTGAAAAGAGGGAAATAGCCAGGAGACAAAGCTTAGAAGCAGTGCGTTAATGACAAAGATGAAAATGCCCATTGTAAGTAGGATAAAGGGGGTACTTAGCAATAGTAGAACCGGGCGCACGAAGGTGTTTACAATCCCAAGAAGTAAGGCAGATCCTACTAAGGTACTGAGCGAGCCTACATGCATTCCAGGAACGATGATTGAGGCAACATAAACGGCGACTGTCGTGATGACCCACCGGATAATGAATGCTTTCATTAATAAAAATAAAAATTGGAAAACAGCTGGAACGCTCTGGGGTATGACCGCGTCTTCTGCACCCCTTGCCTTTCCATTATACCCAGCCGTCAGCTCAGCAATCAGACTGATTACAATGTAGCCATGGCACTAGGCTTTACTAACACTGGGGCGGAAAGCCAAGCAAAAGTGCCCGCTTGGTTCTGTTTATTCCCCTACAGAAAAAGGAAGGAAAAAGTCGAGCCCTCTCCATTCCATATCCATAAAGCCCGGCTGACATTGTAGAGCGCTATGACGCTGCCCAACAATTGACTGAGGTGAGTCACGGCTAATTTTTGCCAGGGTAAACTCCATGGTACTTATCAAGCGGCGGCATGAGTCATGTTCTCAGGGCGAACAATATTATCAAACTGTTCCCCGCTTAAATAGCCAAGTGTCAAGGTAGCCTCGCGGAGGCTAAGATTTTCTTTGTGAGCTTTCCTGGCAATTTGGGCGGCTTTATCGTATCCAATGACGGGATTTAAGGCGGTGACTAGCATGAGAGAGGTTTGGACGTAAGCATCGATGCGTCCGTTGTTAGCCTCGATGCCAGAGGCACAGTAACTGCTGAAAGAGCTACCAGCATCCTTGAGCAGTCTGACAGAGTTAAGAAAGTTGTGGATTATAACTGGTCTAAAGGCGTTGAGTTCAAAATTGCCCTGGCTACCGGCAATTCCAATGGCAGTATCGTTTCCTAGTACTTCTACTGCTACCATGGTCAAAGCTTCGGACTGGGTGGGGTTTACTTTTCCTGGCATAATAGAGGAACCCGGTTCGTTTTCAGGGATGTTCAATTCACCGAGGCCGCAACGTGGACCAGATGCAAGCCAACGGACATCGTTGGCGATCTTCATGAGAGTGCAAGCAAGAGTTTTGAGGGCGCCGCTAGCAAACACCAGCTCGTTATGGGCAGAAAGTGCAGCAAATTTGTTGGGAGCAGAAAAAAAGGGAAGTCCAGTAAGTACTGCAACATGGTGAGCGGCAATCTCCCCAAAGAGAGGGTGAGAGTTTAGCCCAGTTCCTACGGCAGTACCTCCAATCGCTAAAGCATATAGACCGTGAAGCACGGCCTGCAACCGCTCTAAATCCGTCTCAAGTAGAGCAACGTAACCAGAAAACTCTTGGCCTAGGGTTAAAGGAGTAGCATCTTGCAGGTGGGTACGCCCAATTTTAACAATACCTGAAAATTTCCTCTGCCTTTCAGCAAGTATGTCTCTTAACCTACGGACCATTGGAAGCAAGGCATTGTGTACCTGAGAGGCAGCCGCAATATTCATTGCAGTTGGAAAGACATCATTAGAAGATTGCGACAGATTTACGTCATCATTGGGATGGATTGGTTTTTTGGAGCCAAGCACACCCCCGTCTATTTCAATGGCACGGTTAGAAACTACTTCGTTTACATTCATATTGCTTTGCGTGCCACTCCCAGTTTGCCAAACCCGCAAGGGAAAATGACTGTTTAGCTCCCCGGAGATAATTTCGTTCGCTGCTTGGATGATGAGACAAGCCTTTTTCTCAGAAAGCTTTCCAAGCTCTCGATTGGCGAGAGCACAAGCTTTCTTGAGAATGCCTAAGGCCTTGATTAGTTCTTCGGGCTGAACCTCTTTGCCAATATTAAAGTGGATAAGTGAACGGGCGGTCTGCGCCCCATAGTAACGGTCAGTTGGAACGTTAATTTCCCCTATGCTGTCGGTTTCAGTACGATAGGCAGTGGTATTGTTAGACATAGCGATATTGAGAGAGATGACAATGCTCAGGCAGCTCCCTACCCACATGGTTATTCCCTGGGAGGAAACAGCCTTTTGGTAACGAATTGGAAGGTCGGCTCCTCAGAAGTAGCTGATCGACAGCGAGGGTATTATCATATCGACTGGAAAACAAGTCGAGACACAATGTATCTCCTTCTTCCAGTGGAGTCTCCAATTGATTTGGAGCGTTTTGATCCAAAACACATATCTCGCCCTAACTAATAATAATAACCAAACTAAGTTCCTTGCTAAGGCTACTAATTGCATCTTGCACCACTAAGCTGGATGATATAGAGGGTGGAAACGATCAGATGCCGATAGTGTGGAGGAACTCAAACAGAAGATGCGAGGTAAGAGGGGTCATTGGGTCTTCTCTAGGAGGTTTTCCAGGTCGGCGTGGGCTTTTCCACTTCCGCTCTCTTGGAGGCCTGTTTGACCTGTGTTGACTAGAAAGGATGCCAGCGGCAACACCATCCTTATAGGCGTTATCGTCCTAGGGCGGTTTGGTAATTGGGGCGCTTACTCGCCAGTGGGTGCCTGGTCAGAAAGATGCGAAGTGTTGCTCAGAAATTGATAGCAGTTAGGGAAAAACTGGTCCAAGCGGCCCGGAGGTCTAGAAGGAATCCGGACGAGATCACCCTGGTAGCTGTTTCTAAGACGCACCCAGCAGGCCAGGTTCAAGAGGCCGTCGACATCGGACAGCAAGTGTTTGGAGAGAGTTATCTCCAAGAGGCTTTGAAGAAAGCGTCTATGCTTCCTAGTTATCTCAATTGGCATTTAATTGGACATTTGCAGACCAATAAAATCCGAAGGGCACTAGGGTTGTTTAGTCTGATACACAGCGTGCACTCTCTAGCACTGGCCAGAAATATTGATAAGATAGCCAGAGAAAAGAATGTTCTCCCATGCCTCCTTTTGGAGGTTAATGTTTCCGGTGAAACATCTAAATTTGGATTTACTCCAGCAGCCTTAGAAGCTTGCATGGAGGAACTGCTGGCTTTGCAATGCATCCAAATCAATGGACTAATGACCGTAGCGCCATATGCTCAAGATCCGGAGGATTCTCGCTCTTTTTTTGCTCAACTTCGGGAATGCCGAGACCGCCTGGCCAGACAGACTGGCACACCACTAGGAGCACTCTCCATGGGGATGAGCAGTGATTATCAGGTAGCAGTAGAGGAGGGAGCGACTTTAATCAGAGTAGGGAGTTCTATCTTCGGAAAGCGGCATACTCGTTAAGTCCCCTTTTACCAGTCTATTAATTCAACTATTGCTCAGCTCTCTTCTCTCTTTGAGTCTAGTCTCAAAACCGCCTAGCCGATAGTTTCGCTACTAGTTTTCTTTGCTTTTCTCAGGCAGATCTGTTTCGCCTCACGAGGCGATTTCGCACTTCCTGTTTGCTTTTTCTTGAAATTGGACTTTGCGTGTCTGGCTATCTTGTTTAGCTAAGGTCGATTGTTGTCATTTTCATGATTAGCCGGCTTTTAAAAATTCTAGGTTCTAGAAACCAGCGGGAGCTTCGTCGGATGCAGCCCCTCATTTTACAATGTAATGAGGCTGAACGAAAACTACAACTTTGCTCAGATGAGGCACTAAGGGAAAAAACGACTACCTGGAAGGCACATTTTTCCGCGATTCAGTCTCCTCGTCACCTGGCAGCTGACCTAGAGTCTATTTTGCCAGAAGCCTTTGCGGTGGTAAAAAATGCAGCTCATCGCCTTTGTGGGCATTCCTTTACTGTCTGCGATCAACCAGTGACCTGGAATATGGTGCATTTTGACGTGCAGCTTTTAGGAGGAATTGTTCTTCACCGAGGACGCATTGCAGAAATGTCTACAGGAGAAGGAAAGACGCTGGTAGCCACGTTGCCAGTCTTCCTTAATGCATTGGCAGGACGTGGTGTTCACGTTGTCACTGTCAACGATTACCTAGCTAGGCGGGATGCAGAATGGATGGGCCAGCTTTACCAATTTCTTGGATTAACTGTTGGCTGCATTCAGCACGACCAATCTCTGGAACTCCGGAGGCAACAATATATTCGAGATATTACATACGGGACTAATAGTGAGTTCGGCTTTGACTATCTACGAGACAATGGAATGGCAACTAGCAGGGCAGAACAAGTACAACGAGGACACTATTATGCCATCATAGATGAAGTAGATTCTATCTTGATTGATGAGGCACGTACTCCTCTCATTATTAGCGGTCCGGCTACCATTTCAACCCATCAGTATGATCATCTCAACCCACTGGTGGAACAACTGGTACGGAAGCAAACCATGCTTTGTAATCACTTAGTTTCTGAGGCTAAAGCAGCCGTGGAAATCAAGCATTTCGAAGAAGCTGGTAGAATTCTCTTCAAAGTAAAGCTAGGACAACCTCGTAACAAGGGGCTTTTGAGGATGATGGAAAGTCCAGAACTACGGCGTGTGGTTGAGAAAGCGGAACTTTCCTTTTATCAGGACACAGACGGCAAGAAACGCCTAATTGAACTGAAAGAAGAACTCCTTTTTACTATCGATGAGCAGCAACACGATGCAGACTTAACGGAGAAAGGACGCAACTTTCTTGACCCAAATGACGGCGATGCCTTCATGTTACCCGATCTGTTGACGGAATTTGCGGACATCGACGGTAACCATCAACTAGATGAATCAGAAAAAGCCAACAAAAAGGCTCAGTGCCAACTTTACTGCAACGTCCAAGCCGAGCGGATCCATAATATTTCCCAACTACTCAAAGCGTACTGTCTCTACGAAAAGGATGTTGAGTACGTGGTCGAAGAAAATAAAATCGTTATCGTTGACACATTTACCGGACGCAAGATGCCTGGTCGTCGATGGAGTGATGGGTTACATCAGGCAGTAGAAGCAAAGGAAGGAGTTCAGATTGACCGAGAGACACAGACCTTAGCCGCTATTACTATCCAAAATTACTTCCGTTTGTATGAAAAGTTGTCTGGCATGACTGGTACAGGAGAAACGGAAGCCAATGAGTTCCACGATATCTACCAGCTGGACGTGATAGTTATCCCTCCCAACTGTCCTGTACAACGGAGGGATTTAAATGACCGTATCTATAAAACACGTCGTGAGAAATATAGTGCCGTAGTTGAGGAGATTAGAAGCGCTCACAAGCGGAAGCAGCCTGTCCTTGTTGGCACAGCGAGTGTGGAAGCTTCTGAATTAGTGAGTCGCATGTTAAAGCGGGAGGGGATCCCGCATACTGTGTTAAACGCAAAATATCATAGGCAGGAGGCGGAAATTATTGGTCATGCGGGAACAGCTGGGGCAGTAACGATTTCCACGAATATGGCTGGGCGAGGAACAGATATCAAACTTGGCCGGGGAGTAGGCAGTCTGGGTGGTCTGTATGTCATTGGTACAGAACGTCATGAATCCCGTCGAATTGACCGGCAGCTGCGAGGTCGTTGTGCTCGGCAAGGAGATCCTGGTATGTCCAGATTTTATGTGAGTTTTGAAGATGACCTCATGCGCAATTTCGGAGCTAGCGAGCGCATGACAAAAATGATGGAAACTTTCGGCATGAGGGAGGGAGAGGAGCTAGAACATCCCCTGCTAAACAAAAGTGTAGAAACTGCACAGAAACGTGTAGAACAACGCAACTATCTGATTCGACGCCGCACGCTAGAATTTGATGACGTGATGAACCAACAAAGAGAGATAGTTTACAGCCGTCGTAACGAAATTATGGATGCAGAGGATTTGCGTGCAATGATTTTCGAGATGATGAGCGAAGTAGTGTCGAAGAAAGCGGGGGAATTTGCAGCAACAACAGAGGATGCTGACATCTGTGGCCTTCTTAACTGGATTCACACAACATTTTCGCTCGGCTTATCTGTAGAAGAGGCAAACTTCTCCTCTCGGTCTTTTGAAGAAAACAGTGTGTGTCTAGCAAAACGCGTTTGTGATGCTTATGAATGTCAAACGATGACAGAAGATCCTCTGGAGATGAGAGAGTTGGAGCGTCGTATTATGCTCAGTACGGTGGATCATCTTTGGCAGGAGCACCTATATGCCCTGGATGGACTCCGAGAGGCAGTATACCTCCGTGCGTTTGGACAAAAGGACCCATTAGTTGAATATAAGAATGATGCCTACACCATGTTTGTGGAGATGATGGACGCCGCTAAGGTGGAGATCTTGGTTAATCTCTTTCGGAACTGCTTTGTTCGTCCCTCTACGGGACCCCTTTTGTCTCGTAGAGACCTGATAGAGAGAGCTGCATTTGTCAGTTCTCCAGTTTTTTCCTTATCCACCTCATCAGTGTCTCAGGACGGAGAGCAATTCCCTTTTTACGGAGAAGGAGGCACACACAAGGTAGGGAGAAATCATCCCTGCCCTTGTGGGAGTGGTAAAAAGTTTAAAAACTGCTGCGGACGTCAAAGTTCCTTTTCAAATGAAGGGCAGAACTGTGTCTAGAATGGCCCAAATAACCTTAACCTATAGTTCTCCGAGGTATTTCGGCAGACGTCCCGTGATTGTTGAGTTGATCTGGTCAACGGAATCTATGAGGTTACTTGACTAGCTTTCTTGTTAGAAACAAGTTCTTGCGTCCTTCGGATCCAAGAGAAAATAGGCAGATAGCAGGCTGAAGAGGATGGCTATAGAAAGAGGCATGATTTCCCTTGTGTACCCGAATAACGAGTCCTAGAAGGTTACGGGCCCTGGACCTATCTAGAGGTAAAAGACTTCATCTTCTGTTCGAGTAGTTTTTACAAAAAATGGCAAATACTGTCCTCGTTGGTGCTCAGTGGGGAGATGAGGGGAAAGGGAAAATTATCGATTTCCTTATGGAGGAAGCGGATATTGTAGTCCGTAGTCAAGGGGGAGATAATGCTGGGCACACCATCGTCTGCGGGAAGAGAAAGTACATTTTACATCTGATCCCTTCGGGGATTTTACGGCACAGTAAGGTATGTGTCATCGGAAACGGCGTAGTCATCGATCCCGTTGCGCTGGTAGAGGAAATTCAAGCCCTTCAAGTTCACGGGGTTAAGGTGGAAAACAATCTACTTATCAGTGAACTAGCCCATCTAGTTCTCCCGTATCATCGCGTGCTGGATGAGCGCCTGGAAACTCTTAGAGGCAATAGCAGGATTGGCACTACAAGGCGAGGGATTGGTCCTGCCTACTCAGATAAAGTAGCTCGCATAGGGTTGCGAATGTGCGACTTGGTTAGTCCGAAGACCTTCACAGAAAAGCTAGCCGAGCGCATTCGCGAAAATAACATGGCGCTGCGCCACCTAAAGGCAGAGCCGCTAGACTGCAAAAAGGTCTTGGAGGCTTATCAGGCGGCCGCTGAGGTTTTACGCCCTTTTGTCTGTAATACGGTGGTTTTTCTTCACGATGCTATACTTAGGAAGAAAAGGTTACTCTTTGAGGGGGCACAGGGCACCTACCTAGACCTAGACCATGGTACTTACCCTTTCGTGACCAGCAGTAACACTACTGCAGGTGGTGCCTGTACAGGCAGCGGTATACCACCGCAGGAAATAGACCATGTTATTGGGGTAGTCAAAGCGTACACTACTCGCGTGGGAAGCGGCCCATTTCCTACTGAAAACAAGGAATTAGGTCATTTCTTTCACAAAATGGGACGTGAATTTGGCGTGACAACTGGCCGGCCTCGCCGATGTGGTTGGTTTGATGCCGTAGCCGCCGGCTATGCAAGTATGGTAAACGGTATCGATAAGCTAGCGATCACCAACTTAGACGGTCTGGATACTATAGCGACTATCCAAGTATGCGTCGGTTATCAACTAGAAGGATGTATGCTCCGCACGCCTCCCGCTATGGTGTCTGATATGGAAAGGTGCGAGCCGGTTTACAAAGAGGTTCCCGGTTGGCAGTGCTCCACTGCTTGTGCACGCACCTATGGCGATTTGCCCGAGAGAGCAAGGAAATATATAGAATTGATCTCAGAACTCACGGGTGCCAACCCAACATTTGTTAGTGTGGGAGCCAACAGGGAACAGACCATACGGATCTAATGAATAATGAAAAAGTTCCTACACACATTGCTATCATTATGGATGGCAATGGGCGTTGGGCAGAGCAGCGGGGGTTTCCACGCCTGTCGGGCCATCAAGCTGGGGCAGATTCTATCCGGGAGTGCATAGAAGTCTGTGGGAAGATAGGGGTCCAATACCTAACTTTATATGCATTTTCGTCTGAAAATTGGAAACGACCTTCTGCAGAAGTGAAAGGATTAATGGATCTGCTAGAGCGCTTTCTTCGGGAAAGCATTGAAGAAATGATCCATCAGGAAGTCCGTTTATGTGCCATTGGGCGTTTACAAGATTTACCGATTACCTGTCGGCATCTTCTAGAAAAAGCAAGAGAACGCACTGCTTCTAACCGCGGCATTACACTAGTCCTTGCTTTGAACTACAGCAGTCGAATAGAAATCGTTGATGCGGCCAGACGTATTGTACAAGCCGTACAAGATGGAAAAGTGGATATGGATCAAATTGATGATCGGCTATTTGGGAATTACCTGTACACTCAGGGTATACCTGACCCCGATCTTTTGATCCGGACTTCCGGGGAAATCCGGCTTTCCAATTTCCTTCTTTGGCAGTCTAGCTATACGGAGATTTATGTGACATCGAAACTGTGGCCGGATTTTCGGGCCGCAGACTTGCAAGAGGCTCTGAATGACTACGGTCGTCGTCGTCGTCGCTATGGAAAGCTATAACAGTTCAGTTGCTGGTAAACAGAGAACAGCAAGTTTTGGCTCTTTAAGTGTCGTGATGCGGGCTCTAGTGTAGAAATTGCTGACGGTTATATTGAGTAAAGTGCCCACTGTCAGCTTAATTTATAGCCACCAGTTGCCAGCTCAAGCATACCCTAGCAATGCGTTGCTAGGGCCCGTGTAGCACTTCTCAAAACTTAATGACGACGAGATGCAACCTGTGAGCAGGAAGGTTTCTTTCCGTGCTGAATAGCGTAAACTTCCAGAGCCAGCCCAGAGCCTAGCAAAAGGGGATAGATAAAAGCGGAGTGCACCTATATTGTTGATACTGTGCAGGTATATAAGCGCACCCATCGGATCCTAGCAAATCTCCTGAGCAGGGATGATGGCACGAGAATGGAGGAAGCGCATTATAATCTTCCTTCTGGGTATTTGAGATTGCAGATAAGCTAGATGACAGTTAGAATCCTGCTATGGCGGTAGGAGAGGAAAAGCATGGCTGTTCGGGTGCTCGCAGGGGGCGTCTCCTTGCTTGATGCTTGGAAATCTAAAGTCCGGGGTAGCCGTCCTTGGGCCGTCTTGGCGAGACGTTCAGGATAATGTACAAGTTAACAGTTGTTCTTTTATGCACCCTTGCTGTGGCTCCTATAGCTCCCGCGTGGGTCTGGGGTTCTTCTGAGGGATTCTTGGATGGAGTTGCTGCTGTCGTCAATAGTAGCGTGGTCACGGTTTCAGAGGTCCGGGAAGCTATGCATAATAGGAAGCAGGCGGCGCTGGAGGACTGGAATGGAGTTGAACGCCAGGAAAAATTACAAGGCTTAAAAAACTTGGTGATTAGGGAGCTAGTCGACCGTCAGCTCATACTCCAAGAGTTCCGAAAACGTGAGTTTGCTATACCTTCTGGCGTAGTAGAGGGACAAATACGGAAGATTGTCTGTGAGAACTTCGACGGGGATCGGACAGCGCTTGTCCGAGTCCTATGGTCCCAATGCTGTACGCTGAGCCAGCTCGAAGAAACAGAAATGGACAGAATGGCCATTCTGGCGATGCGTCAGGAAAACGTAAAAGATGATTTTGTTATCTCGCCCAGGCAAATTTGGCAGTATTTCAGAAAAAATAGGCGCTTGTATACTACTCCAGAGCGGGTAAAGCTGCGGATGATCGTTCTGCGTGAAGGCGACAGTAGCAATGATCTTACAGTGAATAGAGGAAACAGGAGGGCTATAGCTGAAGAGATCCGCGCTAAACTGCTCAGTGGAGAGAAATTTGACCGTATGGCGCGTGTATACTCTGAAGATGCTTCTACCAAGAACTCCGGGGGGGATTGGGGCTGGATTGAGCGGACAACCCTAAATGCAGATCTTTCCGACTTAGCGTTTTCCATGAGACCTGGAGAGATTAGCCCTGTTACCTCCATTGGGGGCGCCCATTACATCCTGTTTGTAGAGGCTCATAAGCATGCCTTAGTAAAAGGAATCGAAGAAGTTCGCGACGAAATTGAACGCTATCTCATCCGCCAGCAACGTTTCAAAATTCAGGAGCGTTGGTTGAAGGGACTGCGGAAAAGGGCTTACATCAAAATTCTATCTTGATAAGTATTTTTCCGCCAATGGTTGTGATCTTCTCTGGTGTAGCTTTGGAAGCGTCCTGTAAGGCTCGCATTTATCAATGGTGGAACAGCTAGAAGGTTCTGTGGCTTTCTTCTAGTGTCATTGGAAGGTTCTTAAGGTCCCCTCGGGAGGAGTCTCAAGGAAACTTATCCGGTTGCTTTGCTTCAGCTGCTCTAGTTGGGCTTAGACGCGAGGCAGTAATGTCTATCAAAAAAGGAATGGAGACGCAGTGGGTCCCTTGTAGTTCCTTCAGATAAAGGCTTCATTGTACAGAGAAGGAGGCATTCGACGCCGATGCTATTCCCACGATGGGATGATAGGACTGTCCCACTCTCAAATGCCTAATTTTTCTTGATCGATGATGTAGTCACAGTCCGGTTCGTTTTTGCGTTGAATAATCACTGCGGGAGAAGCAAGGTCTACTTTACGGATGCAGGGGCGTAGCTCAATGGCAGAGCAGGCGGCTCATAACTGCTTGGTTCCCGGTTCGAGTCCGGGCGCCCCTAACCTAGAACTATCTTTAGTGATCCGAAATGAATGGGCTGCTAGCAAATCCGTCTAAGACGCGGTTCCTGTCAAGAAGGGATTTTAGAATCTGGTAGGAGAACAGAGACTCTTCGCATTTTATGTCACAAGAACGCTGGAGCCATCTCCAGTCTGCTCTACATATGAGAATGGGGGAACTAATATGAGTCCAACTTTCCTGCCAACTGGCCTAGTACCTAATGCTTTTAGTGCTTTTTTGGCCAAATCAGCATAGAAAGCTTGGTTCCAATGGAACCCTCTACGTTAGAAGGTCCATAGATATAGGAAAATAGGGTGTTGGGATTGGGAGGTTGAGCTTATACTGAATTCCGGACTGGGATGGCCGACTGCAAAAAGACTGGAAAATGTCTAGCTAATTTTCCTCTAGCTGAGGAGCAGTTCCACTGCATCTTTCGACCCCTCGTGCTTCCTCCTCCATAGGGCCCTTGTTCCAAGGGGAACACAACTTTAACTTTTCTTGCCAATTCAGGTGTTCATATGCTGCTTGCAAGGCTATAATCCTACTATTGCTAAGCGAGCTGAAAGCCTAATCAGGCTTGCAAAAAAGTCTTGGGGAGTGGAAGAAACCTTCAACATTCATGCTAGATCCTTCTAAGTCGGTAAGAAATGTACGCTAAGCTTTTTGAAATATCCTGGGTTCTCCACACTGGCGGGGTAAGGGGTTATCTATTGACTCATCTCTAAAAAATTAGAGAGTCACAGAAGGACGGGTGCTTAGTGAGGGCACACCCCTGACAACAAATCCTAGGCTGCATCCACACTTTGCTACCTCTAACCTCACACAGCTGACCGGCGGGGCTCACGGGGCTCCCCCCCCCCTTCCACGAGGGACATGTTTCTCACATGGAACATACGAAAATAAGGCACCATTATGGCAAAATTAAAACTTACCTTTTTAGGAACCGGAACCTCCACTGGCGTACCAGTTATTGGTTGTAACTGCGAGGTTTGTCATTCGCAGGATCCAAAGGACCACAGGCTACGGCCCTCCATCCTGCTGCGGACCGAGCAGATATGCATTGTTGTAGACACACCACCGGATTTCCGCACACAGTGCTTGCGAGAAAATGTTCATGGTATGGATGCTGTCCTCTACACGCACGCACATTCTGACCATATTCTAGGATTCGATGATCTGTGTCACTTCCTTAAGTTCAAGAACCGTGATATACCCATTTACGGTGTTTCAGAAACACTTATAGGGATTAAGAGGATGTTTTTCTATCTCTTTGAGAAGATAGGCAATTACGTACGTCCATGTTTAAGAGAAGTCCACGAGGAATTCAAATTAGGAGATCTCCTAATTGTCCCAGTAGCTCTTCCTCATGGAGTGTTCACCACAGCAGGTTTTGTATTTCATCATGCAGGCAGGAAGGCCTTAGCCTACTATACAGACTGCAGTGCTGTTCCTCCGAAGGCACAAAGTGAAGCAAAAGGAGTGGAAGTCCTGGTGGTCGATGCGCTGCGTCACACACTCCATCCTACCCACTTAACAGTCCAGGGTGCTTTAAGAGTAGCCAGGAATTTAAGGAGCCGCACCTGTTATTTTACTCACATGGGACATGAACTCAAATATGCGAAGATCCAGTCTTCCTTACCTAATGGAGTTTTTCCTGCTTATGATGGGCTCCAAATCCAAATCTAAGGAATCTGGTGATGTGGGTGATCTGGGAGTTTTTGGGGGAGAATCGTGGAGTTGCTAAAGATAGGAGGAGAGCTGCTCTCCGCATAGAGTAACGCCACAGCCTGCACTGCTTTAACAAGAGCCCAACCAAAACTTGGTCGGGGATACCAATAGTGTGCTATATGTCTTCTCTAGCGGAAAAATAATTCCTGTACACACGAACTTTTAGGTGATTAGCACTTTTTAGTGCCAATGCCAAAGTGCCTGCCACGGAGCCCATTGGAGAAATCATGAATATCCAATGGAATGGAGATTTAGAGGTAAATAAAAAAGTCTGTAGGAGGGAAAGGGTATTTCTCATCAGTAGTTATTCCGGGGGCTTTTGGAACCGCCTTGCTTTTCTCCTATCAGTATGTCAGTGCCTGGGCCAGGCTGCAGCCTTCTTTCTTGCGCGGAAGCTGAAGTCCCTACCTCTCGGTCTTAATCCTACGAGATTTGCAAGATATCCGGTGAGCTTACCACCAGTGGCTGTAGAGGGAGAGCTCCTGTCGGTAGGGGAGAAGACGGAGCAAGACAAAATTTATGTGGAGTACAGAACGTCAGCACAAATCCCAAAACCCTCTGTAAAATACATGGGATAGGGGCCAATGTAGCGAATTTTGGTGGGGGCCGGATTCAACCTTTGCTGTGGGGCCTAGAAGCGACAACAGTGGTGGACGTTACAAGAAGGTATGCGCCCAGTATAATTTTGTTAAGAATCCTACCTTGCTTGGTCTAACCGGCGCCCAAATCTGTTCATCCCGTTTGTTTCTCAGGGAACTGAGGATATGTTCACGCAGGCCACATAGGCCATCAGAATAGAGAAAATATCGCGTCGCTCTCCCCATAAATGAAAAGGCGCGCAAAAGCGACGGTTCCGTCCGTATCAGAACTCTTCTAGGAAGTTCCTGGCACAATTTTAATTGGCGATACATTTAAACGGCCAGAACAGCCACCTATAGCAGTTGTTTGGGGGTAGGCCTCTAGGCGGACGTCATCTCCAATACATCTATACCGAACTTTAGTCAGTCTTAATGCTTGAGCGAGAGAAGAAATACCCAACCCACCAAAGGCTGGCACCCTCCCACCCAAAAATAGTGGAGCATAATAAAGGCAGAATTTGTCAATGACGTGCTGATCTAGTGCTTCTCCAAGCAAATACCCCCCTCCTTCGATTAGTACGGACCTAATGCTACGTGCTCCCAAGGAGTGGAGTATTTCCCTAAGAGAGCTTTTCTGAAAGACTAGAGTGCGATCGTGGTAGCGATCGGTGAAAATCCTCGCATCCGGAGGTAAGCTTTTTTGCGTCCAAACTACACGCCAGGGTTGCGGACGAGGTGGAACCCTACGAAGGGTAAGGCGTGGATTATCAGTTCGGATTGTTTCTCCCCCAACTAGAATGGCGTCCACAGTGGAGCGGAGACCCATGGCATCCCGTCGGCTGGCAGCACTGGTAATCCAGCGTCGTCGCGGGTGGGAAGAAATATAACCGTCCAGAGACATGGCAGCCTTAGCGATAACCAATGGACTTCCAGTGCATATCCACTTATTCCACCCTTCGTTAAGAAGGAGACATTCTTCCTCCAAAACGCCTGTAGCAACTTGAATTCCTGCGGATCTTAGTAAAAGCACCGCATGGCCAGCATGGAGAGGGTTTGGGTCAAATGCTCCAAATACTACTCGGGAAAACCCTGCGGCGATGATGGTATCGGTGCAAGGGGGCGTCCGCCCGGCACTAGAACAAGGTTCTAGCGTAATAAAGAGCTCGGCGCCACGGGCATCTCCGGGCGATTTCAGCATCTGCAATGCTGCAATTTCTGCGTGAGGACCACCAGCCCGACGATGAAAACCCCGTGCAATGAGGCGCCCCTCCCGCACAATAACCGCCCCCACAGCTGGGTTTGGGCTTGTCCAACCTACACCCCTTACGGCCTCAGCGAGCGCCCTCCTCATCCAGAGCGTATCCGAGGCAAGATGTAGGTCCATCGACACTTATCAGCAACCAAAACTACTAGAACTACTCTAAAGAGGATCCCACCTTATAGCAAGGGTAAAATAGCTGGGGGCTACTACAACTTATTGTGCTTGTGGTCTACTTTGGTCCACTCTATGAAGGTTCTTTTAAATGGCGCTTAAGAGCCAGTCTCTAGAATTGACGGCAACAGGAAATAAGAATCATTCCGGCTGCTTTGTAAGCAAAATAGCTTACGGTCTTTTAGGAGAAGGATTATTGCAGAGAACTGGCCAAATTATTGTTGCTAATTCGGCTTATAGGGTGTATAGCTCCCCCAAGGTGAAAGGAGGAGAAGATGAACAGACTTCAAGATTACGAGATGTCCCCCTGGGGAGCATTCCACCAAGCGTCGTCGCTGCGTGATTTTTTTAGTCGCGCTCTCGAGTGGATTTCCGAGCCGTCATTTTTACAGGCTTCCTGGGAGCGTTACTTCTTTACTATGGAAGAGGAAGAGGAAAGAGTTATTGTGAGGGTGGAGCTGGTGGGGATGAAGCGGGAGGATTTTGAAGTTGAGTTGAAGGATGGTCTGCTTACTGTTGGTGGTCAGCGCAAGGTCGAGCGGAGAGCGAAGGAAGGAGAGCCGCTCCGAAGGGAGCGCTTCTTCGGGAAGTTCTCTAGGTCTGTTAGTCTGCCCACGAGAGTGGACGAGAGTGCGGTAACTGCTTCCTACAAGGAAGGCATCTTAGTCATCGTCCTACCCAAAAGTGAGAGGGCGAAACCAAAGAGGATCGCAATCCATGCAAACTAAGGTAGTTTTACCGGTAGTTTTACCATAAGCCTATGTCTCAAGCTATTATTCATAAACCAGAAGACAAGATAGAGCGGACTGAGAGTGGTTCATTTTTCATCACTCCCGTTGCGGATATCTGGCACGATAGGGAGGGCTACACTCTGGAAATAGAAGTACCGGGTGTCGATAGGAGCGGCGTGGAGGTGTCTATTGAAGATGGAAAGTTAGTGGTAGTAGGATGTCGCCAGTCGGATCGGTCTCCTGCAGGAGAGAAGCCGCTGCCCCGAGAGAGAGGTGAGAGGAAGGGCTACCGGCGAGTGTTTGATCTTTCTCCGGAGGTAGATGCCTCTGGTATTAGGGCCTCTCTAGAAGAGGGGTTACTTACGCTTCGTGTACCGAAGTCAGAGAGGGTACAACCGCGGAAGATTCCTATAGAATAAAGGAGACGGTAATTTGGTGGAAGGCTGCCTGTCTCTCGCACATTGCGGCAGCAGGGTCTGTGGTTTTTTTGCGGGGGGATTCAGCGTCCTGTCTTTTTTTAGCCCTTTCTCTCGCTTCTCGGCTCCGAAACAAAGAGGGGCGGAGGGAGTTTTTAGTGGCTGCTGCTCTGCTCCCTGACTTTACAGGCTTGCCGCCTTTCAGAGGAGGGCTTGTTCGATTCTCTCTACGGAAGGGAAGGTTGGAAGCAAGAGAAGTTGCTCCCGGACCGTCTTCTTTTCTCTGAAGAGAAAGAGGTGAGGCGCAAAATCAGACAGTGGAGCAAGAACAAACCTGCGGCATCCGATCTTCGGATGCGGCAATATAATCGGGCCGAAGATTCCTTGGTACGAGCTAAGGTAGAGCAGATCCAAGTCTAGAGGGCGAGGAGCGTGTCTTGGGTGTGGATGCTTGCGACCGGCAAGAGTTTCCAGTCGCTGGAGCTCCTCCCACAAGGCTTCCGGTCCAGAGCTCCACCCGATTTCTATTACGGCATTCAGAAAGTGTCTAGAATCTGAGGGGCAATCCACTGGAGCAGTTCGATAAACGCTCGAGGAATAGTTGGCAGCAAAAGACCGTGAAGGAGAGGAAAGCGAAAGAATAGCTGCTGCAGCCCTCCGAAGATGAAGCAAGCTACTTCCCAGGTTAGAGCCCAAAGCAATACCTGCTCGGCAATTAGAAGAGGAAGGAGAAGAAAATCTCATCTCGCTAGCAACCCAAGAACATCCTGCATGCTGTAAAGTCCAGCAGGTTGCCGAAGCACCCAGATAGCAGCCTGCAGAGAGCCTAAAGCAAAGGTATTTCGGCTGGAGGCCTTGTGAGCAAGTTCAAGACGTTCTCCACCACCAGCAAATATTACAGTGTGTTCCCCAACGATATCCCCTCCTCGGAGGGAGTGCACTCCAATCTTACGCTTGGAGTAAGGTGTAGCGGTTGCTACACCTTGTCGGCTATGTTCTATCTTTTCTGGAATACAGAGAGAAGGGTGTACCTCTGCAAGAATTTCTTCCAGTCTTGCGGCGGTACCGCTAGGAATGTCTCTTTTGTGTCGATGGTGCATCTCTATAACTTCTGAGTCAAAGTCTACGCCCAAGATTTCCACGGCCTTACGGGTAAGCCAGAAGAGAACATTCACGCCAGTGCTAAAATTGGGGGAAAAGACAATAGGGATAGCACGCGCATACTGTGCAAGGGTAGGACCTACAGCATAGGAATGCCCTGTGGTACCGATGACAATAGGTTTACCGGCATGGGCTGAAGCCTTGACAAATGGCAGCGTTGCTTCCGGCTGAGTAAAGTCGATAGATACGTCACTCTGGGAGAGTGCTCTTGGGAAGGAGTCGTTAGAATTGATTTCAGCGGAAATTCGAAAGCGCGGGTCCTCCCTGGCGCACGTGGCAACCGCTTTTCCCATCCTACCATGACTACCAGCTATGAGGAGCCGAACGGGAGGAATCATCATGAAAGAAGGGTACCACTGGTGCTAGATTGCAGTATATCTCTAATATACCCTTTACTGGGCTCAGTGAGTTCACATAGCGGGAGACGGACTTCCTCGGAAATCCTCTTGGAATGCAGGATAGAAAGTGCGTACTTCACTGGTACAGGACTGGTTTCCACGAATAGACTTTTGAAAAGGGGAAAGTATTTGTAGTGCAGTTGCATTGCCAGTCTGGACTGGCCTATCTTCCAGGCATGGACCATCTGGTAGACCTGTTTCGGAATCACGTTGGAAGCCACGCTAACAACTCCCTCAGCCCCCACTGCTAAGAAAGGCAGGGTGAGCGAGTCATCACCGGAAAGAATGGTAAATGAGTCGGGTAATTCCTCCCGAAGTTGGCTGACACGTTCCACACTTCCCCCGGACTCTTTGAGAGCAACAATATTTGGACATCCCTCTACCAAACGTACAACTGTTTTTGCACTAATTTCCACTCCACAACGGCCTGGAATATTGTAAAGGACTAACGGTAGCCTGGTGGAAACAGAGATTGCTCTGTAATGTCGGTAAATCCCTTCTTGGGAAGGTTTATTGTAGTACGGCGCTACTAAGAGGGCGCCATGCGCACCCAATTTTTCGGCTTCTTGGGTTAAATGGATAGCCTCTGCAGTGGAGTTAGATCCTGTACCGGCAATAACGCGCACGGTGGAGTTGCAAGCTACCTCGACGGCTACTTGAATAGCTCGTGTATGTTCTTCCGTGGTGAGTGTCGGAGATTCTCCCGTAGTTCCTACAGGAACGACTCCATCCACCCCAGCCGCAATTTGTTGTTCGATTAACCAGCGATAAGCTGGGATATCCAGTTCCCCCCCCCGAAAGGGGGTGACAAGGGCAGTGTAAGTTCCGCAGAATTTCATAGAGCTAGGTAAGGCTACTTAGAAAATTTCTATTTCTCCATCAAAAACAAAGCTAGCAGGGCCACAAACACACACGTTGCGCAAATTAGGAGAACTTTCGAAAGAAACTCGTAGGGTATCTCCTCCTTGCACCGTAACCCAGATTGGAGAAAGAACAGACCTGTGCATGTGATAAAGGAGAGCGCATGCGGCAGCTCCAGTACCACACGCCAAAGTTTCCGCTTCTACCCCCCGTTCGTAGGTACGGATGCGCAGGTGATCAGTGGCAACAATTTGTATAAAATTGACATTTGTTCCCAGTGGGGCGAAGGCTTCATGAAGACGAATCTCCTTCCCATGAAGGTTAACATCTACTTTTTCCACAGCCTCTACAAAAACAGCTGCATGAGGAACCCCGATACTGAGAAAATGCACCTCTTCCGTCACTCCTGCTATCTGTAAGAAAGCAGGCGGACAATAGTTACTAGGCTCGCTCATCTGGACTTCTACGCTCTCACCCAGCAACGCACCACGGATAAGGCCAGCTGGAGTTTCAAAAGAAAATGCTCTCTGCTTACTCTTTAAGATACGTTGAGCATATCGAGTAAAGCAACGGGCGCCGTTCCCACACATTTCTGCCTCTTGACCGTTGCCGTTATAGTAGCGCATCCTGAGATCGCCCCCATTTTGAGGTGACTCCATAAGAAGTAACCCATCAGCCCCAACCCCATAATGCCTATCACAGATTTTGGTAATTTGAGAAGGGGCAAGATGCACCCGTTGATCCCGGTTATCTATCAGCACGAAGTCGTTACCGGAGCCGTGCATTTTTGTAAAGGAGAGCCTCATGGAATGGAGCTGGTAACTGCTTTATGCTGTCCGAAGAGTTTCAACAAGTGGTTCCACAAACTCCTTGATCTGTAACAGCCACCGTGGGGAGGAGGCATATTCGGCAATGCGACGCACAATAGCACTACCTATTACTACCGCATCTGCGTAACCAGCGACAACCCTTACTTGATCAGGAGTGGAAATACCAAACCCTACTGCTATTGGAAGAGAAGTGTATTGACGAATGCTCTGGAGCTGAGTGCGGAGAGTTGTAGCAAGTTCAGGTCGCTCTCCAGTAACCCCTTCTCTAGAAACGCAATATACAAAGCCCCGAGCAGCGTTAACCAGACATGGAATTCGCTCCTGGGGGGTTGTTGGAGAAACGAGCTGAATAATCTGTAGCTGATGATTTCCGATAGCCAAGTCTTCATTGCAAGAAACTTCATCGGGTGGTAAGTCGAGTACTAGAAGCCCGTCCACCCCTGCGGAGATGGCATCCTCTAAAAACCTTTTAATTCCATAAAAGTAAATGGGATTAAGGTAGGTAAAGAGGATGACTGGAAGGGAAGATGATTCACGTAAATGGCTTATAAGTTCCAGAATTTTTTCTACACTACTCCCCGCGCGCAACGCGCGCTGGATAGCTGCCTGGATGGTGGGTCCATCTGCTAGTGGGTCTGAAAAGGGAATCCCCAACTCTAGCATGTCTACTCCTAATTCTTCCAATACATGGATAATTTCTAACGTGCCTTTCAAGGATGGATCTCCCCCAGTGATATAGGCAATTAGGCCCCTTTTTTTCTGGGAACGAAGGCGGGCGAACACCACGTCCATCCGGGATTGCTTGGACATTCTATAGGAAATAGGGTAGAATAAAACTCTCCCCACGGGAAAGGTAGAGAAATAGATCCATCCACGCTTGTCAAGTACAGCCTTCTTTCGGATCGAAGTAGTATGACTTGTAAAGAGAGTCCTTCCCTAGGAAACAGCTGCCAAAATGGCTTTTGCTGCTCGCATAGCAGCCCCAGACCCACTAAGAGTAGTTACGACTGCGCGAAACTTCGCAACCAGTTGTCGGCGATCTGGATGGGAATACAGTAGTCTGAGGCACTCATGAGCAATGGCTTCTGGTTTGGCCGAGTGCTGGACGAATTCTCTCACGACGAGTTCCCCTGCAAGGATATTAACGATTCCAAGAAATGGAACTGTGGCGACACAACAACCCATCCAAAAGGTAACCCAAGCTGTTTTGTAAATAAGGCAATATGGGAGCTCAAAATAAGCAGACTCAAGTGTGGCTGTCCCGGAACAAACAATTCCTGCACAGGCACGCTGCATTAGACTGTAAGCGGTACCTGTGCAAATACACATTGGAATCTGAGCCTCTCTTGCTCCGTTACGCATCCACTTGGCATGATTCTCATTGGCTGCTGCTACTTCAAACTGAATGCATGACCTTCTTTTTAGAAGAAGGGAGGCAGTACGCAACATAATAGGAAAGATGCGATGTACTTCTTCCCAGCGACTGCCTGGAAGTAAGGCTAGCAGATCACTGTCGCGTCTTGCACAGAGGTGTTCCCCTTCCAGTTTCTCTACAAGAGGATGGCCAACAAACCGGCTTGCTAAGCCGGAGGACTCATACAGCTCCTTTTCAAAGGGAAAGATACAAAGTACAAGATCCAGGAGCTTGGCCATTTTGGTCATGCGCCTTCGGTTCCACGCCCAAACCTGGGGGCTAATATAGTAGAGAATTTTGAGGCCAGGAAACCGAGAGCGCGCTGTCCTTGCTAACCGCAAGTTGAAGCCAGGGTAATCGACAAGCAGTAAGGCATGTGGTTGTGCGTTGTTTATACGTTGTAGCATTTCAAAAAACTTCTTGCGGAACCATGGGTAAATCTTAAGAACGTCCCAAAGGCCAGTTACACTAGCTTTTTCCACCCAGTTGTCGAACGGTTGAGTGGAGAGACGCTCCATTTTTGGACCACCTGCTCCCTGGAAAATTACGTTTGGATCTTGCCCAAGAATCGCTTCCATAACTGTGGAGGCATGGTGATCTCCACTGACTTCACCAGCAATTACCCAGATTTTTTTCACGGAGGGAAAGAGGGAAAAAATTATGGGGACCACTATGCCAAATTTGGCGAGTAATTTCGAGCGCAACGTCTAATGCAACTGCCGCTTCATGGCCACTAACACGCGGTCTTTTTTTTTCGCATGCGCAGGAGATAAATGAAGCAAGTTGGAACTTTAAAGGCTCCCCACGAGGAACTCTTAGTCGATCTGTCACAATTTTTCCGTCTACCAGCCGATGTATTTTGCTGCTTTGGCGATAGTAATCGAGAGAAAGGTAGGCATCTTTTTGGAAAAGACGGATCTTGCGGAGCCTCTTATTGCTAATGCGGCTGGCAGTGACATTGGCTATGCATCCATTTTGAAAGCGAATCCGTGCATTTGCGATGTCTTCATTCTTACTGAGAACGGCTATTCCTACCGAGTCCATATTAATGACTGGTGACTGTACGATGTGCAACACGACTTCAATATCGTGAATCATTAAGTCTAGAACTACCCCAATGTCCGTGTTCCGATAAGGGTAGGGAGAAAGGCGAATGACCTCTAGAAAGCGCGGGTTCCTTAGCTTGCACTCTAGGGCTTCTAGTGCAGGGTTGAAGCGTTCTACGTGACCCACCTGAAGAATGCACTGCCTTTCCTGAGCAATTAAGACTAGCATGTGAGCATCCCTTGAGGTTTCTGCAAGAGGTTTTTCTACCAGTAGATGTTTCCCGCGTTCAAGTAGGAACCGGCTAATCCCGAAATGTGTGGCCGTTGGAGTACAGATTGTTGCCGCATCTACATGGTCCGCAAAATTCTCCATAGAGACGGCAGCAGGAACACGATATTTCCTGGAAACAGCTTCTACCACCATACGGTTTGTGTCGAAGATAGCTGTTAATTGGCACGCATGGTTAAGCTCTGAACACACCCGCACATGATGCATGCCCATGTGACCGAGCCCAACAACACCTACTCTTAATGGATTCATGAAGCTTTTAATCCATAGATAGACAGAGAGTGGAGATCGGCATATTCAATCAATCTGTCCTTTTCTAACAGGAGTGTGCAATGGGCCTCTATACCTATAGATCGGATTCGCACGCTACTTGCACATTCTAGCGTAGTCAGACCAATAGCAGGCACGTCGAATCGCATATCCTGGTTCGGCTTAGCCACTTTGACAATAGTAGCATTTTCTATTCCTAGCTTGCCTCCTCGGAGAATGGAGGCATTTGTTCCCTCGAATGCCTCCACAGCAAGTACTGTCCCTTTACGGACAACTACTGTTTGACCAATATCCAGCCGGCTGATCTCCTTAGCAATTTGATAACCAAACCGAAGATCTTCCATTACAGGAAGCTTAATTTTGGGACCGGCCAGAAGGCCCTCATCGGCAAGATAGTTGTTCAGAAAGGTAGTGGCAGGAAGTAGCTCAACGCCTATATGAGATAACTCGTCCGCTACTGCTCCAAATAGAGTTTCAGCGTTCCTCTTGCGGAGGCGAGCAAGAAGAAGGAGAGCTCGCATGTCTAGATGTAAATCAAAAAGGTTTTTTGGAGCAATCTGTCCAACAGCCATCGCATAGCATGCGCCAGACTTCCTTGCAACAGAAAGGAGATGGCTGAGTCGTCCAACTCGTACGGTATAAATTTCATCAACCCATCTACTAAGTTCTGGAGAGGTTTCTCCTTCAAAGGCGACTAGGATAATACGTCTCACACCGGCTGCACGAGCAGAATGAACCACGAGGAGTGGGTATTTGCCACTTCCAGCAATCAGGAGTAAATTTTCAGGTGGATACATGCTACAAATTTGGTCAACTAAACACCGCGTGGTCTGTGTCTGGAAGCTTGCTTTTGTAAGCCACGTTCCTAGCAGTCGAGATGTGGTGGTCTCTCCAAGAAGAGCACACCAGACCGCCTTCGAGCATGGACTCCGAAAGGCAAGTTAACTTTTGCCAGCTTCGAAAGCGGAAGGACTATCAGACTGCGGATACGCTCCACTGCGGCAAAATCCACCTCTGGCACTCCCTGTTTCAGTAACCATTGCCGCAAAATTCTTCGTTGAAGCCCCCTAGGGAGGGAGCAAAGTTTTTTATAAGCAAGCTGTGTCTCATAGGAAAAACTCTCGGCAATTCCCTTCATCCAGTCCTCCTCATCTGCAAGGATTTCTGTGCAACGCAGAATGGCTTTCCGATAGTTAATTCCAAATCTTCGATCCAAGAAGGGTAATAACTCATGGCGTATACGGTTCCGCATTAGATTTGTATCCAGATTAGTAGCATCCTCCCGAAACGGAACTTTCCTTTCGCAGGAAAACTGCACAACTTCCGAGCGAGAAAGTCTAAGAAGTGGACGGATAATATGTAGGGTATTCCCTCTTTCCTTTTCTATTCTGCGTGCCGATTCCATCCGCATCCCAGCCAGACCAGCAGTGCCTGTTCCTCGTAGAAGGTTTATCCAACAGGTCTCTAGTTGGTCATCAGCATGGTGAGCAAGAAGAAGGGTAGCACAGTGGGTCTCCTTGGCAACCTCAGCAAAGAATGCATAGCGTAATTCGCGCCCTGCCATTTCGGTGCAGAACCCCTGATCAGAGGCAAATTGCTCCGTTTGTGCTCGTGCAAGCCTAAGTGATAGGCCTAACTCTTGTGCCTGAGAGATAACAAAGCGCTCATCCATTCTTGCTGCTGCTCCTCGTAACTGGTGATTAAGATGGCATAAAATAAGCCGCTGGTATCCGAGTGTTAACAATCCATAGAGGAGACACATGGAGTCACGACCCCCAGAAATCCCCACGAGAAATTTAGTCTCGGGAAAGAATCTGGCAAGACCCCTAGAGAGTTTGTTAAGAAACAGGCTCAATGCAGTCTGCTCGAAAATATCCACGTAGAGATTGCGGGAGCAGCACAGATCCATCCGACTGTACGTGATTCTCAAGAAGGGCCACATACAAACGAGGGAGGGCGGTCCCAGAACCATTGAGTGTATGAGCAAAGCGGCTTTTTCCATTGAAGTCCTTATATCGGAGATTCATACGCCGGGATTGAAAATCACGGAAATTCGAACAGCTGGAGACTTCTAAAAAGGATCCCTGCCCGGGCGACCATACCTCAATATCGTAAGTGTGCGAAGCGCTAAAGCCAAGATCGCCTGTGCAGAGTTCCACTACGCGATATGGAAGATCCAGCAATTGTAACACTTTTTCTACATCAACAGTGAGCGACTGTAGCTCTTGCTCTGAATCTTCAACTTCACAAATTTTTACCAACTCTACTTTGTCAAATTGGTGTAGACGGATCATGCCGCGCGTGTCGCGGCCTGCTGAGCCAGCCTCTCGCCGAAAGCAAGGGGTATAAGCCACGAAGCAAAGCGGCAGGTGAGAAATGTTAAGGACTTCGTCACGATAAAGGTTAGTTACAGGAACTTCTGCTGTAGGAGCAAGGAAAAGGCGACTACTATCGCCATTGACAGCATACATATCTTCCTCAAACTTAGGCAATTGGCCAGTGCCAACCATACATTCGCGATGAACTAAAAGTGGGGTGTTGACTTCACGGTAACCGTGTTGTACAGTGTGGAGGTCTAGGAGGAAGTTAAGCAGCGAGCGCTCTAGGCGGGCCCCGGCCCCGGTAAAGCAGAGGAAGCCGCTCCCGCTGATTTTTGCCGCTCGATTGAAATCAAAGAGTCCCAAGCGCCGCCCGATGGCAACATGGTCTTCCGTTGTGCTTTTCTCTGACGGGTTGCCCCAGGTGCGGAGCGTGGGATTAGCAGAGGCGCTCGTCCCGTGCGGGACAGCTTCCTCGGGGAGGTTGGGGAGCTGAAGTAAGAGATCCTTCTGGCGGAGGTTGAGTTCTGTCGTACGCGAATTGAGGGCGTTTATCTCCTCACCAAGGGAGTTCGCGGTCGCTTCGGCTTGTAAAGGAGCCCCCCCTTCCCCCCTGCGTAGCTTTTCGACCTGCCTACTTAGGCGTCTGCGCTCCGCATACAGAAGCTGAAGGCGAGTCTTTGCCAGCCTGCAGTCGGCATCACACTCTAGCACAGCATCAATTGCGGCATCTAGTGACTTTCCACGTGCGGCAAGCTTAGCCTTTATTAAACCAGAGTTTTCTCGGATGAGACGGATATCAAGCATGCAGTAAGAACCGAGTAAAAGATAATGGAACGCCGGGGAGTATACGAGACAGCCTACGGCATGAGGACTTGCTTTCGGAGATAACTTACTCACTCCATAGCTTTTCTTGGTCTGTTGGCTGGGTATGTGTCTTTCGGTGACCAAACGTCCCAGGGAGTCTTTTTGTTAGTACAAGTCGGACCGAGCCCACTCAGGTCATGTCCAGTCTGTACCATTTAGCACAGCGGCTTAGTTTCTAGGTTATATTTAATTGTAAACTGGGTTATCCCTCTCGCTCTCTGCAGGCCCCCCCCTGTTGCAGCTCTTAACTGCTCTTCCGATGAAAGAAGAGCATACAAGCACTTCTAGTACAGCCAAAATGAGGAGCTTGCCAAAGAGAAAAACCTGAGAAAGTCAGCAAGGTCTTGAGTATTTTCAGAAAATGCAGGGGTGTGATAATCTAGAAAAGATGTGCGTTTTGAAGGAGCTCAGCTTTAGAGCCACAGAGTGGGTATAAACCACACCTGGCAGGGGCAGACATCCAAAAGCACATCTTGGCGCTAAACTTCCACTGGACCCCCCCTTTCTGGTGGTTTCTCAGAAACAAGAGGGCCTTAGAAATATTCTAAAAGGAACATGAGAAGGGTCATCAACTCACTCAACAGGTCAAGGAGAAACTCGGGTAAGTAAAAGAGCAAAAAGAGTAAAATATATCAAGTTAGGCTGTTAGGCTATTTCTTCGTGTCTACTTCAGCTGCCGCTAAGACCGTATGATGGGAAAGGACAGTTACATCCAAACGTTAAAAGGTAAAGACGAAACTACATTCCTACTGGTACGCGAAATAAAAAAGCGTTGCGGCGCTTAGATTAGTGTTTCCCTGTGGTCCTCTTGTGGGAAAGAGAGCCATGGCAACTTCCCGCCGGTATTACCCAGTCGCTCTTGCATTTTCATAAAAAAGGTCTCATAAAACTGACGAGATTACCGGCTAATCAAAAGTTATGCCAAAATACTTTGGGAATCTGGTATTTATTCTATCTGAAGGTGCCTGGGAATTGAGACTAGGACACTAAACGAAAACAGAGTGTCACGAATCTCATGAGAAAGCAGGAAGTTATGCCGTGGCAGGAGAAATGAGTCCCTTTCGCATTATTGCAAGCGGCGCTGGTCGATTAAACCAGATCTCGAAGGAAAGGGCTCCTTGATGAAGGAGCATAGAAAGGCCATCAGTTACACGCGCTCCATTAGCCTCTGCATCTAGCAAAAGCTGCGTTTTCTTCCCACCAGTGTAAACGCTATCCAATACCATTAAACGAGGAGTAAGGAGGAGTCTGGGAACCAACTGAAAATCTGAATTCTTCTCCATTCCGACGCTGGTAGCGTTAATAAGCAGGTCGGTTCGAGGCAGTTCACTGGATAGAGCACACTCATCCAATTTTATAGCTACAAGGCGTTCCATGGAGCCAAAAAGGGGTCTGTTCCGGAAATAGGGCTGTAATTGCCTTTTTAGTGACTCTATCTTCTCGAAAGACCGGTTGGCAAGTACGAGACGTTCACAACCTCCCAAAGCACACTGCGCGGCAATTGCTCGACCTGCTCCTCCACAGGCACCTAAGATGAGGATTGTCAAATCCTTAATATCTACACGAAACTTTTCACGGACAGCCTGTACGAGACCAGGACCATCGGTATTATAGCCACTGAGACTGCCATCATTCCTCACTACAACGGTGTTAACTGCACCAGAAAGGAGTGCAAGGCGGTCCATATGGTCCACAAGCTTAGCAGCCGCTGCTTTGTGCGGGATCGTGAGATTTGCGCCAATCCACCTAGCATTAGCCAAAGCGCGCAAACTGGCAGGAAGCTCATCTGCACGCACATGGATTCTTACATATTGAGCTTCTATCCCAGACTCCAAAAGAGCAGGATTATGCATCTCCGGAGACCGAGAATGACTGACAGGATCTCCGAAGACAGCAATTTTTGCTGGGGGAGAAAACTCTTTGAATTTTTCTGGGTTATAAATCAGGTCTGTTGCGGAAAATTTGCGGGGAGCTATGGTCGTCATGCGAACTTTTGTAGTGTTCTTGTGAAACGCATTAACACGCGACTCTTACCGAGAACCTCTAGCATATGATACAGACTGGGCCCCACGGAGCGGCCACTGGCTGCAACGCGAGCTGGGTGCACGAGACCTCCCAGACTGCATCCTATCTCTGCAGCAACTTCCCTAAGTTTGACTTCCAACGCAGCAGCACTCCAATTTTCCATGGCTGTATAAGCCTTCTGAAGTACCTTGAGACGGTCGAGGGCATTAGGGGCATAAAGAACTTTTTCCACACTATCCGGGTCAAAAATAAATTCTTCCGTAAAAAAGTAGCTAGTCCAATCGGGGATATCACACAGAAGTTTAATCTTTTCCTTTATAAGCGCCAAAACTGGCAGAAGTTCCTCGTAAGAACCATACTCGATACTCCTTCTCTCTATAAATGGAAGAGCCAGCTCAGTAAAACGCTCTAGCTTCATCTGCAAAATGTGCTGCCGATTTATCCAAAAGCATTTATCCAAGTCAAAGATAGCATTACGCCGACTGATAGATTCTAAATCGAAGAGCGTCTGAATTTCCGAAAAACTCAAAACTTCTCGATTACCTCCTGGGGACCACCCTAGTAGGGCAAGATAGTTGAGCATTCCCTCAGGGACATAGCCCTGAGTGAAATATGTAGCAATGCTCGTACCACCGTCTCGTTTGCTTAGTTTTTTTCCTTCTTGGTTTAGAATGAGAGGAAGGTGTGCAAACGTAGGTGGGGTGATTCCGAGTGCTTGGTAGAGTTCAACATGCTTTGGTGTATTAGAAAGGTGATCTTCCCCTCGGATCACATGGGTGATCTTCATTTCTATATCGTCTACTACGTTCACAAAATGGAAGACCCAACTTCCATCAGAACGTCTAATGGTCATATCCGGATGAGTAAGAGGGTTGGACATATCAAAGGAAATCCGTCCGCAGACCACATCCTCCACTACAATGGGGGCACGCGGTGAGCGGAATCGAAAGGCCCCCTTTTCCTCATATAGTACACCCGCTTTCTCAAGTCGGCCAAAATAGCTCTCATAAATAGAACTCCTTTGGCTCTGACAGTATGGTCCAAAGCTACCGCCGGTTTCCGGCCCTTCATCCCAGCTAATCCCTAGCCAGCATAAGCCATCGTAAACTGCTTTATAACCCTCAGCAACATTGCGTCTTTTGTCGGTATCCTCTAGGCGCAGAATGAACTTACCACCATGCTTTCGACTGAAAATCCAGTTGAACAGGGCAGTCCTCGCCCCGCCCACATGAAGATATCCGGTAGGCGACGGAGCAAACCGAGTGCGAACCTCAGAGGGCATAAAGAAGAAGACATTTGCTTGGAAGTTCAGAGGACATGGACCTATTGGGGAGATGCAGGAGAAGGATATACAAATTCTTTAACTCTTTTTTACTCTTTCGTTTTACATTGTTCTACCGAATATCATGACTATACCCAATGTAGTAGCAATTATCGTTGCTGCAGGCACAAGTCGACGCATGGGTTTTGACAAATTAACCGTTCCACTAGCAGGACAACCCCTACTCACCCACACGCTACGTGCATTTGAACAGTGCGTCTATGTATCAAGGATAGTTCTAGTCTGTACCCCTTCACGGGAGGACGAATTTCGTCGCATTGCTCGAAGGGGTAGAATTAAAAAGCCGGTCACTTTTGTATTTGGAGGCAAGGAGAGACAGGATTCCGTGTGGAATGGACTTCTCGCAGCAGGAGAGTCCGCCGAATATTTAGCAGTGCATGATGGGGCGCGTCCGCTAGTCACGCCATTTCTCATTGCTAGCTGTATTCGCGCCGCCCAGCGCTGTGGCGGAGCTTGTGCAGCTGAACCTCTTACAGATACCGTGCACCAGGTGAACAGAGAGAAATTGCTTGTAAAGTCTATCGAGAGGAGGGGGGCTTGGAGAATGCAAACCCCGCAGGTTTTCCTCCGAAGCAGTCTTCTGGAGTCATATCTCCAACTCATGCGAGAGGGTTGGTCTATCACAGATGAAGCATCCATCCTGGTTCGATTCGGGAAACGAGTCGTCATTGAAGAGTCTGTAGATTGGAATTTTAAAGTTACAGTTCCACAAGATCTTGTGTTGGCTGAGGCGGTACTAGCTTACCGCCAAGGTAGGTCATCGAAGTGGAAATGGGACTCCTAGTTTTTCAACGAAGCCGTACCTTCTGAGCATTTCTACTAGCTCTTCCTTGCCGAAGTAATGCCATACGCGAATACGATCCCTTCCTGCCATAAAAAAGAAGGTCGGATGCTTGCTGCCCTACCCGCAGGGGGTCATTCTGGTTTTGTAGAGCGAAGGGTTCATTGGGGAATAACTATCTTTTCACAGCTAGCATCCTACCTAACTTGTTTCCTCAGCGTAGCAAAATGGCACGATGAGACCTATTGCTGCCATCATATTCGATCCTGTATTCTTAACAAAAGGCCTCTCCCCGTTTGGGTGATAGGGAGGGTGGACTACTCTTCTACGCAAGCATGCATGAGCATGCTGAGCTGAAAGAATATTCTTTCTGATTCTACTTTGACGGCATTGCGCTTAGGAAAGCCTCATGAGCACACTATCAATGTCCACGAGATACGTGGAAATATTGGCCACGAACTACCGCAGAAATAACAAACAAAGCGTCTAGTCCAACCGCTGAAGCGACATATGCACGCCCACCTACTCCAAATCCATAGCTATGTAAGCCTGTGCCAAGTACAAAATTAACCCCATACCAAGCCATTAGGACAGATAGGAAACAAACAATGGCACCTATAGCTAGCCCAAGTGCATCCCATTGGTGCGCAATACGTCCGTGAAGAAGCACTAGGTAGGTGAGGAGTGTGACTAAAGCCCATGTCTCCTTTGGATCCCAATCCCAAAATCGTCCCCAGGAGTAGTTCGCCCATATGCCGCCTAGAAAAATTCCCCCAGTCAGCAAAAAGGTACCTATTTGTAGGACGCGGTAAATATACTCGTAGAGGGAGTCGGAAATTGGTTGACGGAAGAAGACTTTCCATAGAGCGATATGGCTCATACCCATGGCAAGAGCAAAAGCAGCATAGCTGAGAGTGGTAATGAGAACATGAGTAGTGAGCCAAAAATTGCTTTGCAATACTGCGGTTAAGGGCTGAATAGAGTGAGTGAGAATAAGTGGTTGCCTATCGGCAAGGAAGAGGGCTGCGCTGGAAACAGGAATAGCCCCGGCAAGAAAAAAATGGGTGCGATAGACTTGCTCAAAGAGCAAAGCGAAAAGAATAGTGCCAAAGGCAAACCAAACTACTGACTCGTACATATTGGCAACGGGTGGACGTCCAGCAATTAGGATGCGGCAGATAAAACCAAAAAGTTGAAACAAGAGACCAGCAACGGTTAGCACTCGAGCGCATAGATATGATAGTGTGCTAGGATAAGAATTGGAGAAAAGGAGCACAAGACCACCTAACAGATAGAGAATCCATGCCGAACGGAACGGGCGGATAGTCTGGTAGAGGAGCTCTAATCGAATCTTGAACATTCCTTTTGCATAGCAAGCAGGAGCTCCCTTTGCGAGGGAGGTTTTGAGAGCAGTGACGGCAGTTTCAAAGGCTGCAACATTCCCAGAAGTGTAGGTGGACCGCAAATACTCTAGGCAGGGATCGAGTGGACTAAGAGCGCTCCAGGGAGCGCTATTGTCGGATGGGTTTGGAACTATTCGGACAAGGGAGCCACTAGCCAAGTCTACCAGGAGTGACATGCGGGTAGCGACTTCCTCTGCCGCTCTAAGTGCAGCCGGAAGTTTTACGCTCGGATTACGTATGCGAGCAGCCCGTGCTTTCTCAATTTGCGATTGTAAGGTACGGTTGTCTCGTAGGGTCTCAAAGGAGAAGAGACCTTGGTTTTCTGTCAGTCTGCAGGCCTTTTTAAGAGATTTATCTCCTACCAGAAGAATGTGTATCTGTTCCCACCCCTCCGGAGATAGCCAAAGGGCAACGACTATTTGCACGGCAGGAAGAGAGGTGTGGCCTAGTGTGAGAGAGGAAGCCCCAGCTACGGAAAGCAAAAATTCGTTTGCGAAAGCTAGGAACGGCTTCTTCCTACCTTGATTCTGGATAGGAAGAGACTCAAGAGAGGGGGGGAGATTTAAAGCATGCAGGTCTGCATAACAGGATAGGGGGACCCCAATCCATAGGTTGACTAGAAAAAGAAAAAACCGAACAGTCATAATTGCCTATGGGTAAAGTAGAACATTGTGAAGATACCAACGCAGATAGCGAATGAACCACTCCATTTGAAAAGCCATCCTGGATCGTAAAGCACTTGGAGAGTTGTTTCTCGAAGATCAGTTGGATCCCATTGAGCTTGGGAGAATTTATAATTCCAGCCTGTAAGAGTTCTCCACCATCCATCAGGAAAGCTCGCAGGGTGGTTCATTTTGGATGTGGTTTGCTTGCGAGTGCCAGTGCGGTCATCTTGAAAATCCAACAGCGAAATGTAGTCTGATGGAATGTCCGTGCCCTCATAGCGTGGGACTACAAAATTTCTCAGCCGAATATTGAAAGGAAGACGACGCACTGACAGGCCGTAGGTAATGCGTACGAGTCCATCTCGGTGTAAAAGTGTAGTTACCACCCCCGGCCCGATCCATGCAGAGGGACCACAGAGACCGTCTTTGCTTTGGAGGTAGGCTCGAAATCCGGTTATGCCAGGGTTTGCAGAAGGAGTAAGCCGTGAAGCAAGAGAAGCTGATGGAAGAAAATCCAAGAGTGTGGCTTTCCAGTCCCCCCACCCCGTGTGGAAGGAATCGCCGGACGTAAGGCTGCCAGAAGCGTAGATGGTACCGCCACGACTCAGTTGATAGCATAGGATATGTCTATTATCTGAATGAGGAGCAATTTCTAGCAATGGAAGGTAGCTACTGCTTTTTGAAGGAGCTGAGATGCGTAAAAGCACTGCTGGGTTCTTGGGCAGGCAAGAAGCGCTGGCAGGTTTTCCATTATGGATTCTAAAATCTGGCCAGAAAGCTTCTACGCGAATGGTGGCAAAATCCGTCTGGATGGAATGACCGAGATGCTCAGAGACCTTCAAAGTTTTAGGTTGGTTAGTAGGGCTGATGAGGGTTAATACTGAGCCGTCCGGGTTAAGCATGGCTTCCCATCCGGTGTTTTCCTTAGAAATTCCCTTTATGGGTGGGTGGTGACTGAAGATCATGTGCGACTCTGAGACAACGTGGGATATCCGTTTGGGTAGTTTTGGGAGAAACAAAATGTTGGCTAAACGAAAGAAATCAAATTCCTGTGACGAAAAGCCAAGAGAAAGTGGAACTCGAATTGGGACAGCAATCATAGAGCTAGAAAACTCTAGCAATATCGCTGGTGGTGCATCCGATGCCGCAAGCAGTTCTGGATCACTGCGGAGTGAGGTGCTCAGGTCATTTGCCACAATAGTGAGTGAGGTACCAGGTACAGCAAAACGACGGAGTCGCCTAGGAGAAGGGGGGGTCATTTCAGCATCGAAGTCCATCCAATATAATCGACCATCAGTAGAGTCCTCTACTTGGACCACATTACGGCTAGTGGTGACTTGATTGGTAGGAGCATCATCTACCCGCAGGGTAACATTCCCTTCAAATCCCCATGTGGAACCGACGAGAGCGCCGACCAGGAGGGTGACGATACCAAAGTGTGTAATTACGAACCCAATATGCTTGCGTTGCCACGGCCAACGAGTGAGGGTAACCGCTAGGAGATTTATGCAAAGCAGCGCTAACCAACAAGTGAACCACGGTGCCTTGTAAACGGTTGCCTGGGCAAGCTTAATGCTGAAATTGGACTCAGTAAAGGTAGCAACAGCACAGGCAGCTGCTAGCGTAGCAAGGAGGACAAGAGCAAGCTTTAAAGAGCCGAAAAGGTAGATGAGTTTCCAAATCGGAGAGTTACGCATCCTAGTTCTCAGTGAGGAGAGTAGTACCGTATAGATTCCACTAGACAGAAAAAAACTCCCTGGCGAAAGGAGGGATAATTTTTACCGAAGAATGGTATGGCTCTGACTGTGCAGGCATGAATTTGATGAAACTCATCGGCTAGATAAGATGGGGGCAAGAAGCTAGAACGCCTCATTAAGCGCGTGACGATCCCACGGCCTCTCCTTTCTTAGGAGGCTGAAGAGACACGAAACCAGTAGTGCCAGACCGTGTGGGTACGCCCTCGCTCCTTTCTCCTGCTAATTTTGACCAAAATACTACAAGTCCTTCTATTATGCAGATACTCCCAGGATTTCGCGACTTTTATCCCTTGGACATGGCAAAAAGGAACTACCTTTTTTCTACCCTACGACGGGTTGTTCTTAGTTATGGATTTGTAGAGGTGGACGGTCCTACGCTGGAAAGCACTGATCTTTACAAAAGAAAGGGTGGAGGTGAGCTAATGGGGCAACTTTATCAGTTTATGGACAAAGGAGGCAGGGAAGTGACCATCCGACCAGAAATGACACTCACGGTTGCACGCATGGCTGCGAGGTCTGAAAAACACTACCGTAAACCTATGAAATGGTTCAGCATTGGTAGCTTCTTTCGTCATGAGCGGCAACAGAAGGGTCGGTTGCGAGAATTTTCTCAACTAAACTGTGATCTCATCGGCGAAGCTTCGTTTGCCGCGGATGCTGAGCTTCTGGCACTGGTCATCGATTGCCTACGTGCGTTTGGATTGGGCCCGCACGATTTCGTCGTACGACTCAGCAATCGCACAGCATGGCTTCGTTTCTGTCAAGAAAGAGGAGTCCGGGTGGATCAGATGGAGGAATTTCTCCAAGAGGTGGATAGAATGGAACGCTATCCGATGGGGGAAACTGCCAAAAAGTTCGCAAAATTCGGAGTGAGCCTACGGGAGGTGCATGACTTTGTCGAGTCAAAGGACTCTACCCATTTTAGTGAAGTGCTTGATGAGCTCTCTGCCCGTGGGCTTTCTGAATACGTAGAAGTTGATTTAGGCATTGTGCGAGGGCTGCTTTACTACACCGGAACAGTATTCGAGGTGTTTGATCAGAAGAAATGCTTGCGAGCTATAGCCGGTGGAGGACGCTACGATCAGCTGATTTCTTCCGTAAGCAACGGGAGGGTAATTTTGCCTGCAATAGGGTTTGGCATCGGGGACGTAGTACTCGGAGAATTGATCGAAACAGTCCCAGTTGCTGCTGAAAAAATGCATACTGCCTTAGCGTCTCAACCAGGATGTGAAGTCTTTGTGGTCATTGCCGAAGAAAATCGAAGAAAGCAGGCCTTGCGGTTAGTTCAACTCTTACGAGAAGAGGGGAAAAGCGTAGATTTCTCCCTGGGGGTGATACGTATTGAAAAGCAGTTTCGGCGTGCGCAGCAGCTGAGGGCCCAATATCTTGTCGTTGTCGGAAGAGAATGGCCTCAGGTCAAATTTCAACGATCAGCTTTCCACGAGGCATCTGTCTGTTCATATGAAAAACTTGCAGAGCATCTGAAAACTGATCATCCTGTCGCCCCTAATGAGGTATCGAACTTGTAGCTGTGGTGCGCTTCGTCTCGCACATGTTGGTGTTGAGTCTACGCTTTGTGGTTGGGTAGATTCTCGCCGCGACCACGGTGGTGTAGTTTTTGTGGATCTTCGCGACAGAGAGGGAAAAACACAGGTGGTTTTTCGCCCAAGGGGGGATGCTGTTGTCCTCACGGAATTAGCACACAGCTTGCGTTCTGAGGATATCATTCAAGTGATAGGAAAAGTGGCTGCTCGCCTACCAGGTACGGAGAACAGAAAACTGGTTACTGGAGAAATTGAGGTGGTCGCCTCCTCGCTTAAAATATTTAGCCGTGCAGACGTACTCCCATTCCTGCTCGGTGATTCGGAAATGACTAATGAAGATCTTAGACTTGCCTATCGCTATCTCGACCTTAGACGTTCTCCCATAATACGTAATCTTCGCCTACGCCATCGTCTCGAGCAGAGTACTCGCCTATACATGGACGCACTGGGATTCTTAGAAGTAGAGACGCCCATCCTGACCAGAAGTACCCCTGAGGGCGCACGTGAATTTCTAGTTCCGAGCCGTCTCCATCCCGGCCACTTTTATGCTCTTGCTCAGTCCCCACAACAGTACAAACAACTGCTCATGGCGGGGGGGGTTGAAAAATATTTTCAGATTGCAAAGTGTTTTCGCGATGAAGATGGCAGGGCGGACCGTATTATGGAGCTCACACAGATAGATATTGAAGCTTCCTTTGTAAGCCGCGGGGATATCTTCGTCCTTATTGAGGGACTGATGGAAAGAATTTTTCGAGACACACTGGAGATACAAATTCCAGTTGCGTTTCCGCGTCTAACCTATCGACAGGCTATGGACCGCTTTGGAAGCGACAGGCCGGATACACGGTTTGGCATGGAATTGGTGGATATAGGTGACATTTTCCATCTGAGCAGTTTTGGAGTATTTCGTAGAGTCTTGGACGCTGGGGGTTATATCAAAGCGATTAATGTCAAAGAAGGAATGTTCTATGCTACCGCTGGCCGCATTGAAAAGCTTGAGCAGATTGCCCACCGACATGGAGCCCAAGGGATCTCCTTTATTAGTGCGGAAAGTAGGGGATGGAAGTCTCCTGTTGGAAAATTCTTTTCCCGTTTAGAGAGAGATACGCTCACCAGTCGTCTACATATTGAGGAAGGCGATCTCGTTCTCTTTTGTGCAGACAAGTGGCAGACTGCCTGCGAGGTATTAGGGAAAATCCGCCTCTATTTAGCAGAGGCTTTACAACTGATAATAGATACAGGCCGTTGGGATTTTGTGTGGATAGTGGATTTTCCTCTACTAACACTCGATGACGCGGAAGGGAAATGGGTAGCAGTACACCACCCTTTCACGCGTCCCAAACAAGAGGATTTTCCCTTGCTGGATTCCGGAGAGTTTGGCCAAATACGCGCAGAAGCCTACGATCTAGTACTCAATGGAATTGAGATTGGTGGAGGTAGTTTAAGGGTCCATGAACCGGACTTGCAGGCCAGAATTTTTGACGTGTTGGGGATAGCTCCGGAGAGACAGAGTCGACTTTTTGGTCATCTCTTACGTGCTTTCCAATTTGGAACCCCACCTCACGGGGGTATTGCAATTGGAGTGGATCGATTGACAATGCTCCTGTGTAAGACTCCCCATATTCGAGATGTTATTGCCTTCCCAAAAAGTGGTCGTGGTCAAGATCTTCTCTTTTCTTCCCCTTCTACAGTAGAGAATTGTCAACTGCAGGAGCTTTCCATTCGACTAGCTGGAAATCCATCTTCGTCTTGACTTCTTTTTTTATGCCATTTGGAGGACATGCGCCCCGCTTTAACGGGCAAAACATCTAGTCGCTCACCAGTAAGTAGCCTTTTATGGACGCAGCAGAAAAGACTATCCTGTTGGTTTGTCTCATATAGGAAAGAAGGGGGATCCCCTCTTGTCGAGGACTTTTACTGTTAACACAATATATTGTGGAATACTGGTTTATTCTACACAATATACAGGTTTTGTTGACTTTCTTCTCCTCGAATGCTGAACTTTGCAGGCACGGTGGTCGGTATAGGCCGATGGGGTTTTGGGAATATTGATGGAGAGAAAACTGCGCGTATACGGTTGAATTAATCAAAGGGAGACCAGCATTTCACTATGGCGATTACCACAATCCAAATTGGAGATAGGCGTTTCGTGCTGGACCGTGATAAAGCCGAAGCAGCGTTTGCTGCCAAACGAGTTATCAACGGACGGAAAACAATGTTCTTTAATATCCTCCCCCTCAAGTACCAATGGGCTTATGATCTATACAAGAAGATGAAAGCTAACCACTGGGAACCCGAAGATATCCCTATGCAAAAAGATTGCGAACAATGGGGGGATCTGGCTACTCCAGAGATTGAGCACTGGATCATTAAGATGGGTGTTGGTTACTTCTCAGCAGCCGAGGGAATTGTTGGGGATAACATTATGCACGTTGTTCGGGAGCTAGTGACAGCGCCAGAACTGAAGCTGGTTTTAGGACGCCATGCTCACGAGGAGAATATCCATACTGACTCCTTGGTGTATATGATTAGCTCCTTGGGAATCAATGCCCATGAATGTGAGGCGATGTTTGAGGATATCAAAACGATTAGGAAAAAAACGGATTTCGTGGTGAGCAACAGCCACAAAATGCGGCGCAGTTTGGATCTGACAACCAGAACGAACAAACAAGCATTAGCAAAAAACATTTTCCTCTTTGGGCAGTGTGTAGAGGGAACCCAGTTTTTTGGCTTATTTGGGCTCATTCTCGCTCTTTACCGAAACAATAAATTTCCTGGTATTGGACAAATGTTCCGATACACCCTTCGTGATGAATCCAACCACATAGAACTTCTGCGCAACCTGCTAATGGATCTTGTAGAAGAGAATCCAGAGATTTGGACAGAAGCTTTCCGTTCAGACTTAAGGGAAACTATGGCTGAAGCTGTGCATCTAGAAAAGCAGTTTATCCAGGACTGTTTACCGGTTCATGTGGTCGGTCTGACGGGTCAAGAGTTTAAACTTTATATCGATTACATCGGAGACCGGCGTCTTATGGAGTGTGGATTACCCCCGTTAAATGTGCCTATTGCTAATCCGTTGCCGTGGATAGCCGAAATGATGGACATTAAAAAGGAGCAGAACTTCTTTGAAGGACGCGTTACCGATTACCAGAAATCCAATGTTCTGACTACCTCGCCTGATGACGAACTCTAATGCTCTAATTTGTTCCTGCGGTGCTTCCGCCATATGTCGCAAGGGGTCATAGCACCTAAGCAACTTGTCCAGTTTCCACAAGAAGAAAAGCCTTGGTGCACTTGTCGGGAACGGAAGATGTTTCAATGAAGATCACTATGTATAGTGGCAGAAGGGGGGGCAGCTGAGTGCGAATGAAGCAGTAGACAAAGTAAACATTTTTTCGAAATTCCTTTCTCCCTTTTCCCCGAAGGGAGAGAATCCAGACCGTAACCATGAGTTTGTGGCAGGGTAGTATGCTTTAACTCCGCTCGTGGGATGAGTGGAACAACGGACAAATGCTCCATACATCTGAGGATGACATTTTTTTGCTTATCGAAATTGAAATCTAGTCGCTCTCCGAGGGGTTGTAGTAACTACTATGGAAACAGTTCCCTTTGGGACCGATCCTCCAGGCTAATTGCTCTTCCGATCCAGCAGAGTAGTCCTGCTGCGTCTCGGCATGAAGCAAAGTTAGGACTGCTTTCAAAAAGGCTTTCCTTGCCGTGGAAGAGTTTCTATCCCCAGCATCAAAAATCGCAATTACTGTTCCCGAACGATTTTTATAAAACAGCGATACCTTGTTGGTCTGCCTTCTGGACATACAAGATATGGTATAAGAAGAGCTAATGTGCGATGGTCACTACAGCGAAGTTACAGAGAGTCACGTCCTTTACCGTATTCAACGCTCTCGTCTACGATATGAAAAATCTGGACGGGTCTTCTCTGGTCCGCCTGAACAAAAGGAACCTCCTATTATCGTCCGTACTATGACAGGCCAAAGTGTCTTTTGGGATGGAAGTGATCTAGAACACCGCATTCAGTTTGCCTCAGTTGGTCTGGATCTTTGTCTGAATAGCATACAGATTGAGAGCGAGTTGCGTCGCTCCATTGGAATAGAAGTTTCTGAAGACGTCCTCAGGAAAACTGTCATTTTGAATGCAAAGACTCTAATTGAGCGTGATGCCGATTTTTCCAGGTTTGCAGGTCGTATTCTACTTTCCTACATTTATGAAGAGGTGCTGGATTGGCACATTGCGCGCGATGGTGCTGAAGGTCTAAAGGCAGCGCACTGCAAAGCTTTTAGCACATATTTGGAGAGGGCAATCACTATTGAACGTTTAACTCCGAGATTGCTCTCCTATGATTTGGGGCGTCTAGCTGATGCATTAGATCCTTCTGCGGATTTAGACTTTGATTATCTTGGAATGCAAACCCTTTATGATCGCTACCTTATAGTAGACAAAACCGTAAAGCCGATCCGCCGCCTTGAAACCCCACAGTTTTTCTGGATGAGAGTAGCCATGGGTGTCTTCCTTGAGGACTTTGGGGATCGTACTGCCCTAGCCATGCAATTATATTGCCTCTACAAAAATAGGAGGTTTTGTTCCTCTACGCCTACATTGTTTAACTCTGGCACCCTGCATAGTCAGCTTTCTTCATGTTACCTCTATAAGGTGGATGATAGTATCGAATCCATCATGCAACGGGGTATCGCAGATAATGCCTATCTCGCAAAGTGGGCAGGGGGACTTGGAGGGTCGTGGACAGCGGTACGTGGAACTGGTAGTTACATTAAAGGCACTAATGGGGAAAGCCAGGGAGTGATCCCGTTTCTAAAACTGCACAACGATCAGTTGGTGGCCGTTAACCAAGGGGGGAAGCGCAAAGGCTCTGGCTGCGCTTATTTAGAAACATGGCACAGCGATATTTTTGACTTCCTCAAGCTGCGTGTCAATACAGGTGATGAGCGGCGGCGCACCCATGATATGAACACAGCAAATTGGATTCCGGATCTCTTTATGAAGCGCATGGAAGCACGGCAAAGCTGGATGCTTTTTCGCTCTAATGAGGTCCGAGATCTTCACGGACTTTACGGACGGTTATTTGAGGAACGTTATCAATATTATGAAACCCTTGCACGTCGAGGTCAGATCTTTGGACAAGAGGTACCTGCGATTGATTTGTGGAAGGAGATGCTCAGAATGGTCTTTGAGACAGGTCATCCCTGGATAACTTTTAAGGACCCTTGCAATATTTGCTCACCGCAGGACCACGTTGGTGTGGTCTACTCCTCAAACCTCTGCACGGAGATTACGCTTAATACTAGCGAAGAGGAGACAGCGGTTTGCAACCTTGGATCCATTGTTTTAGATAGCCATATTCTTGAAGATGGCAGCATTGATCACACGATGTTGAGAGATACTATCCGGACTGCTGTGCGTGCACTAGATAATGTTATTGATATTAACTTTTATCCAATCGAAGCCGCTAGAAGAAGTAGCCTACGCCATCGCCCTATTGGGCTAGGCGTGATGGGATTGCAAAATGCTCTACACAAGCGTGGGATCGGTTTTGCCTCACAAGAGGCCATAGAGTTTAACGACGAATTTATGGAAGTAATTGCATTCTACGCCTACAGTGCCTCTAGCGATCTCGCAGCTGAGCGTGGTACTTACGAGAGTTATGCAGGCTCCAAATGGGACCGTGGCATCCTCCCCCAGGATACTATTACTCTTCTGGAGCAGGAAAGAGGAGGATTCACAGAAGTTCCAAGAGACTGTAGTAGGATGGATTGGAAAATCGTACGCGAAAAGATACGTAAGCAGGGGATGCGCAATTCGAATGTGCTTGCCATCGCTCCTACTGCAACTATCTCCAATATCATGGGGACCACTCCATGTATTGAGCCAAATTTCCGCAACCTTTACGTGAAGAGCAATTTAGGTGGTGATTTCGTTGTACTTAACAGGGAGCTTGTTCTAGATCTGAAAGCGGAAGGGCTGTGGAATTCAGATATGCTCGACCAACTCAAATACTTTAACGGTGAGCTTGAAGACATTCCAAATATCCCTAAGCCTCTTAAGGAGAAGCACCTTACAGTATTTTCTATCGACTTTAATTATATTGTCGATGCCGCTGCACGCCGCCAGAAGTGGATCGACCAATCTCAATCTGTGACCCTTTTTCTGGCAGATCCAGACATGAAAACCCTTAGTCACATGTACCGTGCCGCTTGGAGAAAGGGACTAAAAACGACCTACTATCTTCGCATACTGAGTGCTTCTGACATCGAAAAAATCACTCTTTCCGAATCAAAGAAAAAGATCCGTGGAACAGTTGCCAAAGTGGCTGCAAGTGCAGCAGCGGTTTGTTCCCTAGAAACTCACCAGGTCAGCTTTGGGTGTGAGGCTTGCCAGTGACTTGACCGGGTGCTATGTGCCTATGCACGGCATAATTTGCCCCCAAAATCTTCCATCACCGCAAAGCAAACGTGGGAAGGGCCTCTCTTTGGAAGAATTGCCTTTTAACTCATAGATTCTAGAGCGTACCGTGCTGCGCCTAGAAGGGCGGTTTGATCATTTAGGATAATCTTGATGGGCATTGCTTTCATCAAAGAACCCATCCTTCCCTTATCCGCAAATGCATGGAGAAAGACAGAGCTTTTTATGTATTCAGCATTTCGTATGGGGATGCCGCCCCCTAGGTAGACCCCACCGGTAGCCATTACTTTTAGGGCTAAATTTCCAGCTTCTGCACCCAAACATCCCACAAAAATTTCCATGGTTTGTACACAAACAGGACACGTTCCTGCGTGAGCATACTTAGAGACGACGTATGCAGCATCCTGAAAGGCAACATGTTGCTCTGCCATTTCTTCTACCACCCTTGGTGAGGGCTCCATGCGTCCTGTACTTTGCAAAAAATTAAAGATGTTCTGGATACCTTGACCGCTAATAATGCGCTCATAGCTGACATGTCCAAATTGGCGTGTGAGATAGCGTAAAAGAGCGATTTCCAGATCACTGCGAGGTGAAAAATCTGCATGCCCCCCTTCACAAGCCCAAACTTGGTGGCGTTTTCCATCCCAGTAGATGCCAGCTTCACCCAGTCCTGTTCCAGGGGAAATAACACAACGGTTGCCAGCACCTAATTCGAGATTTCCTTCCTGAATAGTCAGAAAATCGGAGAGTTTTAGTTCTGTGATTCCATGCGCATTTGCAGCTAAGTCATTGATAAGATGTACCGAAGGAATGGAAAACTCCTCTGCAATCTCTTGGCTGTGAATGCTCCAGGGCAAATTACTTAACTTAACCTCATCTCTATGGACAGGCCCGGGCACTCCAAAGCATGCTGCCTGGATGGGGAAGGTCTCTCTAAAAAGAAATCCACGTAAGATTGTATTCAGACGTGGAAAGGAGGCGCTTGGATATCGGCGAGTTCTTAGTAGCACTAGGTGCTTTCCTGTTTTATTGTGGTCTATGCTGAAAAGAGCAATGATGCATTTTGTGCCGCCGATATCTCCTGCCAGAATGTATTCTGATCGATGAGGGGGCATGAAGAAGTGTAATGTTAGCAATGTTTTGCTTGTTAGGGCAAAGGCAGACAATGCCATTGATACCTAGAGTTGGCAATAAGGATGATAGGTAAGTCTCCCTGTCAGAAACTAATGAATAGCTCCCCTAAGAGTGTCCTTTCCTGACGGGGAAAGAGTAAGTTATTGCGAATAACCGCTTGGCATTAACAAATTCCTTCTGGATATTTTTTGAAAGAGTGATAGACTCCGGTGTACTCCCTTATGCAAAGAAAAAGTGCTTTCTCCCGTCGGATTCCAGACCTTGTTACGGAGGAGCTTGTTGCTGCTCTTCTTAAAGGGAACAGTGCCTTTGAATTCAAACATCTGTTTGATATCGTCCACGAGAGACTGCGTGCCAGAAATGCTGCAAGTGGCGGTGAAGAGATGTTGCGCTTGAGAGCTTACGAAAAGCTTCAGAATCTTGTCTCCCGTGGGATGGTTAAAAAAAGTGGCAGGAAGTATAGGGGGTTGGCCTCTTTAGCTAAAGCATCGACTGCAGCAGACACTCCTCTAGCTATTAAGTAAAAACCCCTCCTCCTTTTTAGCACGCCAAGCGAGCCCTGATATAGTAGGACAAATGTCTCCTTCCATGAAGGAATCTCCGCATGAAAGCAGAAGGGACTGCGTTGGAGAAGAGAGCAACCAGAAGAAGTCCCCCAGGAAGGGCACACAAGAGAACCAGTCGATTCTGCCTGCAGTGGAAGAACGGAAAAAATGCGTCAGGGAGGCCCCAAGAAAAAGCTCAGAATAAAGAAAGATAGGTTCGGCACGAAGTTTCTAAAACTGATGCCCCATAAAAAGGCTTTGTAAACTCACATGACTACAGCACTTACGGAAATTTCTGAGAGCAACTGGTAAGTATGGCGCGAGCTACCATACTCTCCCAAAGCTTCTTCTTTTGAAAGATCTCAATGCTCTGACGTACAGAATCCAAAAACGCGTTTGGTGTGGCATCATAAAAGATAAATCCATATCCTGTATTGCTAGTCTCATCGTACTCTTGCACTAGCCTGCAGAGGCTCCTTCTGGCAGAGGCAACCGGAATGGCTCCGTACCTTAATGCCCGTGTCAGGAAAATGCTACCTGGCTCTTCTTCTGTTATAGGTGTAGGTGCTAAGAGCGCATGGGATCCTCTAAGGACACGATTGGCCCACGAATCATCATACTCCTGTAGATAGGAGAATTTAGAGACATGTCTACGAGCAATAAATCTGAGTGTGGATCCGTCTTTATCTCGAACATCACCTAGGACAATGAGACGTACATCTTCAGCAAGAAATCGGTCCAGAACAGGCAGCAAAATGTTCATCCACCCATCTTCTCCCAGCATTTGACTGATCAAGGTAAAGACAGGTCCCCGAGGAAAAGGAGCAAGCCAAAGCGAGGAAAGAAGCCTGGTCGTGCACAAAAACTTATCCCCTACTATACCACGTACTTTTGCCGACGATGAACAACCCTTATTGGAACTCTGGACTGCATCGCCTTTTCCACTTTGCCGGATGCCTGACTTACCACCAACCTTCGTTCTGGGGAACATACAAAACTTAAGAAAGCACAAAGATATAATATCTATCTTAGTAGGCTATCTTAGTAGGATTACTGGGCATTGCGTATAGATATCTTCGAGCAAAGGATGAATCTCACCTGAGTTAAAGTACGCGGATACCCTCCCACCTTCCCTACCTTCGGTACTATCCTTTACCACGTTTTCGGCAGCCGAAGTACGTCCCGGCGTGTAGCCTCCTTACATAAAAGTGCTAATTTGTCAGTCAGGAATACCGATGGCTGTCCTCAAAGATGCCATAGTATAGTGACGGTTCGTTCTAGAGATAAATTCTACTGGAATGCTTGCAGGACAGACGGCCTCACACTCGTAAAAATTGGAACATCCTCCAAATCCCTCGGCATCCGTGGCATGTATCATATTGAGAACACGCTGCCGAGCTTCCAGTCTCCCTTGTGGCAGGAGTTCCAAGTGCGTCACTTTTGCAGCGACAAAGAGCATAGCGGAACTATTTGGACAAGCGGCCACGCAGGCTCCACAACCAATGCATGCTGCAGCATCCATAGCTAACTCAGCGGTGGCTTTTGGAATAGGATGGGCATTTGCGTCCGAAGCAGAACCAGATCGTTCGCTAATGAAGCCGCCTGCTTGAATGATACGGTCAAACGCAGAACGGTCGACAGAAAGGTCACAGAGAACAGGAAATGAAGTAGCCCGAAAGGGTTCGATGTAAATAGTTGAACCATTAGAAAATTTCCGCATGTAAAGCTGGCAAGTAGTCTCACCTCCCGTACAGCCATGGCCATGCGGGACGCCATTGATTGTCAGGCCACATGTCCCACAAATTCCTTCCCGGCAATCATGATCGAACTGGATAGGAATCTCCCTCCGGGAGGTAAGGTCTTCATTGACAATGTCCAGCATTTCTAGAAATGAAGCCTCAGATGGAATATTCCTTGCTTCGTAGTCTACCATTCTCCCGAGCTCTCTTGGGCCGGCCTGTCGCCAAACCTTAAGATGGAAATTCATGGCTGTGTGCACGGCTCTATTTGTAACTTCGTGTAGCAAACTGGACGGATTCGTATACAAGGTGCTCTTTTATGAGAGAAGGAGCAACGTGTTCCCCATCAAACTTCCATGCTGCTACGTAGGCATAGTTTTCGTCGTCGCGAAGGGCTTCTCCCTCATCTGTTTGATGCTCTATACGGAAATGACCTCCACAGGATTCCTCTCGGTGGAGAGCATCGTAGCAAAGAAGCTCACCAAACTCCAAAAAATCAGCTATGCGGCCAGCCTTTTCCAAGGACTGATTCAACCCCTCTCCAGTACCTGGAATGCTAGCATTCCTCCAGAATTCCTCGCGGATCTTTGGAATCTCCTCGAGTGCCCTCTGCAGGCCTTCTCGGCTACGAGACATGCCGCAGTTGTTCCATAAAAGCAACCCTAATTCACGGTGGAAAGAGTCTGTTGAACGGTTGCCACGGATAGAGAGCAGTTGCGCAGTGCGAGTACCTACCCTGTGCTCTGCGCTACGAAAGGCAGGATGGTCAGACGAAGGCCGCTGGACTCCCAATTGGGTAACAAGGTAATCTGTGAGGGTGTAAGGAATAATAAAATAGCCGTCTGCAAGCCCCTGCATGAGGGCACTAGCTCCAAGCCGATTAGCGCCATGATCAGAGAAATTGGCTTCCCCCAAAACATAAAGACCAGGAATATTACTCATCAGATTGTAGTCAACCCAAAGCCCACCCATAGTATAATGGACCGCTGGGTAGATGCGCATTGGCAACTCGTAAGCGTCTTCCCCGGTGATATTATTGTAGATTTTGAAGAGGTTGCCGTAGCGTTCCTCAATTATAGGGCGTCCCAGTCTTCTTAGAGCATCACTGAAGTCAAGGTAAACACCACGCCCTCCTGGGCCAATTCCACGTTCCTCATCGCAGACTTCCTTCGCGCTGCGGGAGGCAATGTCGCGGGGAGCTAGGTTACCATAGCCTGGATATTTACGCTCAAGATAGTAGTCCCTTTCAACTTCTGAGATACCCCTGGGGGGCCTGAAACAGTCCTCTTTACGTTTGGGTACCCAGACTCGACCATCGTTGCGCAACGATTCAGACATAAGGGTAAGCTTAGACTGGTAATCTCCACTGGCAGGAATGCAGGTAGGATGGATTTGGGTATAACAGGGGTTGGCAAATAAGGCGCCTTGCTTGTAAGCCCTGTACGTGGCAGTCACGTTGCAGCCCTTTGCATTTGTTGAAAGGTAGAAAATATTGCTGTACCCACCGGTGCAAAGGAGCACTGCATCAGCTGCGTGGCTATCCACCCTACCGGTTACAAGGTTACGCACAACAATACCCTTAGCGTGTCCGTGTACTAGAATTAGGTCGAGCATTTCTGTGCGTGGCAACATCTCGACCTGTCCTAAGGCGACTTGGCGCTGCAGGGCCTGATAAGCACCTAACAGAAGCTGTTGCCCAGTTTGGCCGCGGGCATAAAAGGTTCTGGAGACCTGAGCCCCTCCGAAAGAGCGATTAGCTAGAAGTCCACTATACTCGCGTGCAAAGGGGACCCCCTGTGCAACACATTGATCGATAATAAAAGTACTCACTTCAGCGAGGCGATATACATTGGCTTCACGTGATCGGAAGTCCCCGCCTTTGATGGTGTCATAAAAAAGACGAAAAACACTGTCGCCATCGTTTTGATAGTTTTTTGCGGCGTTAATCCCTCCTTGAGCTGCAATACTGTGAGCACGTCGGGGGCTATCTTGATAGCAAAAACACCTTACCTGATATCCCTGTTCCCCCAATGTTGCCGCTGCTGAGGCTCCAGCCAGACCGCTTCCTACCACCAGTATCTTAAACTTGCGCTTGTTGGCGGGGCTGATAAGCCCTGCAGTATCCTTGAATAGAGCCCACTTCTTTCCAAGGGGCCCTCCGGGAATCTTCGCGTCCAGCGTCATTTTATCATCTTATAAAGTCCGCACCTAGTCCAAAAAATAGAATGGAGACAGGGATGGAAGTGTAGCCTACAAAAAGCATCCATGCGATAAAATAACCAGCAGCGCAAAAGACTGGCCGAAACTTTCGGTTGGAAATACCTAATGTTTGGAAAAGACTTCCAACACCATGGCTTAGATGGAAAGCAAGCAGAAAAAGACCGAGGATATATAGCCCTGAAATAAAAGGATTGCGAAATCCATGAGCAATCATGCTGAATATATCACGTTCACCATCAGGGGTCTTTAAATGCGCATGCGCAGGTTGTACAAGTCCCCATGTGAAATGACAAAGATGGAACAAGACAAAGATAAAGACGCTGACCCCGCTCAGCCGTACTGTGCGATTAAAAAGCCTCGTTTGAATGTGTGTGCGAAAAACATTTTTTATGGTAGCCTTTGCAGCTCCTCTCCATAGAGCTACAGTAAAGTAAATGTGAAGAAAGCCTGCTACTAAAAGAATAATCCGTACTGTCCAGAGGACGGGCCAGAAGTCTCGCAAATGTTTCCCATAACTGTTGGTCCAACTTGGCCCCATGTAAACGGTCAAGTTCCCCAATAGGTGCCCAAACAGGAAAGACAGGAGGATAATTCCGGTGAGGGCGACGATGGTTTTACTTCCCACAGAAGAATGTGCCCAAACAGAGGAACCTAGCGAGGAGGAATTTCCCCGCAAGGTAGTCCATGTTGGAGGAGACGACATATCTGAACGTCCTATTACCCCTATTAAGGGGGACATTCAATACTTCTTTTGGCAATCTTATGCTTGCAATCCAGGGTAACAGTTCATTGAAAGTTTATTCATGGATAAAATTTATCCCTTTCCAAAGCAAGCTCGCCTTGGTAAGGAAATGCGGCCTAGACGTAGCTACCGTAGCAATAATTAAAGAGAGATACGGTCGACGCCTGCTGGATACGGGAACCCTAAAAAATCGATCCTAACCAAGCATTGAGGATTGCAAGCGTTCAAGAGAAAAAACAACAGGTATGGTTTCATTGTACGAGTTATAGGCTGAGAAGGATAAGCGGTAAGGGAGTAGTTTGGCAGATCAAGCTTTTTGATTACACGGGAACAGTTGTTTGCCATTTGCTAGTCTCGGCGAAGGACGGTTCTGTTCTACTGCCCCTAGCGTCGGAGCTTAGTAGGTCTTCTCGATCTCGATCGAGGAGTGAGTGGATACAGGGCCGGTCTGGTTGGATATAAGAGGTCCACCGCCTTAACTCTCGCATACAAAGTACGGGACCCTAGTAGACAAATGGTAGATAAAACTAAAGACACCTTTCTGCGTACTGTAGGGACTCTCCAAGAGTGGATTACAGGAAAACGAGCCATTGCAGTACACTAAGAAGATAGCACTCCCTGAGCATTTAAGATAGAGTGAGTCGATAGAGTAAGTCGGTGCTGAGTACAACTTGTATGCATACAGTCTTTATCTTCGCCCTGGTTGGTTTCTTACTTTTGTCAGCGGAAGTATTTTTTCCAAGCATGATGCTGGGGGCACTAGGATTGATGGCGCTTATTACAGCAATGGTACTTGGGTACGCAGAATATGGCCCTATCTTAGGAAGCTGGGTTTTTGCTGGAATAGGGGTGCTTTGTTCAATGGGATTTCTTCTCTGGTTGAGAGTCCTTGCATATTCCTCAATTGGGAAGTGTATTTCCAACCGAGAATCCCTTTCATCTTCCTTGACAGGCGGTCCTCGTATGATAGGAGCTCGTGGTGTGACTCTTTCTGCATTGCGTCCTACAGGTATTGCTTTCGTTAATGAGAAACGACGAGACGTTATAAGCGATGGATCCTTCATTGCTCCTGGCGTGTCCGTTACAGTCATCGCTGAGGACGGACAAAGGCTGGTTGTACAGGCTTCGGATTGCGGGTAAAGCTTGCTGATCATATATGAATATGATCTTGTAGCCAGGGCTTAACAGTGATGAGCATTCCCTCCTACTTTTTTTCTACTTTTCTAGTTACAGTAGTTGTCCTAGTACTGTTGTTTTCCTTCGTTCTCGCAAATTTTTTTGGGGTTTGGTTACGTGCTAAAATTGCGGACGCTTCAGTTCCTTTTTCCAAGCTTATTGGAATGAGACTGAGGCGAGTGCCAGTAGGGCTCATCGTGGATAACCGTATCACGGCCCTCAAGGCTGGTTTGGAAGCGGATACTGATTTGCTAGAGGCTCACTATCTAGCAGGTGGTAACGTGTCTCATATCGTACTTGCTCTTGTTGCTGCAGATAAGGCCAGTATTCCCCTGAGTTTTAACCGTGCCTGTGCCATTGATCTTGCTATAAAGGGGACTAGCAAAACTGTGTTAGAAGCTGTACGCACCAGCATTAATCCAAAGGTGATTGATTGTCCCAGTCCTTCCACTGGGAAGGTGACCATTGATGCTGTTGCGCGTGATGGTATTGGCGTAAAAGTGCGTGCGCGGGTAACAGTGCGTTCCAATCTCGATCGCTTTGTGGGTGGAGCTACCGAAGAGACTATCATTGCGCGTGTGGGTGAAGGTATCGTTACGGCTATTGGTTCCTCCCCATCCTACAAGGATGTCTTGGAAAATCCCGATCGAATTTCTAAAGTGGTCCTGGAGAAAGGATTGGATAGCGGCACCGCGTTCGAGATTTTGTCGGTGGATATTGCCGATGTAGATGTTGGCGAGAACGTTGGGGCGAAACTCCAGGTAAAACAGGCAGAAGCAGATAAAGTAGTTGCCCAAGCGAAGGCGGAAATGCGTCGAGCGGCAGCAGTTGCCTCCGAGCAAGAGATGAAAGCCAAGACACAGGAAATGCAGGCTAAGGTAGTAGAGGCTGAAGCGCAAGTGCCACAAGCGATGGCAGAGGCTTTTCGAAGGGGCAATTTGGGTATTTTTGACTACTTGCGTATGAAGAACTTACAGTCAGACACTCACATGCGAGAAACCATTGCAGAAAGCCCTCGGCCGGAGGAATAAGCAAAGTGTGAAAGAAAAGTTCTTCTTGCCCATTGGGCTAGAGCAAATCTTGCTGCTGGTCGCGCCCTTGCTCATCTTTATAGTGCTGTTTAAAAAGAGGTTCCAGCCAGGAGAAAGCGTCCGAGAAGAGAGGGCAAAGCCACCGCAGGTTACTGCGGAAAGATCTCAAAAAAAGTTAATGGAGGCATTGGGCCTGCCGGAAAGCATGGTGCCACCGGGTCCTCTATCAAAAAAAGCGTTTCCTCCGTCTGAAAAATTATCCCCAGTGTCACCTCGGCTTTTGTCCCAAAAATCTGAGGGGCGCATAGATTTCTCCACTTTTGCTGAGAAGAAGGTTACCTCGCAAGTAAGACAGCGGTCTTTGTCTTTTCAGATTTTTGATCGGGCGCTACTGCAGCATGCTATCGTTGCACGTGAGGTACTTGGTCCACCAAGGGCTTTGGTAGGGACTGTGGCTGGGGCCCCATCTCAGATGGGCATGCGTTAGGCTATGACTTTTTATCTGCAGATGAAAGCTTTTGTCGCGCACCATATTTTTTGAGCTCTGCTTAGTGTATAATGCTTCGTGAGGGACTGGAATCCATCTACTTCCATTATGGCAAGTAGAGTTTCGTAGGCAAAACGCATGGTTTCGGCTGGGAGAAGGTTCTTGCGATCTGACTGAGGGAAGACCATTTTTACCTCATCAAAAAGCTTGCGGATACATTGACTTTCAAACCTCATAAGTTCGCTGAACCTCGGTTCACGCTCTCGGCGAAGAAGAGCCTGACGAGTAATCTGAAAATGTTGAAGGTCTTCCTCCGGAATATAAACCCGACCAAGTTGGGCATCTTTACCAAGATCGCGCAGGATGTGTGTTAATTGGAGTGCTAATCCGAGCATTTCAGCGTAGGTATAGCTTTGTGGGTCTTTACATTCAAAGATCTGGATGCTGATAAGTCCCACTGTACTTGCCACACGCCAGCAGTATCGACGGAGCTCGTAAAGAGTCTGGTATGAGACTGGATGTAGATCAGAGGAAACCCCGTGGATAATTTCTAAAAAGAGAGACGGATTTAATGCTCGACGAAAAATAAGATCGGAGAGTTCGCTGGGAAATGGGGAGTAATCGCATGCAATAAACGCGTCGGCCCAACTCTCCAGCATGCGAGATTTCTCTTTTGTTGACAGATTAGGGCTATCAGCAATATCGTCTACCGACCGGCAGAATTTATAAAGTGTGCGAATATCGGCTGACTTTTGTCCTCGTAAGAGTGAGAAGGCGAACGCAAGGTTCGATACCTTCTCAGCGGAGGAGGTAATCCCTGGTATCATAAAGGCCATAGGAAGAAGCAGTTAAACTTATTTAAGTCCCCCCTCAGTGAGTCGTCAGGAAATTGGGTTCTCTTTCGTTGTTTCTCATGCTAGGAGCAGGCTTTCCTGATCCAGGCTTACCTGGAGTCCAACAGATTCAAGAATTTCCCCTATCTTTCCCTTTAAAGAAATGGGCATTTTCCGGGGAGTGACTTTAGCCAATTGGATTACTTTAGTTAGAATTTTTCTCATACCAGTTTTTGCCCTTCTAGCTACCTATTATGGCATGAGTGTGGTAGAAGGGAATCCCAAGGAGTGGTGGCGCTTAATGGCAAGTGGAATTTTCCTTCTGGCTTGTGCTACTGACGCCTTAGACGGTTGGGCGGCCCGTCGGTTCGGGGGGAATACTCGGCTGGGGAGTATTCTGGATCCTATTGCGGATAAGGGGCTTTTGCTTACAGCAATTTTAGCTCTCAGCTTTAGTAAATGGCCCATAGTGCTGCCGCTGTGGTTTGCATTATTAGTCGTCACTCACGATTTAGTGCTTTTCCTCGGCTGCAGTTTGCTCTTTTATGCCTCGGGTGGTATTGACATTCGGCCTAGTTCTTTGGGAAAAATATCGACAGCATTCCAAATGTTGGCAGTAGGATGGATTATGCTCCAGTTTCCGTTGTTTTGCTATCCCGTGTGGATCGCGGGGGTTTGTACTTTTATTAGTGGGGTAGATTATGTTTACCGTGGTACACTTTTCCTTCGTGGTTTGTATAAGAGGCTTGAGCGAAGGAACAGAAAAAATGGCCAACAGTGGGACGAATTGGACGGAAAGGAATGAGGGCAGGTGGGTCATTTTCGTCGTACTCCAAGGCTGACATTGTTTCATTCATCCGGCTATTCCAGCGCAGGGTCCGTAGCTATTGTAGGCCGTCCTAATGTAGGAAAGTCAGCGCTATTTAATCGTCTGGCGGGGAGAGGGATTTCTGTCGTTCACAATCAGCCAGGTACAACCAGGGACTGTGTTGTTGCCGTTTGTTATCTAGGAAAATCCCCATTTAAGATCACAGATACTGGAGGAGTTAGCATGGAGTGGAATTCAGACTTCTCTTCTGAAACTACCTCTGCTGCAGAAGCAGCGATGAAAGATGCAGAATTGCTACTCTTCATGGCAGATGCTCAAACAGGAGTCGTACCCTTAGATAAGGAACTCTCCAAGTGGTTGCACGCAACTGCTAGGCGACCCTTGATACTAGTAGTCAATAAAATAGACCATGAGGGACAGGAGAGCATGGTAGCGGATTTTGCAAGCTTAGGGTTCGAGTTTTGCATAGGCGTGAGTGCTATCCATGGACGGGGAATTACGGAGTTAATACTGCTTATTGACCGGTTGCTGTCTGATAAAACTAAACAGGCGGCACAAACAGCTTGGAAAGATGCTCCACGTATTACAGTTGTGGGTCGACCTAACGTAGGAAAGTCTTCTCTAATTAATGCTATTCTTGAAGAAGATAGGATGATCGTAAGCGAGGTTCCAGGTACCACCAGGGATACCGTGGATGTCACTTGCACTTGTCGTGGAGCCTGCTACACGTTCTGCGATACGGCTGGGATACGTCACCCTTCCAAAGGGAAAGCCTCTGTGGAGGCTTTTAGTATAGTGCGCTCGATGAAGGCTATCGAACATGCCGATCTTTGCTTGCTAGCGCTAGATGCCCAGTCGGGCGTAACGAGCCAGGACAAAAAGATCGCGGGCCTCATTCAGAAAGCGTGTAAAGCGGTGGTCATCCTCCTCAATAAGTGGGACTTAGTCAAACCTCAGGATGGGCAGCAGAAATTTCTGCGTGAGCTTGCAAAGGAGACAAAACGCGACTTGTTTTTCATAAATTTTGCGCCTGTCGTCATGCTCTCTGCAAAAACACGCGAGCACGTTCAGCAAATCTTTACTGTTATCCGCAAGGTTTCCCAATGTGCAGCATGTCGTATAGGGACCGGAGAGCTCAACCGCCTACTACAGGATGCCTTACGAAAGCACCCCCCTCCGGTACGCAGGAACAGGCGGCTGAAGGTTTACTATTCTACCCAAGTCCACTCCGAACCTTGTCATCCGTTCCCCACTCCTCGCTTCCTACTTTTTGTAAATGATCCCGGGCTGTTAGTGGGTACCTATCAGACTTACCTAATAGGACAGATCCGCAAACACCTGGGGTTCCCCGGACTACCCATTGAGCTTCGTTTGCAGGGAAAGTAGGATCTTGGCTCCATCCCTTTGTAGATGAGATGTGGATGATGGGAAAAGCCCAAAAGGGCCCCACGGCTCTTTCATTCATGCCCGTTTTTTTTGCCCATCAGCGGCAACACAACAAGGGGAGTTTAGGGGGACGCTTGTTGTGTGATGTGGGGCGTCCTCTACTAGTTTGCTGGAGAGCAAATAATGCTCCAGCTCTTCTCCGCTAATATCTGCTAGCATATGACCATTTACTACCACACAAGGGGAGAGGGACTGTTTGCTTCTCTGTTCCATTTCCAAGCGGAACTGAGGGCTAATGGTTATGTCTTTCTCTTCATAGGGAAGTGCGTACTTCTCAAGAACAGCACGCACTCCATTGCTCCACCCACAGGATGGTTTTAGATATGCAGTTATTTGTAATTTCTGTTTCATGTTAGCTATTTTTCTTCTTGGAATCACTGGGACGATACTCTTCTTCCGCCGCCTGAAAAGCTTGGGCTAAGCCCACCATGTCTTCACCAGGGCGTAGGCCGCCGAAAGCTTCGCCTTCGCGCCGTAAGTCTTCCTTACTGTAACTGGCTGCCTTAATTGAAAGGCCAATGCGTCGTTCACTTCTATCCACCTTGATGACGCGAGCCTCCACTTTGTCCCCAATCTTAAGGAACTCCTTTACCTTTTCCACATGACTCTCGCTAATTTGGGAGATGTGAACTAGTCCATCAATACCACCCTCTAGTTCTACAAAGGCGCCAAAACTAGCGATTTTAGTGACAGTTCCGTGGACAAGGTCACCAAGATGAAAGCGCTTATCCATTTCTTTCCACGGATCCTCCTCGAGGTGTTTATAGCCAAGGCTGATACGCTGGTTCGACTTGTCAATATCAATGACAATAGCCTCCATTTTCTGTCCTTTCTGCAAGATCTCACTGGGATGGTTGATTTTTCGCGTCCAACTTAAGTCTGAAATGTGCACCATACCATCAATTCCATCTTCCAATTCAACAAAAGCCCCATAGGCAGTCATATTGCGAACCTTTCCAGATACTTTCTTACCAATGATATAACGCTGCTCAATCTCATCCCATGGATTGGGTGTCAACTGGCGTATCCCCAAGGAAATCTTCTGCTCCTCTTTGTTTACACCTAATACAACTGCTTGAACTTGCTGTCCCAGATTGAGAACGTCTGAAGGCCGCGCAATACGCTCGGTCCAAGATAGTTCAGAAACGTGGATTAACCCTTCTACCCCTTCCTCAACTTGCACGAAGGCCCCGTAGGGCATCAAGTTAGTGACAGTGCCACTAACGACCTGTCCAGTGGGGAAGCGCTCCTCAATCCTCTCCCAAGGGTTATCTTGTGTCTGCTTGAGGCCGAGGGAGACACGCTCTTTTTCCTTGTTGACGTCCAGGACAACTACCCTCACAGACTGTCCTACCCTGAGCATGGCACTAGGATGGTCCACTCGGACCCAGGAGATATCGGTAACGTGGAGGAGGCCATCAATGCCATCCAAATCGATAAACGCACCAAAATCGGTGATGTTCTTGATGACACCATGGACTATATCCCCAATCTGGACCGAACTTAGAAATCTGGAGCGCTTTTCGGAGCGTTCCTTCTCAATGATTTCGCGACGGCTTAGAACCACGTTCTTACGGTCTTCATTGATTTTTACGATCTTAAAGTTGTAGACGTTGCCGATAAATTGCTGCAGATCCCGAGGAGGAGTAATGTCAATCTGTGAGGCAGGTAAGAAGGCTTCTACACCTACGTTTACCACAAGGCCCCCCTTGACGATTCCCTTAACTTTTCCCTGGACGAGGCCTTCCCTTTGGAAGACGGAGACGATTTTTTCCCAATTCTGGCGCTGGGCGGCCTTTTCTTTAGAGAGGATGCACATTCCCTCCTCATTCTCTAGCCGCTCAAGCAAGACCTCGACCTCGTCTCCAACTTCCACCTCCGTTGGGTTATCAAACTCTGCGGCGGGGATGATACCCTCCGACTTGTATCCAATATCCACCAAAAACTCCCTTGGACGAACCTCTAGTATGAATCCTTTGATAATACTTCCCTCTCTATAATTTTTGACGGACCTAGCTATTAATTCCTGTAATTCTGCCTGTTCGGCCATATATGAAAAGTTATGTTGAGCAAACGCACGAGCACCCTTTACAGGTACCCCCCTCCGGTTACTTTTTCTTAAACGGGGAAAGGGTCACGGATTGCACTGTTTGGTGACTAACCACTTACTGCTGTAAGACAGCTCAATCAAGCAGTATTTTGTCGGCGTTACAAACGCCTCCATTTTGCACCGCATACCTCAGTGAGACGATCTGCCTCCGAAGAACCCCAGCTTCCCGCTGGATAAAAGGCGACGTCCTTCGTGGAGGAGGTATTCCAATGGGAGCGGATGCCATCCACAAATCTCCAGGCTTCTTCTACTTCATCGCGGCGGGCAAAGAGTGATGCATCGCCGTTTATAGCATCCAACAGAAGTCGTTCATAGGCTTCTGGGGTAGCCCTTCCAAAGGAGGTACCATAATGAAAATTCATCTTAACCGGTTGGATACGTACAGTAGAACCTGGAAGTTTGGCACTCACCTGAAGGAATACACCTTCGTCAGGTTGAATACAAATGGCTAAGACATTCTCTTCTACCTCTTGGATAGCCTTCTTAAAGAGGATATGTGGGACACTCTTAAAATGGACGGCAATTTCCGTTCTCCGTTTGGGAAGACGCTTACCAACTCGGATAAAGAATGGGACTCCAGCCCAGCGCCAATTGTCAATATTTACGTGGAGAGCCACAAAGGTTTCTGTAAAAGACTGCGGATGCACACCACGTTCTTCACGGTAGGCAAGTACCTCCCGACCATTAATAGTACCGGCCATATATTGGGCTCGCACCACGTAGAGAGGTACCTCATTCCCTACGATAGGACGTAGGGAGCGTAATACTTTGACTTTTTCATCACGAATACTATCAGCTCCCAGATCAATTGGCGGTTCCATTGCGATGAGACAGAGAAGCTGTAGCAGATGATTTTGTACTATGTCTCGCAGAGCGCCTGCCTGCTCATAGTAACCTGCGCGGCCTTCCACACCAATAGTTTCACTTGCTGTAATTTGCACATGGTGAATATAGCGAGCGTTCCATACTGCTTCAAACAAGGCATTTGCAAAGCGTAGGACCATAATATTCTGAGCAGTTTCCTTTCCAAGATAATGATCAATGCGATAAGTACTATGCTCTGGACAAACTCCCTCAACTAGCGAGTTTAAGCGCTGAGCACTCAAAAGGTCCGTTCCAAACGGCTTCTCTATAACGATACGTGTCCAGCTATTTGCACGAGTTGTACTCAATTCGCTCTGCCTAAGATTCTCCAGGATTGTTTCAAATTGCTCAGGAGCTGCTGCCAGATAAAAGAGACGGTTGCCACATGTCCCTCGTTGTGTATCCAGTGCATCTAGAGTCTTGGCAAGAGAAGTATATTGCTCTGTTGCCCCAAATGCTCCCCTGCAATAGTAAATCGAGGAGGCGAAGTGTTCCCAACGTGTTCCATCAATCTTCTGGCGGGAAAATTCCTCTGCCGTTTCTTTCAGCTCGGAACGGAACTGTTCGTTGGTTTTTTCTCTCCTTGCAAACCCTAGTATAGTTAGAGCCGAGGATAAATTGCCATCTATCCAGAGGTTATAGAGTGCTGGAATAAGTTTGCGGTGTGTGAGATCACCAGTGGCCCCGAAGATGATTAGAGTGCAAGGCTGTGATGGCATGAACCGATAAGTGGGACAACCAACGTGAGGATCAGACCCATAAGATCCCCCGCAAAGCTACGCAGTATAGTCTATATGGCTTCCTACAGTCGACATAATTAAACCATTCTGATGGAAAGTCCATCAGCCAGTTTCTCTTGCTACCTCAGTTTAAAGGGATCGCCAAGCATATGAAACGAGATTTGTTAAGGCGAGATACCCTGCTAACAAGGATAGTTTGGACGGTTGCTTCCCACTGTTTCATAGTCTTGTCGATATGGAAACAGAAAAGACGGCGGCTAAGCATTGCATGTGCTTTTTTTGTGCTTGTTGAGAGCCCTGAAGAGCCTGCTGCTTAAGCCAGCCCACATTTTTCGGAGTGGCATGTGGGCTTGCAGGGGTTGGCATTCTCGCGTTATCGAAATGCCTGATGCTATACCCTGTGCTGCTGACTGCATTCAATCTTTGTGGCGTTAAGGAAACCTCAACGGCTACACCACGTGGCCACGGCGCAACGTATTCTATCTTGCTCTCCTTGCTTCCCTCTCCCTGAGGCCAGAATCCTCTAAGGGAAGGGGCTTTGGAATAATGGCTTGGAGAACTTCTATGTCAATCACAAGTCTGAAACCCTAGAACACCCACTAGCTCGGATGAGTTGCTCCATGTTAAACATTTTCCCAAAATGGCCGACACGTAATCCATACCAACTTGAAATCCAGCAGATTTTTAAGCAAAACCTAGGCCGGCTGCGACCCAACACGCCTAGGTACGAGCAAGCGTCCTTCTGGAGGAAGCGCACGCTTTTCCTGGGTACTTTACCAAAAATGAGAATGGCACCGTTGGGAACTAGAGTCCTCGGTCTTCTTGCTTAACTGGTTTGAGATGGGCAGAAGTTAAGTTTTTACAAAAATTAATCTTTGAATTCAGAAGAAATTTTAATTGTCCACCCCACTCCCAATTAGAGATAAAAGATCCCCTCGAGACGCAGGAGCAGTGCCTTGCGATGTAGGCCACCGGTGTAACCGACGAGTTGTCGAGTCCTACCTAGGACACGATGACAAGGAATAAAGATGGCAATTGGATTTCTTCGACAAGCTGCACCAACAGCGCGAACAGCTTTCGGGTGACCCAAGTCACTGGCTATTTCTCCGTAAGTTGTCCACGAACCACATGGAACTTTCATCAGTGCGCTCCATACCTTGCAGCTGAAGTAGGACCCCTGGGGACGGACAGGAATCGTAAATCTCCTTTGCCTACCGTGGAGATAATTGTCAATTTGGTAAGAAACCTCTTGGAAGAAGCTGCTTGAGTGTTCCCCTAGGTTTGAGATGGGAGGTAAACCATGGGGAAATGTATCGAGAAAAGAGGCGTAAACCAATGCACGGTCGTCTGCAGCCAATAGCATCTCTCCGAGTAAAGTGGAAACACGAATGGCCCTACTTGCTGAAGGGAAGCAGCTTATGTTACTCATCACAGCCTGTGGAGGTAAGCGCAGGAGAGTTCTTCACTCATAACAAACTCTGACGACTCCTATCCTGGAATATTATGCAACATTTCTGCATTGGAAGAGTATTTTTGGACAAAAAATAGCAGCCTCTCAATGGCCTCAATTGGCTTGTGTCCAGCTAAACCACGGCGGATAATGTTTACCTTGTGGAGGTCTTGCTCCGGAAGAAGCAGCTCTTCGCGGCGAGTGCCAGAGAGGAAAATGTCTACTGCTGGATAGATGCGCTGATCACTGATTTTACGGTCTAAAACGAGTTCCATATTTCCAGTTCCTTTGAATTCTTGGAAGATCAGTTCGTCCATGCGACTGCCCGTGTCAATGAGAGCCGTAGCCATGATGGTGAGAGATCCAGCCTCCTCAGTGTTGCGGGCAGCTGCAAAAAGTTTACGGGGAATTTCCAGTGCTCTAGAATCGACTCCGCCAGACATGGTACGCCCCCCTCCACTTTGTACGTTATTAAACGCTCTCCCGATACGGGTCAGGGAATCCATAAGGACAAAAACATGCTTTCCCATCTCTACAAGGCGTTTGGCTCGTTCGATGGCTAACTGGGCAACACGGGTGTGGCTTTTAATGTCACTGTCGTTGGAACTAGCCATGAGTGCAGCCTGAGGGACTGTCCTACGGATTTCTGTCACCTCCTCGGGGCGCTCGTCCACAAGGAGAATAATTAACCCCATTTCCGGGTAATTTTTTACCACTGCTTCTGCGATATGCTGAAGAAGTGTAGTTTTTCCAGTACGTGGGGGGGCCACAATTAAACCTCGCTGTCCGCGCCCAATGGGCGCTATAAGGTCCATGATGCGGGTTGTAAAACGCTCTGGGATTGTCTCAAGTCTTATTCTGGCTTTTGGATTAACTGTTGTTAGCTCTTCAAAGATGGGAAAGTTTCGAACAATACCTGGTACCTCTCCCTCAATTCCGATAAGTCTGAAAAGCTGGAGGCCACGGCTACCTCGGCGAGTCTCGCCCTTAATTTTCATCCCGTCTCGGAGACCGTGTTTACGCACAACCTCTGGAGTAACAAAGACATCATTCTGGGATTGTGCAAAATTCCGCCTCGCTTCCCTCAGAAAGCCGAACCCCTTACCTGATACTTCTATAATTCCCTCTGCGTAAGAAGGAACATGTACGGAGGAAGAACCTGAATATTCTTCAGCATGATACTGCGTCGGGGACTCTGCAGTAGAAGGGGTTGTACCTTCCTTATCTGTAAGAGTGAGTGTGTTTCCTGGGGAAGCAGTTAGAGCAGAAGACTGCGGGAGAGGGCCCATGGTAGAAGTAGGGAAGGCCCGAGTGGGAGCGTTTTTCTTTGGATGGCGCAAATGCGCCGCACGTTTGCGCCTAGGCTTTGTATCAGCGGTTTCTTTTTCTTCAATCATATCACGCAGATGTTTGGATCAATTTGGGTGGATTTTTGCGAGCAACTCTTCTGAGATATCAAAATTAGAGTGGACGTGCAGAACATCATCATGGTTTTCCAATACATCGCAAAGCTGGAGAATGTAAGAAGCTGTTTGCAGATCACTAATATGCACGATTCTTTGTGGAAGGAAGGTTAGCTGCTGAGATTCAATCGGGACTTGGAAATTCCTCAAGGATTCCGCAACTAGGTGGAACTGGTTAGGAGATGTAAGGACAGCAAAAGATTCGTCGTAATAGACAAGGTCTTCAGCCCCAGCCTGCAGCGCTGCTTCCAAAAGCCGCTCTTCTTGCAGAGCACTTTTTGAGACGAAGATTTGTCCCTTTCGGAGGAAAAGATGAGACACGCTGCCAGGACCACCTAAAACCCCTTGTTTTTTGGAAAACAAGGAGCGTAAAACAGCGGCAGTTCGGTTTCTATTATCAGTGGCTGCCTCCACAATGAGAGCAACACCTCCTGCACCGTAACCCTCATAGAGTACTTGTTCTACACTGCTAACAGTAGCGGATGCTGCTCGTTCTCCCCTTTTGATGGCCCGTACAATGTTTTCGTTTGGCATACTTTTAGATCGTGCAGATTGAACTGCAGCTCTGAGTCGGGGATTCAATAGGAAGTTTCCCCCGCCCAATCTGGCAGCAATCATGATTTCCTTTGAAAGTTTAGAGAAGAGCTTGCCGCGTTTCGCGTCTAGGGTCCCCTTCAAACGCTTAACTTTCGACCATTTACTGTGGCCGGCCATGAAGTAATTAACAAATCTGCTTTTCGCTTTCTTGGTAAGAAGGTGTACCTTGACCTGATGCGTACGCTCTTGCGAAGACTCTATCAGGATTAGTGAAGATTCTACTCCCGTGCTTGTGAGGTCAGAAACGGTCTGAGCACCCAGGGGGGGGATCCAAAACCTACCAAAGAACGCTTTTCGCCTCTTCTGTCAACTGAAAACCTAGACGCCGCACCTGCTTAGCCAAGACACCTCCTTCCAGCCCAACTTCAACAGAAACAGAAGTACAAAAGGTGCCAGAAACCCAAAGGCCCTCCGTCCAGAGGGTAAAACACACACGCCCACCCCTGCTCAGTTACACTAAATACCGCTACCAGTAGCAGTAGCATTAAAACTAAACACATTACAACATCATAGTAGATTGTAGTGGTCAATATTGAGCTTAACTACGAGCTAAAAATGACCGAGCCTAAGGAGACAACTGCAACCGTCTTGAGGTGTCCCAATACTGCGACTTAATATCCAATCGTAATCTCGTAACCTAAGCGAGAGGACACCGTCGCTCGTTTGCCAATAAAATTGGCCTGCTTGCTAAAAAGTTACCGGCTAGTTCGGCTGGAGCTTTCTGAGGAATTCAATTGCAGAACGGGCGTCCTGTAGGTCAACCTCGTCGCTCAGATAGGCACTCCCTAGGCGGTGAGTGAGCACAAAGCGTGGCTTCCCTTGCTCGAACTTCTTGTCCTTTCTCATAGTGGTTAGGACGGAGTCAGTAAGAATCCTGTCAGGGAGTACGATAGGAAGAGAAAGGCGCTGTAGGATTCTCGCAATATATTCCAAATCAGATTGCAGGAGCCCTGAGAAACGTTTCGAAAGCCAAAGCGCAGCTATGATACCAAGACTAATGGCCTCTCCATGGAAGAGTGAACCATAACCAGCAGCAGTCTCAATTCCATGTCCAATGGTGTGCCCGAAGTTTAGAAGCGCACGTAGTCCACTTTTATCCCCTTCGTCAGAGGCAATGAGAGCGGATTTGACAGTTATGTTCCTGGCAATAAGAGCACTCAGATCTTTTGGCCGCTCGGGGGACAAGGTTTTTAGCATCGCCATATCCTGGATGATGGCGTGTTTTACTATTTCTGCAAACCCCTCCCAATATTCCCGATTTGGCAATGTGTTTAGTGTAAGGGGATCCGCAATGACCAATTGGGGCTGATGAAAGGCTCCAATCAAATTTTTTCCCGCCGCAACATTAACGCCAGTTTTTCCACCAACCGAACTATCCACTTGGGCAGTGACAGTCGTCGGGAGTTGCACGAGCGGAATCCCGCGCTGAAAAATTGCCGCAGCGAACCCCGACAGATCCCCGATAACACCGCCTCCAAGGGAAAACAAAACAGATTTTCGGTCTAAGCCAGCTACGACCATACTATGACACAGGTTGTATACCTGGCGGAAAGATTTAGATCGCTCTCCAGAGGGAACCACCAGTGTTATGGGTTTAAATCCTACATTTTTTAGGGAGGCAAGTACTGGCTGCAAGTAATGTCTTGCTACATTAGAATCAGTTACGACTGCACACCTACTAGGGGCCAGTATCTTGGCGACGAGATCTCCACTGTGGGTGAGTAGCCCGCCACCGACAAGGACGTCATAGGAGGCATGCGAGCAAGAAATAGGTATTTTTAACATAGAAGAAAAGTTATCTTTCCCTGTATAAACGCGGGGCCTAGTCCTGTCAGCTGTAGACAGTGGGAGATTTGGAGACCAAGGGAAGCTCGCCGCAAGGTAGAAACTATCCTTGATAAAAGCCACGGCTATACTAACGAGAGTCTCTTTAACTCGTGTAAAGAACAGGAAAATAGCTAGGCAAGTCATTTCAAAGACTTGCCTCAGAGGGTAGAGCAATCAATACTGGGCGAGAGGATGTGGACTGGTATGTTCATCAAGCCGAGAATCCGTAGTTTTGTTTGTACGACAGCTCACCCTGACGGATGTGTTGCCCATGTCCGGCAACAGATGCGCTATGTAATGTCTAAGCCCTTACTGCCTAGTGCTCCCCAGCGCGTACTCGTGATAGGTGCCTCGTCTGGCTATGGACTTGCTTCACGGATTGTGGCAGCGTTTGGTGGCCGTGCATCGACAGTAGGTGTCTTCTTTGAGAGGGAAGGTACTAAAAAAAAACTTGCTTCAGCAGGTTGGTACAACTCCGCTGCTTTTGAAGCAGCTGCAATCAAGGAGGGACTTTACGCGAAAAGTTTTAATGGCGATGCCTTTTCTGAAGAGATGAAGAAAAGAGTGACTTCAATTATTCGGAGAGATTTAGGCCAAATAGACCTTATTGTGTATAGCGTAGCTTCTCCTCGTCGTCTGGATCCAGCAAGGGGAAAAATCTACAAATCCACCCTGAAACCGATAGGATCTTCCCTTGTCACCAAAAGCATCTGTACGGATAAGAAAGAAATCGAGTCAGTAACTCTCGAGGCTGCTACATGGGAGGAAGTTTTCCATACAATTAAGGTGATGGGTGGGGAGGATTGGAAGATATGGATTAGTTCTATGGCAGATGCTGGCGCATTATCGGAGGGGTTTAGAACAGTTGCCTATTCCTACTTGGGTCCAGGACTCACTCGGGCAATCTATGCACAGGGCACTATCGGACGTGCTAAAATAGACCTGGAACGGACGGCTAGAGAGCTAAACAAGCAGTTTGGTGATAGAACTGCTTTTATTTCAATCAACAAAGCAGTAGTAACCCAGGCAAGTTCCGCGATTCCTGCTGTTCCACTTTATATATCTATCCTCTTTAAAGTTATGAAAGAAAGGGGGATACACGAGGGGTGCATTGAGCAAATGTATCGCCTATTTAGGGATCATCTTTGCTCTCCGAGGGGTCCAAGACTGGATACAGAAGGTCGTATCCGTCTCGATGACTTGGAAATGCGGGAGGACATACAGACCGAAGTTACCAAGATTTGGAGGGCGATTACTACAGACACAATAGACAAACTCTCTGACTTTAAGGGATATCAGAAGGAATTCTATCACTTATTCGGATTTGGCTTTCCAGAGGTAGATTATAGTAAGGAAATTAACCCTGTCCACTACCTTCCAGATCCCACTTAGGGGACTTTTATTCCTTTTCCTTTCTTCTTAGCAATAGGTGGGCAACTCCACCCTCGGTGCGACCTTTTAGTAATAACGGATTCTGCTATAACGTGATGCTAGGCGATGCCAAACTCGTATGGCGCTAGTAGGCCCTTCTTCCTTTCCCTGATCCTTTTGTCGCGACACCAGAAAGACTTGGATATAAGGGGGAACATGCAAATCTGCGCGAGGGGAAAGAGTAACGCGAGCGTCCGTCTATGGATAGTTTGTCACACTAAAACCAAAGTAATGACGGTGAAAAGAAGCTAGGAAGCGGAGTGTTATGTCCTCCGACTGACAGACTTTATTTGTAACTCGGACGCTTTAGGCATCACAAGCGAAAGAAAGAGACTGTGACTGTTAGAGTGGGTAAACAAGTTACCGCAGTGTCCGATCGACTTTTCCTCACCTTTTCCTAACCGAAGAATAAATAACGTCAGCGAAGTGACTAAACTGGCAACTGCAGGAGTAGGGAGTCCTTTAAAATCTTTTACTCTTTTCCCTGATGGGTGCCTACTTGACTCAGGACTCTCTCTGCATGGGGAGATGGAGTTTGATATGTGAGAATCAATCTAATCATTCTGAACCGCTCATTTACAAAATCCGATTACCTTCCTAGCCAGAATACTAGGAGCTGTCCACACTAACGCTTAATTTTTTTCGTCGAAAAAAGAGAAGGCTATAATGCTGGGTTCTAACGCAGATAAACTCGTTCACCTGCACTTCTTCTACCGGCTATCATTCCGCCATTAGCTGGAAACTGCTAGACCGACCAGTTGATACTTGGCACTCCGAGCCTTGAAAAGCACAAAGCAAGTGCAAGGCAATACCAAGAAGGAGCAGAAATAGAGGGTGGTAAGAAAGAACTCGAAAGTCCCTAATACTTAAGTGACACAAGGATATAGGTGCCTTCCAAGAAGCGCTCAAACTTTGTAACGCGATGTAGGATCGGACGCCCGTCTAACATTGATCCCTTTCCAGTACCAGCTATCAAAAATAATGAACGTTCGAACTTTATAGGCAAATACAGGCTCCTATTTGCAATGGTAAGAGGCACCGTTTAGAAGGACTGGTGGAATAAGCCCTCCAGAAAGTTTCGCTCAGAAGGGAGAACAGAGTGCGAGCACTCTCTATTCTCTGTCGGTTCATCGTTCCTATCCATTACCTTGGAATGTGTATGATTTAATCGAAGCTACACAAAAATATGAAGAATCCCTGGTGGATTCCACAGTCATGTAGTTCTCTAACGCTGGCTTGGACTGCCTTCAACGAAGGCCTTACCTCATCTTTTCATTTACTCTGGGCCGCCGACTTGCCACTATTGCCACCGATCAGTGGTGGCTTTTAGGTCTTAGAAGGGCGCCCACTCCCATGCTAGTTTATGAACAGTTCTCAAGAAACCCAGCTTTTACGCGACTGTGACGCCATTCAAATCCCGAGCGGCAATCCGTTGGTTCTTCCACAGGGTACCTCTGTCATTATTACTCAAATGTTAGGAGGAACCTTTACCGTAGCTACCAATGCGGGACTTGTTCGTATTGAGGAAAGGGACGCTGATGCTCTCGGCTGGGAGAAAGCAAATTTAGAGACAGAGATGGTAGAAGGTGGTCCTACTGAAGAGGCAGTCTGGAATCAGCTGAGGACAGTCTTTGACCCCGAGATTCCCGTTAACATTGTAGACCTTGGTTTGGTCTACGACTGCCAAGTTATTTCCAAGGGGGCGGAGAAGATTCAAGTTCTTGTTAAGATGACGCTGACTGCTCCAGGTTGTGGTATGGGTCCTGCCATTGCTGCAGATGCCAAAACCAAGATTCTTGCCATTAACGGGGTGGAAGACGCCGAAGTAGAATTGGTTTGGGATCCTCCCTGGAATCAGGGGATGATTAGTGAAGCTGGCCGCATGAAACTAGGATTAGTGTAGCTAAGAAGCTGCGTCTGTTAGCTAGAGGTCCTACTGTCTGCCTGTTGGGTTATCTTCAAAAAGCAATAAAACTGTACGAAGAGCTTACGTCCAGATATCGCGGCTCTCGGGGTGATTGTGTATTTGAGGCCTCGCATGTCTTGGCGTTGGGAGGGGCTACTTGAAGAGGGTTCGTACCCTCCTCTTCTTAGCGGGGTGATATGGAGTTAATCGGGAGCTATGAGACTATGCCAGCGGTGTTCGTTCCATACGTACTACGTCGGACAAAGGGGGTATGGGACTTAACCAATAAGGGCATTTGCTCAGCCGAAAAATGGGCGGAATGCGCATACTCAGCCCCTACGGGGCCAAGATGACTTTTAGCTTGGCGATCCAGAGTCGGTACAGCACTAGCAGATGCCGAGGAGTCGGACGTTGTCTACTACTCACAATCCAGATTTTCTAGAAACAGCGCAACGCAAGAATTCAGAATAACACCGGCTCCTTGTGGCCACATCCGCGATGGATAAATCCGCGTTCCTGGATTCGGCGCTCCTATAGCTCTGAGGGAGAAGCATGCCTATGGTGTCTTGTCTGGTCAAAAGGCCCAACACACTCTGATTCTAATAACCTCCGTGGTAGGGACTGTGTCATTGTGCCAACATGCTTTGTCCACCCGAGGCGATATTACTATCCTTGATAGGGCACAGATCCCCGTCACAACTTTTTACAACAAGCGGCACTTTGTTGATTGCGGCAGGAGAAATGGAAAGTTATAGAAGAGTCTTAGGGTCAAAACTATGAGTCAACATCCCAGCCTGAAAAGCAAAAACACCATTAAGGCAAAACGCAGTGTTCTCAAGCGATTTGAGCGCGTGGATCTCTTAAAAAAGCGCGGCCAATTTCTGCCTAACCAGAAGGTAACTGGACTCCCAAAAACAAAGCCAGATTTCTGATAGCCGAAAGGCCCCCCTTGCTGTAGGGGCCAGCCTTCCCTGCGTGGGGAGGGAGTAGGGTTCGAGATCTTCCTATACTAACATTTGTTAGCGGGTGCGTGCTACCCCCCTTTTCATGGTAGTTTTGTTTTGCTGAGAAGCAAGAGGGGGAGGCGAAAAAAGGCGCTGCTACCCCCACATTATCTTTTCCCTTTGTTCCTCTCGGGCCGGCGGGACTTGAACCCGCGACCCCTGCGTCCCGAACGCAGTGCTCTACCAATCTGAGCCACGGCCCGTATATTTTGAGGGAACTATGAGAAAAAAGATATGTGCCCCAAGCTAAGGAAGGCTGCCTGTAGCAACAAGAGAAATGGTACTTGTCACGTCCAATCTGTAGTGCAGACTTCCTTTATGACCAGAAAAAGATCAGCTGGTTCCCTACGGGAAATTAAGTTTCAGATTGATGTTGCTCCCTATGCAGTTAGCTCAGTGCTAGTCTCCTTCGGTAATACGCAGGTGATTTGTGCAACCACTGTAGAGCATGGGGTACCAAAGTGGATAAAAGAACAGGGTATCGTCGGTGGATGGATCACTGCCGAATACTCCATGCTTCCCTATTCAACAACCATGCGTAAGCCGCGTGACTCTATCCGTGGCAGGCAAGATGGACGAGGAGTTGAAATCCAAAGGCTCATTGGGCGTGCTCTACGGGCTGCTGTTAACAGGGAGATTCTTGGGTCGCGAACTCTCTGGGTCGATTGTGATGTACTCCAGGCTGATGGCGGTACCCGTGCCGCGGCAATTACTGGTAGCTGGGTAGCAGTTTATATCGCTATTCGAAGGCTATTTCGCGAAGAGTCACCAGACACTTCTCCTACATCCTGCAAGGTAGCCGCTGTTAGTCTAGGTATTGTAGATGGGAAAGCCTTATTAGATTTGGACTATGAAGAGGATAAGAGGGCTGAAGTAGATCTTAATCTGGTCATGACGGATACCTTTGATATCGTAGATCTGCAAGCTTCTGGGGAGAAATCTGTTCTTGGCACAGTGCAGCTGGATCTCCTCTTGAAGATGGGCAGGCGTGGCATCCAGAAAATTCTGGAGCTTCAACAAGAAGCCCTAATTCACGCAGGATATGGATAAAGTGTTTCTCGGAGAAAACTGTTGACCTTGATAATAATCGAGGCAATATCGAATTATCTTTGATCAAGGATTATGGCTAGGAGATGTAGTGTTACAGGAGTCAAGCCTATACATGGAACTAGGGTTCATCGGCGTGGTCTCGCCAAGAAGAGAGGAGGCATCGGGATGCATGTTACTGCAGTAACTCACAGAGAGTTTTTTCCCAATCTGCGTTGCAGGCGAGTTTGGGTCCCACAGCTGGGGAGGTTCGTCCGTGTAAGGCGGATGACGGCCAATGCGCTAAAGACCATGGCTAAGAATGGTGCTTTTAGGACCTTGCAGTTGGCTGGGATTCTTTAATACTCTTCTCCCCTCTCTCATAGAGACTCATGCGGCCTAGTGACATAGGCGTTTTCATGAGACACGGACAAGAGACCCCGCAAGGATTTTCATCAAACCCATAACCTAAACCCCTCCATGGCTTATACTGTACAAAGCAAAAAATCAGGTAGGACTTATTTTCTTCACTCTAGAGTTCAAAAATTGAGAGGTGGGCGAGAAGTGACCCTTTATTACTTTGCTGGTGCTGTGGGTGAAGGGGTGCTAGACGCCCTACCTGCAGGTTATGTCGTTTCTGAGAATGAAAAGACAGGTTTGCCCCTCCTGAAAAAGGAGAGATGATCGGAGTATTTCATAACACAAAGTTTCTGATGCGTTTTACCAAGCGAGAAGATGCACTAAGGTTTGATAATTACTCTCTCTTGCATCTCCCCTTTCTATGGCCCCCCTAAAAAGGGGAAGAATTGACTGACGACGGGGGATCTCCGTTGGATTCTCCAACATTAGGGGACTTTGTTCGATGGAAGCGCAGGACAGCTGACCGCGTTTCAAGACCGTCTGGTGAGATAGCTACGATAGGGATTTCATAAGCCCCATCTGGAAAAACAAAACGGAAAAGAAAGGACCCATCAGGGTCCGTCTTTACTGGATTAGAATCGATCATAACTGATGAGTGAGGTTGGGTAGCTCCATAAAAAACTACTTCTGCATTGACGTGGAGAAAAAACTCTCGTCCTTCTTCGGTAGAAATACCGTCCCAACTTGAGGTTGGAGGAGTTGCCCAACTGGAAACTGGCTCCTCAATCCGCTTGCCATGGGAGGTCTGCAGCCAATTGGTAAACGTGCAGCTGTCCCACGAGGGAGCATTAGCGCCAAGAAGAGCTATTAGGGCTGCAAACAGGCCGCTTTCCCTGCTTCCCCATCCTGGTGGTGCTTCTCTCATACCAAAAACATCTAGTTGTTGCTCTAAACGCTGCTGAGTTCTAAAACGCAGTTCCGTAGCATTTACTTCGGGACAAGAAGAGAAGAGAAAATTAAGAACATCTCTACCTAGAATAGCCCCTAAGATTGTCCGCTCATCCTCTAAGAGGGGACCGGAGCTAATGTTCTTACTAACATGGGACAACTGGGTCTTCCTCTGGAGTCTTGCTAGAGCTTGGACAGCACTTTCTCCAGAAAGGATAGCACTTTGAATACATATTAAAAGCTGTTGAAAACTCAGGCAGAGAGGCAGTGTAGCATAGTCAAAGTTCTTAGAAGAAGAAGGTTGGTTGGAAGGAAGTCGAGTAGAAGTAGAGCGCATGATAACGCTCCATTGGTTTTCTGTGTAACAACCCAGTTCTATAAAATAGATGGCGTCGGTTCGAAAGACTGGAATATGCCAGCTACGCGTCCCAAATTTCACCCTGATTTCGGATTCGACCCCACCCTCTTCTGCTATACAGCGAATGAAGAGGGAAATTCCGTGGTACTGGGCAGTGTCGATATCCCAATAGGTGAAAAGACAGTGTGGGGCTTGTGCAATCAGGAAAATTGCATTGTTCCCATAAGAGACAGGAAGCTCCACTAGACGGCTTGAGACATTATTACCACTATCAGCCGTTTGGCACTCACTGCTTAGTTTTACACGATTCGCGCTGGGAACAAGAGGACTAGTAAAAACTTCGGATTCTAATTGTTTCTTATTATCTTCTTTGGGCTGCATGGACTGCATTTTTTCACATGAAGTATTTCCTGCATCATTCGGCGTAGAGCTTGGAACGTTGAGAAGAAAGCCCTTTAAACCATTCAAGGTAAAAGCGTATTCTTCGCGCTAGAAACATTTCTGCAAAGTGACGTAACATATAAACCCTGTTATCCCCTCTTTCTTCCGGAACAAGAAATACGGCGAGTAAAAGACGCACTACACGTACTTTCCGATGCCGCCAGATGTCCTATTAATCTAATCGAGAGCACATAGTGGCGGAAAGTGTACCCTCTTGTACCCTCTTTATAGAGGGTTTAAAAATGGATTGTGCTTCTTTTCATATCCAATGGTAGTAGGAGGGCCATGGCCTGGGTATACAACAACTCCCTCAGGCAACGTAGCAAGCTGGCGGTGTATTCCCTCTAGAAGCACACTTTGGCTACCCTCTGGGAGATCCCAACGTCCCACCCCTCCGCGAAATAACACATCACCACAAAAAAGTGGGCCATCCGGTTGAACTAGGAAGCAGAGGCTGCCAGGGCAATGCCCAGGTATAAGGAAGATCTGAAAATCTAGACCGAGGAAACTTGTTCGAGTTGCGTCCTTGACAAGAAAGTCGGGTTGTATCGTTTCAATCTCTACGGCAGACTCCCAATCCCTGAAAAATCCGGGTTGAGAAAGCATAGGCGCACTCTCCGCATGAATACCAATCTGGCAGTGATGCCTTCGGCGAATACAGGCAGCATCTATTATGTGATCGAAGTGGCCGTGAGTGAGGAGAAGCAGATTGATGTGCTCCGAGATAAAGTGACGGTCAGCCCCCTCTGGGGCATCAAATAAGATAGTACCCTTTGGGGCCTTTATGCAGTAAGCATTGGTCTCCAAAGCGCCGCCGGCAAATTTCCTGAATGGGATAATCATAAAGATTTATGGCCTAACACGACAAATCAAAACAGGGAGACAACGTGTCATGACGCTGGCCCAAAAGAAGCATACCTTAAACATACTTTCCGGTTGGCTTTATTTACCTTGAGCGGAAGCCGGCTTTTCTGCTGCTCTGCTTTCCATAGAAGAAGGATGCGACACTCAACAGTTCTAAGGATCTCCTGCATAGGAACAACACTGGGAATTGCGGCTATCCTGATAGGCTTTATAGCGCTAAAGGGTCAAGTAAAAAAGCCTGCAGGAACCCATTTTGGACAAGCAGTCGAAGCAGCGGCTGAGGTGACACTTCTTACTCCAAAAGTTCGCACCAGTTCTTCTTTAGATCCTGGTCAGGTGGAAATATCTGTGGCCCGTATCTTGGAACAGGGGCACTATACACGCCAAAAATTAGATTCGACGAAGGCACAGAAAATTTTAGAAAGCTACCTACGCCTCCTAGATCCCAACCGCCTTTATCTTATGAGAGAAGATATCGACTCTTTCTATGGAAAGCACCTTCCCACATTGAAAAATTCCATCTTGCAGGGAGACCTAACTCCAGCCCGTGAAATTTATGCTGTTTATAAAAGGCGTGTAGAGAATCGTGTCGCAAAAAATAAAATCTTTCTTAAAAGGTCTCTCTCCTTTTCTAGCAATGAGACTGTTACCCTCAATCGCGAGGGATCTGCTTGGCCCAAGGATGAGGCCGCAGCCGACGACCTTTGGAAAAGCTGGCTCCGAGCTCAAATTCTTCAAGAGCGACTGGCGGGTACTTCCATTACCAAATCGTTCAAACAGAACAGAGGTAACAAGGTGCCTTCCCTTTCTACCACTAAACGCCCCACTTGCAATACTTCAGGAAACAGATGCTTTACCACATCTCCACAAGTTAATAGTTGCTTCCCATCAAAAGGGTTGTCTCATGGACTATATCTACCTAAGACAGCAGAAGAAATAGTAGTACGACGTCTTGACAATATTCTCCGCACCTTAAAGCATGAGGAAAGTTTTGATGTGGTAGCTAAGTTTCTTTCCGCTATTTCCCAGAGTTACGATCCGCACTCAGATTACCTCAGTCCACAAAAGATGGAGAATTTTGCCATTGCGATGAGACTCTCCTTGGTGGGAATTGGTGCCGTGTTGCAAGACACTGACGGCTATACTCGGGTTGTAGACATTATTCCTGGAGGTCCGGCAGACAAAGATGGGCGGCTGAAAGTGAACGATTGTATTGTTGGAGTCGCGCAGGGCAATACCCCATTTGAGGATATGGTCAACACAAACTTAGAAAGGGTAGTGGAACGTATCCGTGGAAAGAAAGGAACACTGGTCCGGCTTCTCGTAATCCCAGGAGATTCACCAGATAGTTCTAAGCGCCAGTTAATTGATATTACGCGTGATGAAGTTAGATTGAAAGACCAACAAGCAAGGGCAGAAGTTATTGATCTCAAGCAGCCAAACGGCAGCATCACGCGCGTTGGATGGATTATGCTGCCTTCTTTCTATGCTGACATCGACTCCAGAGTTTCTAACTCCTGCCCAAACACGACGCAAGATGTTTCTATGCTACTTAGACGACTTGAGAAAGAGGGCATTCAAGGGCTCATTGTAGACTTACGGAGGAATGGAGGTGGTTCGCTGCAGGAGGCTATTAACCTCACCGGATTTTTTATCCCTCGGGGACCTGTGCTGCAGGTAAAAGATAGCATGGGGAGGGTTTCTGTGTCATATTGTAGGGGCGCTGGCCGCGTCTATGAAGGCCCGCTCGTTGTGCTTGTAAACCACTTGAGTGCTTCTGCAAGCGAGATCTTTGCTGCCGCTCTACAGGATTATGGACGTGCTGTCATTGTGGGTGACTCTCGCACCTTCAGCAAAGGAACAGTGCAAACCATACTAGATGTCGGTCGGTTTATGCCATTTTTTAGCCTTGCTGCTGCAGATGCTGGTAGCCTAAAGCTCACTATCCAGAAGTTCTATCGAATTAAGGGAGGATCTACACAACTCAAAGGTGTAGAATCCGACATTGTTTTGCCTTCACTACTCGACCACCCAAAAATTGGAGAAACGGCTTTGCCAAATGCGCTCCCTTATGATGAAGTACCCCCAGTGCCGTTCCGACGTTTCCCAGGGAACCTCTTCTTGGATCAGCTACGTAAGCGCTCCAGCGCCCGTGTTACCTTGGATCCCGAGTTTGTCTACATCCGCGAAGAAATGGTGCGTGTCCACAGGCGTTTAAGCGAAAACACAGTTTCCCTTAATGAGGAGACGAGGAAGGCTGAGATTGAGGAATCCAGAACTCAGAAGATCCGTCTTGAAAGGGAGTTGGCTTTGCGCGGACCTGGAATTAGAATGAAGGGGTATAGCGTCGCGCTGGACAACATACGCCACCCTCAGCTCAAGCCAATCCAATACGATAAAAAGTCTCGAGAAACAAAAAGGAATCCTGATCTTTTGGACGGAAAGGTTACTTTCCCCTCCAAACTAAGGGAAGATCCTATTAAAACTGAAACCCTGCGTATCGCTCAGGATTTAATTCACCTCAGCAGTGGAGTAAGAAAATCCCAGCCGTTAATGTCACATCACCAATTTTGTGATGGGTCGGCCTATTCAGATGGCTTTAAGCTCCAATTCCATCTCCATGTCAGCAAGCAAACCGCATGCTCCCTCCAAAATGGTAGTTGGGGGAAGGTGCAGCTCTATTCCTACAGTTATTGACGATATCCGCAAAGGCCGCATGGTAGTAGTGACGGACGATGCAGATCGTGAGAACGAGGGGGATTTGATTATGGCAGCAGAGAAAGTATCCCCCACTGCAGTGAACTTCATGACACAGTTCGGCCGCGGGCTCATATGTGTCCCCATACTACCTAGCCGGGCACGACAGCTTAAGCTCCCCCGCATGGTAGAAAACAACCACGAAGCTCACCAGACCGATTTTACAGTTTCTGTCGATGCGAGTCACGGGATTACGACGGGTATTAGCGTCCAAGATCGTGCAAAAACCATTCGGATTCTCGCCAGTTCTCACTCGAAATGTAATTCCCTTGTCCAACCAGGACACATCTTCCCCCTACAAGCAAAGGAGGGAGGTGTTCTCCAGCGTGCTGGCCACACAGAGGCAGCAATAGATCTTGCTCGATTAGCAGGTCTTGATCCTTCAGGGGTTCTCTGTGAGATCCTCAATGAGGATGGCAGCTTGGCACGTTTGCCAGACTTGCTTCAATTTTGCAAAAAGCATGAACTTAAGCTCTGTACCATTCGGGATCTTATTGCTTTCCGCCGAAAAAGTGAAAAGCTCATCGAGCGATGTGAGACTGTTTCGTTACCGACGGACTATGGGGAGTTCCAGCTCTATCTTTACCGCTCAAAGGTAGATAATAAGCACCATCTTGCTCTAGTAAGAGGAACTCTTGTCTCAAGTGAGCCCACATTGGTCCGTGTCCATAGTGAATGTTTGACCGGTGACGTTTTCGCTTCTAAGCGCTGTGACTGTGGTGGGCAACTACATGCCGCGTTAAAGAGAATTGCCCTCGAGGAGAGAGGGGTACTCGTTTACATGCGGCAGGAAGGACGCGGTATTGGTTTAGCATCCAAAATTCTTGCCTATAGATTGCAGGAAAATGGGCTCGACACGGTAGAAGCCAATGAACATTTGGGCCTTCCAATGGATTCCAGAGAATATGGCCTGGGGGCACAGATGCTTAGTGATCTCGGCGTCAATAAGATTCGACTCCTAACTAACAATCCAAGAAAGGTGGTAGGTCTGCAGGGTTATAACTTGAAAATTGTGGAACAAATTCCTCTGAAGATCTCTCCTAATCCGTATAATGCCAAGTACATGGCTACTAAGAAAACGAAAATGGGACACTGTTTATAAGCATAAACAGGGCACAAACGCGTTATTGAAAAGCCTAGACCAAAACGCCTTCCTAAAGGAAGGGGAGTAGCTGTGTTCTCTTTTGGATTTGGCGATGATGTCACGATGGAAGCGCCGGACGTGATGCGTACTAAAGCAAAACTGCAGAAGAAAGCAAGGATTGGAGTGGTGGCTGGCCAGTATAATGCAGAGTTGTCACGGGCTTTAGTAGACTCTACTTGTAAGGAGTTGGACCGCATGGATTTAGGAATAGAGGTGGGATGTTTCTTAGTGCCTGGAGCATTCGAAGTTCCTCTTGTTGTTAAGAGGCTTGCTCAGAAGAGACAATATGAAGCCATCATTGCGCTAGGAGTGATTGTTCGAGGAGAGACTGCACACGGCAATCTCATTGGTACCGTAGTGACAGAGGCGCTTATGCAAATTGCTCTGGAATTTTCTATTCCAGTTATTCATGAAGTCTTGCTCGTCGATAATGAAGAGCAGGCTCGCCAACGCGTATGCGGAGGGAGATCTGACCGCGGATCAGAAGCTGCCCAGGTTGCTGTAGAAATGGTGCGCGTTGTGGCAAACCTTTAATATGTCATACAAGCCCATAGGGGCCCGAAGAGAAGGACGAGAAGCTGCCGTCCAGTTTTTGTATCAACAGGATCTTAATCCAGATACTACTGTGTTGAATTTACCGGAATTCTATTCGCTGCGGGGATTAAGTCCTAGCGCCCGCCGCTTTTCTGAGACTCTCATACGAGGGGCCTCGTACCATAGAGACTGCATTGACAGCATGATTCAATCATATACGAAAAACTATAGGCTAATGCGTATCTCTTCTGTTGACCGCAACATTCTCCGTATAGCTATCTACGAGATGCTAGAACGCCCAGAAATTCCATCTGTTGTATCCATTAATGAGGCAATCGAAATTGCAAAGAAGTACAGTACAGAAGAATCCGGTCGTTTCGTTAATGGTGTGCTGGACAAAGTGCGCCTCGTCCTTAACTGAAACTAAATAGTAGGAGCTTCTCGATACTTAGAGTAATCCAACAAATCTTCTGCATCTTTCTTCCTTCAATGCTGAATGTTACAAACCACGATCTGCTTGATGTAAGGAGGAAGAGTACGTGCATTCCAATAGAGACGCAACGTAATAGAAGAAGCGCACAAGTTGATGGCTAATAATGGATGTACAGTACCATACCATACCATTTTCGCCTTTTAGAGATAGTAGTGCCAGTTTAGCTGGGGGAAGAGGTTATTATAGTGTTCACACTCCTGAAGAAATTCTGGGTCATGACGGCCCTCCCTAAGGTTTTCGTACAATTGTGTGAACCGCAATAAGTGGTCTCTAGTGCGATGAGTGGCATAGCTACATGCTGTGCCGGTCTTAATAAGGAAAGCCCAGTCGCTGGACTGTGCCAAGAGAAGTTCTCTGGCCATTTGCCGAAGGGTCCGGTCTTCATTTTCACTGACGACTTGTTTAAATCGCCGTGCTGTTTCGATCATTCTTCTGGCTGCCATGTGGAGATGAGGATAAATCCAAGCATTACTGCGGTCTAACCAGACCTGCCAGTATCCTCCATATCCCCAACTAGACGGTGCAGGAGTCAGTACTTGAAGGGTTGCATGCAAGGCCAGATATTCGGTGGGGGTACTTAGACAGTAGTTTTTTTGAGCAAGTGCGGATTTTCGCAGAAAGCAGTTCAGAAATTCTGGACCCTCAAACCACCAATGTCCAAAAAGTTCTGCATCGAACGGGCTTACTACGATAGGATCTACTGGTAAAAAGGAACTCAGTTTTTCCATCTGTCGCACACGAGCCTCCATGAAATTTTGCGCGTGAGCATTTGCTGTTTCCATTGCCCAAGAGCGGCAGTAGAGGCTCTTTTTTTGGGAAGTTCCGGTAATACTATAGTATTTGATCCCTGTATGACGACGTTGAGTCCTGGTAGGGAGATAATCGCTAAGAATTTCTTCTGGGAGATCGTATCCGATGTCTCGATAAAAATCTCGGTAAGCCGGATCGCCCGGATAACCCTCCCGTGCGCTCCATACTTGCTTGCTAGACTCACGGTCTCTGGCAAAGCAAGCTGGTCCGGCTGGGGTATAATAGGGAGAAAAAACGGCAAAGCGAGGATGTGGGTGAGCGTTGAAGACACCATGGGCATCTACGACGAACCACCGCAAGTTGTTCTCTACTAGAAATTGGTCTACAGAAGGCACATATCCACATTCTGGTAACCAAATGCCGGTGGGATATCTACCAAAACACTCCATGTGATAATCAACTCCAATACGGATCTGTGCGCGCATCGCTCCTGGAAAATCTTCCATGAGAGGGAGAAAGCCATGAGTAGCAGCACTTGTAATCAGCTCTAGATGCCCGGAACGCTCTAGCGCAGCAAATGCTCCTATGAGATCACACCTTAGCTTTTCTACATACAGTTCACGTGCTTCTGAAAATCTAGTTAGGTAAAAGCGTGCCAGTTCCTGCAGTTGATGCTCGCCTACAGTGCGTTCAATTTCTTTGCGGGAAATTGTGATGCCACGCTCTAAATAGCGAACCGCCCGACTTTGCAAGAGCGGATCTCGGAGCATAGCACACAACGTAGGCGTCAGGGTCATCGTCAAACGAAAGGGAATCTCCTCTTCTGCTAGCTGTAGGAATACCTTTAAGAGGGGTAAATAAGTTTCAGCCACAGCCTCGAAGAGCCACTCTTCTTCCAAAAAGTCCTCATGCTCAGGGTGGCGGACAAAAGGAAGATGGGCGTGGAGGAGAAGCGCTAGATGACCATTCTGCATCTGAACTCACAGAGGGGCGGGGAATTACGTCCGCACTTTACATTTCCCAGACCAAGGTTTCTCCAGATTTGGATCGTCATGGGGTGGAAGAGTATCCTAGGCTGGCTGCCCCAACAAGGCTAAGTTGCCTGTGGGAGAATTCAGATGATAAGGCGCTCCCGGTGATGAAAATGTTTGCTCCATTGTTGATAGAGTGTCAACCTGCAGGCCCTGCTGTTCAGGGCGGGACGGCCCTTTTGTTCTGACGTGATGCCCAATAATTTTTTTTCTACAAAACGGAAGTCTCCCTTTTGCGGGAATTTGGGGAGGATTTTGGTTACTGGAGGAGCAGGCTTCATCGGAAGTGCCCTCGTTCATGTGCTTAATCGGCAAGGTTGGGAAGATATTTTAATTGCTGATTTCCTTGGAAAAGGTGATAAATGGAAGAACCTTAGAGCGCTTAGGTTTGATGATTGTCTTCCTGCGGACCGTTTTCTGCAGAAACTTGAGCAATCCGCAGCATTTTATGGGGATTTCAGTGCCGTATTCCATCTAGGCGCCTGCTCCTCTACTGTCGAATGTAACTTAGACTACCTTCTAGAAAAGAATTACTACTACAGTCTTTGCCTGGCGAAGTGGGCCCTTGCACGCGGAATTCGATTCGTGTACGCTTCCTCGGCGGCTACCTATGGAGATGGAGCGCAAGGACTGGACGATAAGAATGACAATCTCCATTGCTACCGTCCCCTTAATCCCTACGCCTACTCTAAACATCTTTTTGATGTTTATGCCCAAAAATATGGGCTTCTTAAGCACGTGGTAGGAATCAAGTATTTTAATGTCTTTGGTCCAAACGAATATCACAAAGGAAGGATGCGCAGCCTAGTCTGTAAAGCTTATGAGCAGATTCTTGATACTGGGGTAGTTAAATTGTTTAGGAGCTCTCATCCTGGATATCGGGATGGAGAACAGAAAAGGGACTTTATATATGTACGGGACGCAGTTAAGATGACACTGCACTTGGCTGCGACCTCCTCTGCGGTAGGCCTGTTTAATGTTGGGAGTGGGATGTCGCGCACATGGGTGGAACTCGCCAACGCCGTTTTTTCTGTGTTGAGATGCCCCCCAAGGGTTGAGTTCGTTGAAATGCCGGAATCTGTCCATCAACAATACCAGTACTTTACTTGCGCGGATATTTCTAAGCTTCGCCTATCTGGATATTCTTGCTCGATCACCCCATTTGAAGATTCCATTAGGGAATATATTATGCACTATCTGCTTTCTGGAGTCAGGCTAGGGGATGAGAAATTTGAACAAACCTAAAGTCTTTTTGTTATATGCCCCTCTTTGCGCGATACAGGGATCGAACCTGTGGCTCCTTGCGTGTGAAGCAAGTACTCTACCACTGAGCTAATCGCGCGAAAGGAAGTGTGGCCTTCAGTCAGGTCGCCGCTATTCTAGCAAATGCCGGAAATGCCTGCGGCGCCTCCACTATCATTCTGGAGAACATCCCCACGGAAAGGTAGCTTGGCGATTTCCCTTAAAAATACCTGATTGAGGCGAATCCCGTTTCGAAAGTTTTCCATAGAGAAATTCTCGTTTGGCGAGTGAGCTCGACAGTCTGGAGAGGCTAAAGCGAGCAAAAGGCTGTCTACTCCCAGTACTGCCTTGAAATTCTGCACAATAGGAATGCTCCCTCCTTCCCTAGTAAGTACAGACTTTTGGCCAAATGTTTTCTGAAGAGCAACCTGAGCTACCTGCCCATAAGTTGAATTTGGATTAAAAAAATATGCCGGACTGGAATGGCCAATTTGGATTTCTAAACGTACCCCCCTGGGGCACTGTGCATGCAAATGGGTCTCAGCAAGAGACAGAATTTTATCTGGATTTTGATCCGGCACAAGCCGGAAGGTAAGCTTGGCAAAAGCTTTTCTCGGCAAAACGGTCTTGGTACCCTCACTCTGATATCCAGCACCTATTCCGTTGACCTCTACGGTAGGACGTGTACCGATACGTTCCCCAGAGGTATACCCAAGCTCTCCATGTAGTTCAGAAACTCCTGTTTGTGCAATAATTGCAGAGTCTGGGACACTAAAACTAATCTCGCGCTCCCACGGCTCTAGATCTCGGACAGCGTCGTAAAATCCTGGGATTGTTATCCTCCATGAGACATCATGTAGGGAGGCGATTAGTCTGGCGGCCACGGTGGCTGGATTAACAACTGCACCTCCATACATCCCGGAGTGTAGATCGTGTGATGGACCGTGCACGACGAACTCCAAAGCTGCCACCCCTCGTGTGGAATAACTTAAAGTAGGAATTCCCTCCCCAACCATTCCTGTATCCGAGATAACGATGACATCTGCCCTTAATTCCTCTTTATATTCTTCCAAGAAACTTGGAAGATGTGGACTTCCAATTTCTTCCTCCCCCTCAATGAGAAAAATCACGTTGCATGGAAGGCTGCCATCAGATTGTAAAGTCTCATGAACTCCCAAAATGTGAGCTAAAATTTGCCCCTTGTTGTCTGTAGAGCCTCTGGCGTACACCTTGCCATCTCGTATTACTGGTTCAAATGGGTGAGAGATCCACTCTTCAAAAGGTTCAGGTGGCTGAACATCGTAGTGACCATAGAAAAGAACCGTGGGTTTAAAGCTCCGCCAATCTTGGGACTTTCCCACAACAACCGGATAGCCTAAAGTTTTAGGGATAGAAGTATGGAGTCCAACTCTACGCAACCTTTCCTCTAGCCATTTAGCACATTTGTATACGTCATTGCAGTAGGCGGGTTGTGCAGAGACACTTGGGATACTCAGAAACTCTATAAAGTCCTGCAGGGAAGAATCATTGGGACACATACTAGACACTCCATAAAGATACTCCATAACCTAGCTTATTGCTTACTAGGTATCCTGTGCTGAAAGCAATCTAAGACTTCGCCTGACAACCCCATTCCATAGTCTAACAACGTTCCTTGCAAGAATCTAAGAATCAGGAATAAAAGAAATCAGGACAGTGTACCTCACACAGCCAAGCGGCCTTGAGGGTATGGGTTTTGGGTGGTGGATGGCTGGGCATGGATGCAGCTTTACTCTTGAGGCGTTTTTCCGGTCCCCGGAAAGGACTTACAAATTGTGGGAGGCCTCAGATATTGGGGATAGTCAGTACAATACCTGCTTTAAGGTGCGTGGAGCCGTTAAGCTGGGCTCGATTTGCATCTGCAATGTCCCTCCAACGCCGTGGAGTCTTGTAGAATCTTGCGGAAATTATAACGAGCGTATCACCTTGCTTCACTCTATAAGTGCGTGTCTCCGGACCGGTTCGACTGGTGGGCTTCTTTTTAGAAGAGGCTTGGGTCTGAAGAGGAGATTCTTTCTGAGAACGCAAGGTTATCAACTGAGATTGAAGGGAAAGGTTTGCATTCCTAAGGCGTATAGCTTCTGCCCGAGAAACTAGTACTCCTTCAGAAAGTTGGCTTGCAAGGAGGAGACGAAGGCGCCTCATGTCCTCTAGAACCTCCTTAATGCGAGTATCCTTTGGAACTTGCTCAATAAAACGCTGAAAATGATAGAGAGCCCCCACCAAATAGTGAGTTTTGGAGCTACAAATTAGAGCCATACGATAGTGAACTTCTCTTCCCATAGGAGTTCCATCTATGCATCTCTCGTAAAGCTCCAGTGCTTGGCGATATTTTCCATCTGCCTCTGCCCGCTCGGCACGTTGACGCAAGTTAGTAGAAAAAAAAGTAGGGCCATCGCATCCAGTACACAAAAAAGAGAAAAATACCCAGAAAAGCAAAAGCCTCATAATTGGCGTTCAAACGAACGGATCGCGTTATGCAAGACTTCTCACAGTTTTATACAATCAGAGTCTCTATTAATGAATCCATCCCCATCGCGTACTAAACGGCCAGAGAATAAATAAGGCTCGACCTATTACATTTTCCTGCGGGACAATCCCCCATTCCCGACTATCACTGGAATTATAGCTATTATCCCCCAGTACAAAGTAACTATTTGGGGGCACAGTGAAGGTGTCTTGCGGTGTAGAAAGGTATAGAGAGAAGGGAACGTTCACATATCCTTGAAAGCTATTGCTACAACTCATTACCCGCTGTAGTCCCAACTCGGCGGGCACTTTCCCATTAATGAAGAGAAGAGGGGGATCGATACGCAGAACATCGCCTGGAACTCCCACTAGGCGTTTTATATAGTGCTCAAAGGCGACGTTCTTCAGACGGCGGGACTGGATTTTTGGGATGTTTAGCGTCCTGAACACGAGGATATCACCTCGGCGTGGGGGGATAAAGTGGCATCCGAGTTTATCTACAAACAACTGATCTCCTGAAGAGACTATCCCGCGAGCGATGGCTTGTCCGCGCCTATAGAAGCGTCCTACGCTTACACCAAAGTAAGAATAAAGTGCAGAAGACGGAGCAAAAGCCCAGTAGGTGTGCTTGTCTCCTATGAGCTGTGTAAAGGTAAAAAAATTAAGAAACCGATGCTCCTCTATGTGGAGAATAGTCTCATTAGACTGAGCAATGACATCTAGATGTGAGCGTCCATATACAGCAAGGTCAAGGATTCGAATAGGCAGAGAAGGCGGGGGAAGGGAGGAGGGGTGGCCTGTAACTCCAAAGAGGGTAGGTTGCATGGAGCCGCTGGGAATTTTGAACGGCTGGAGAAAGTATGCTCGTATACTAACCGCCAGAATGACAGCTACTAGAATCGTTTCTATATTTTCACGCCAACCTGGACGGTTATGCTGTGGCATTACTCGGAGGGTACATTGCTCTAAAGCCTGCATGGAAAAAATGACGCTGTCTTTTTTTTCTTGTCGTATTGCTTCTTGCAGTTGAGAGATGCCATCCCTCAGCTTTCGCAGCTGTTTCAAAGTGAGCAGATCTTTCTGATAGCGCAGCGCTTTGTGCACTACATATAAGGCCCGCCGTGCTTCTCTAATATAGCTAGGGGTAAAGAAGAGCATTGAAGAGGGTAGGCAATTCTGGTCTTAGCGAGCCCTTAGGACTGCTATAAACGCCTCTGGTGGAATGCTTACTCTACCGATTGTCCTCATCCTTCTCTTGCCCTCTTTTTGTTTTTCTATCAGCTTCCGCTTGCGGGTGATATCGCCTCCGTAGCATTTTGCAGTCACATTCTTCCGCAGTGGAGAGACGTTTTCACGCGCGACGATTTTCCCACCAATAGCTGCCTGGATTGCTACCTGATAAAGCTGTTGGGGGATTACCTCCCTTAGCCTCTCTGTTAGGCATCGACCTCTTGCTTCCGCTCTGTCGCGGTGCACGATACTGGAGAATGCATCAACCGGCTCTCCATTGACCAAAATTTCTAGCTTCACGAGATTTGCAGGACGGCTACCCGCTGATTCATAGTCCATAGAACCATAGCCATGGGTCAGGGTCTTAATCTTATCGTGGAAGTCTACCACGATCTCATTGAGGGGCAAGACAGCTTTTATCATTATCCGGCGACTATCCACAGATCTCGTTTGCTCTACTACTCCTCTCCTTTCCGAGGTAAGACGCATAAGGTCCCCAAGATTCTCATTTGGAACCATGATAAAACAGTCCACAATGGGCTCTCGGATTTCTAGGATAGCACTCCTATCAGGTAAATTGGCAGGATTGTCTACTTCTAGACGCTCACCATTGGTTTTGATTACTTCGTAGATTACACTTGGGTGGGTAGCTATGATGTCTATAGCATACTCCCGTCTGAGGCGTTCTTGGACAATCTCCATATGAAGCAGACCGAGGAATCCACAGCGAAATCCGAACCCAAGGGCTGCACTGCTCTCCGTCTGAAACATAAATGCGGCGTCATTTAACTGTAGCTTACCCATGGCTGTCTTAAGAGATCCAAAGTTCGTAGTATTGATAGGATAAATCCCAGAAAACACCATTGGATGTATTCTCTGGAATCCGGGAAGAGGAAGGGGAGCAGGATGATGAGAGTCTGTAAGCGTATCTCCCACCAGAATTTCTGAGGTAGATTTAATGTTTGCGATGAAGTAGCCAACATCACCAGATTCCAATTGCGGCTGGCTCGTCTTCTTTGGGGTAAAGATTCCCACCTCTTTAATTGTGTAGTGCTTGTTTGTCGCCATCATCTTGACTATTTGACCGGGTACTATGCTTCCTGAAAAAATGCGGATGTACCCAACGACTCCTCTATGACTGTCAAATACAGAATCAAACACAGAGCCACGCAGGACTTCATCTTGGCTGGTTGGAGGCGGGACACGATTGACGATTGCTTCTAGAACATCAGCGACCCCGATACCAGTTTTGGCGCTTACTTCAATAGCTTCTTGGGCAGGAATAGTCAGCACTTCTTCCAGCTGCAGCTTCGTTGCATGGATATCTGCACTAGGAAGATCAATCTTGTTTATTATCGGAATAATGGTTAGGTTTTGCCTGGTTGCCAGACTTACATTAGCGACAGTTTGTGCTTCCACCCCCTGGGCAGCATCGATAATCAGCAGGGCGCCTTCGCAGGCTGCCAGGCTGCGGGAGACTTCGTGGGCAAAGTCTACATGCCCTGGGGTATCAAGAAGATTAAGCCGGTAGTTTTGTCCATCTTGAGCCAGATAATGCATTGTTACTGGGTGAGCCTTGATAGTGATGCCACGCTCTCGTTCAAGGTCCATAGAATCAAGGAGCTGATCCTGCCTCTCTCTCTCCGCGATAGTTCCAGTACTTTCTAAAAGGCGGTCGGAAAGCGTAGTCTTGCCATGATCGATGTGCGCGATGATACAAAAGTTACGCGTAAGATTTGCTGGCATTGGACGCGATGCGTTAAAGAGACATGTGGCACACAACAAACGCCACGCCTGCGCTTCTCATACGTAGGTGTAGACGCACAAACGGTAGCCGGCGACGGGATTTGAACCCGCAACCTATCGATTACGAATCGATCGCACTACCATACTATGCTACGCCGGCACTTGAGAACAACCATTACAACCAAACCAGGAATTTCGTTGTTGGCCAACATTTTCTACATCTCACTTCCAGAGGGCCGCTGGATAGCTCCCACTCTGTACAAAGTCTGTAATCGCTCTAACCATAGGAAACTTATCCTCTTTATAGGTTACCCCGTACCAGCGGCTACTAGTTGGAAGGACAGATACAGTGATCTTAGAGTGAAAAAGCATTTCTGAGATTGCTCTAGAGATATAGAATTCCTCCTCTGTAGCATTCAAATTTCTTGAAAGAAAGGAGCAAAAACTTTCTTCCAAGAGTGGAAACAGGCAGGGAGTTAGCCCCCAAAAGTTTAATGAAACGGCTTCTGTACCCTTAAACCGTTTTACTACAACATCTTCCGTGAGGCTCACAATCCCATCTGGACGATTCTCAATACTCAAATGCTCCTCTACCGCCTGTAACATTCCCAGCCAGTTGACAGCACATATTGCTCGGGAAACGGGTCCATGATCCGAAAGGGTGTTCGCTAGCTGAAACCCTGACATCATAAAGGCAGTGTGCTTTAGCCCAGACTGCGAGAAAAACAAAGCTGCATTGCGAAAAGCATCCTCTCCGTAAAAGTCATCTGCATTAATGGCAACAAAGGATTTTTTGAGAACATGACGAGCACACCAAACAGCATGCCCTGTTCCCCAAGGCTTACTGCGATCATTAGGCGCGGAAAATCCGGGAGGTAAATCGTTCAGATCCTGCAACACAAAACCTGCGCGTATATGCCCACTCAATCGCCGGAGAACTTTCCTACGAAACACTTCTTCAAACTCTCTACGTAGAACGAATACCACTTCGTCGAAACCATGCTGTAAGGCATCGTAAACAGAATATTCCATGATCACCTCATTGTTAGGGCCGACGGGGTCCATCTGTTTTAGCCTCTCATATCGGCTCCCCATTCCAGCTGCAAGAATCAAGAGAGAAAGAGCCATGAGGTTAATTATGCCATAGACAAAATACGGACGATGCAGTACTGCTCGAGCCGATCCGTTTAAAAAAACGAACGCAAGGCTTATGTCATCAGCCACTGCTGCTATAGCAAGCTTTTTGATTCTAATTTTTACAGGTACATTGTAGGTGCATGCTAGATCTGCTATGAAAATCACTTATTATGGGCACGCTTGCTTCAAAGTGCGTATTGTAGGAGCGGAGCTGTTGTTTGACCCATTTATCACCCCAAATCCACTCGCCAATCATATCCAGTTAGAACAGGTCTCGGCAGACTATATTTTCGTTAGCCATGGACATGAGGATCATTTAGCTGATGCCGCCTACTTAGCCCGCACAAGGAACATTCCCATTATCTCTAATTGGGAGGTCTGCAACTGGTTTGCAAAGCAGGGAGTGTGCAAAACGCACGCCATGAACCATGGAGGTACTCTGATCCTGCCATTTGGGAAGGTAAAGTATGTTTATGCGCAGCACAGTAGCAGCTTACCTGATGGCTCGTACGGTGGTAACCCGGGAGGATTTGTCGTGCACTCCAGCGCTGGGGCGTTTTACTACTCGGGTGATACCGCTCTGAACACTGACATGAAGTGCATCGGGGAAGATTTTCAGCTTAATTTCTCGGCCTTACCTATTGGTGATACCTTCACGATGGGATACGAAGACGCTGCGCGAGCGGCATACCTTACTAAGGTAAGGGATGTGCTTGGCTTGCATTATGATACATTCCCTGCCATTCAAATCGACCAGCAAACGGCTCTGCACCACTTCCAGCAAGCCAACCTGCAATTGCTTCTCCTCCCCATTGGGGCTTCCATTAAATTGTAGGCATAGCTCTGCTTATTCTCGGGTGTCTTTTTGCTCTCCTTGCATACCTTAGAAAGCAGGCCCCCTCTTTTACTTCTATTGATTCTATCTGAAAACGTATAGGACGGCCTAAAAACTTGTCGAGTAGACCAGAAAGAGTAGGGGCACGACATCCCCCAAAAATAAGTGGCTCGATTGTCAGGTTCACTTCTGCAACGGCATCCACTTCCAGCAGCGATCGCATTAGCGTAGGCCCCCCTTCGCAGACTAATGTGCGCACGTGGTACTGGAACCGTAACACACGGAGGATGGTTCTCACAGAGAATGATCTTTCGGTCAAGACGTTAATGATGACACCTTCTGGAAACTTCGATTGCATGCGAAGGAGTAAGTTGCAGGCTGTGAAAATTAGAAGAGGTGCCCGCATTGCGGAAAAAACCTTCATTCTTGGATCCAAGAGACCCCGTGCACTTACTAGCACGCGCAACGGCTCTGCTGGCTTACCAGCTGCTTGCCGTCTAGCTCGGAGATCTGCCAGGGAGATTCCCATCCGCATTTGGTCGATCTCTGCCGTTTTTCGGCCGACCATTATTGCATCTCCACGAGCCCGGATTTCCTGCAAACGCCTACGATCTTCTGCCGATCCGAATCCGCTAGGTGTCCAGTTTCGCGTAGATACTTTTCCGTCGGCGCTCATGGAAAAGTTGACGATGACTCTAGGCCAAAAGCTGCTCTGGCATTGTTTCATAAAAGCCGTTTTACGAGTCCAGCACAGGTAAATACCACTGGGCTGCGAAGCGCCTAGTGGAGAAATGCAATTATCTTGTGATTATCTTGCAGAAGATCTAGACTCCCCACCGCTGGTTTCCTGGGAAAGAAACATGTTCTTCCAGCGTTTGACTGATGCTCGAATCGCTCCGCTCCTACTAAAACCCTTTAAGTCCAACACAAAGATGCAGTCCTTTGGAAGAAGCGGTACTAGTCTTGGATAGTCGATCGTTCCACTGAATGGGGGAAGATTGTCGTCGTCCAATCCTTGAACATCGCGCACATGTGAGCCAACTGCCCGAGATCCAACGCGCTCTAACCATTCTTTGTGATTGACCAACGTAAGGTGCTCTTTAACCTGAGAGTGCCCAAAGTTATGCCAGTAACCGAACGTTGGATGACTTAATTTCTCCAGTAGGGCGAGGAGCTCTCGCTCGCTCGGGAACTCTTCGTAGGCTTTTCGGTTTTCAATACCAAGGCGGACCCCTTTTGCGCCAGCGTAGTCCCCTAACTGCAGCAAACAGTCGACAGCTCGTTCTTTTAGAGGAGCGGACCACCGCTCCCTGCAAAGAATTTCTCGGATTTTTGCTCGGGCAAATTCTTTCGTATAAAGCTTTCCTTGGAGTGCAAGCTGCCGCAAACGGCGATAGGAGCGGAGGCCTCCTACATTTCCAAAATGCAGTACCACACAGCTGGCGCCGAGCCTAGCTGCGTGATCAATAGTTCGTTGAGTGAAGCTAACAGCCCACCTGCGTTGGTCCTCTCTACAAGAAGTAAATTGCAAGAGGCTAAGATCATTCCTTTCCCTAGGAACAGGATAAAAATTGTGGAGACTGGAAATACGTACTCTTCCCCTTTGAACAAACTCGGAAATCTCGGTCACCATATGAGCATCTATGCCATGACTGAGTTCTATCCACTTAAAACCCAACGCCACAATTTCCTCAAGCATAGCCTTACTGGAATGATGTTTGTAGACATTCCAGGAGGTTGACATAGCTAGAATCCTCTCTGCCCCTAGGGGATACATCGGTTGAGCTCTGCACCCAATACTGGAACAGGATCAAGTTGCCATATCTCACGTGCATATTCTCCAACGGCGCGGTCGCTAGAAAATTTTCCTACCCGTGCGGTATTGAAAATTGCCATCCGTGCCCAAAGGGACTTATCCCGGAAGGTTGCATCAACACGTTGTTGACAATCACTGTAGGAACGAAAGTCTGCGAGGACGAGAAATGGGTCTTGATGAATAAGACTCTCTAGAAGGGGATTTAACGTCCCCGGTGGATCGCAAGGAGTAAAGTAGCCAGACCCCAGCCAGTCTATCACAGCACGGAGCTCCTCATCCGCGTGGTAAAACTCCTCTGGACAATATCCCTTGCGCAAAAGCGCCGCCACTTCGTTGATTTTCAGACCAAATAGGAAGATATTTTCTTCTCCCACCTCTTCGCAAATTTCAACATTAGCACCATCCAGCGTCCCTATAGTTAGAGCTCCGTTCAAAGCCATTTTCATGTTACCAGTCCCGCTAGCTTCTTTGCCAGCAGTAGAAATTTGTTCCGAGAGATCAGCTGCAGGTACAATCCGTTGGGCAAGGGAAACTCGATAATTTGGCAGAAATGCGACCTTTAGTTTTCCACTGATCCGGCTATCTCGGTTGATTACACTTCCCACAGAATTAATGGCCTTAATAATACACTTCGCCATGTCATAGCCTGGGGTCGCCTTCGCTGCAAAGACAAAAACTCGAGACACAATATCCAAATTAGGGTTCTGTAAAAGACGGCGGTAAAGCGCCAAGATGTGAAGAAGATTTAGGTGCTGGCGCTTGTATTCGTGGAGTCGCTTGATTTGAACATCAAAAAGCGCACTAGGATCTACAGTGATTCCACACTCCTGTTGAATCAAGCTGGCAAGGAACGTCTTATTGGCTAATTTAGCTGCCATAAAATCCTGCTGGAACTCAGGATCTTCTATGTAGTCCTCTAAAGCACGGAGTCGACTAAGATTTCTTATCCAACTGTCACCAATCTTCGAGGTGATAAGAACACTTAACCGGGGATTACATGCCAGTAACCAACGGCGAGGGGTAATCCCATTAGTTTTATTGTTGATTTTTGATGGGTAAAGCGCGTGAAACTCAGAGAATAGGTGCTGCTTAAGAAGCTGAGTATGCAGCGCTGCTACACCATTAACTGAGTGACTGCCCACTACACATAGGTGAGCCATGCGCACCATTTTTTCTCTTCCTTCTTCAATTAGAGATAGTGCACATCTCTTGCTGGTATTATGTGGCCACTTTTTTTCGACTTGTTCTAGAAGCTTAGAATTAATTTCGTAGATAACCTGTAAATGCCGCGGCAGAATTGCAGAGAAGGTAGCAACACTCCACTTCTCAAGTCCTTCTGGAAGAAGAGTATGATTTGTATAAGCAAATACACGAGTAACAATGGACCATGCTTGCTCCCAGGGCATTGCATAAAGGTCCAAAAAAATCCGCATTAATTCTACAATAGCGATCGCCGGGTGAGTGTCATTAAGTTGAATAGCAGCCTTCTCTGGAAGGTGTTCCCAGTTATCATTGTTTTTGAGAAACCGACGGAGGATGTCCTGCAAGGAACAGGATACGAAGAAATACTGTTGAATAAAACGTAACTCCCTACCTCGCTCAGTTTTATCATTTGGGTAAAGTACCTTGGTGAGAATTTCACTGCAGTTTTTTTCCAGAATGGCTTTATCGTATTCCCCCCGGTTAAAAGCTTCAAAATCGAAACTTTTGTCTGCGTGAGATGCCCAAAGCCGAAGGTAATTGACAGTCTTCGTTCCAAATCCTGGTACCGGAATATCGTGGGGGATACCTAATACCTTTTTGGTATTTACCCACTTCTGTACGCAATTGCCATACTCATCAAAGACATTTTCTACACGACCATAAAGCTGAACTTCTGTAGCGTATTCTGGCCTCTTGATCTCCCAAGGGGATCCAAAGAGGTGCATCCAATCATCAGGCAATTCTGCCTGGTAGCCATTATGAAACTCCTGTTTAAAAAGGCCATACTGGTAGTAAATCCCATAGCCAATGGCAGGGAAATCCATGGTGGCTAGCGAGTCCATAAAGCAGGCAGCAAGGCGGCCTAACCCCCCATTCCCAAGGGCCATGTCGTACTCCTCCTCGCGGAGACTGTCAAGACTCAGGCCCATTTCACCAATTGCTTGCTGGATCTGCGAGAAAATACCAACGTTGTGGAGGCTGTTGGAAAAGAGACGTCCCATGAGAAACTCTAGGGAGAAATAGTAAACACGTTTGACGTTTTTTCGGTAATGTTCCCTCTGAGTTGCAATCAGACGCTCGATAATAATGGTTCTCGCGGCTTTAGAAGTGCTGATCCACCAATCTCGGAGAGTCGCCGTTTCTGGATCTCGTACTAATCCAAGCCTTAATTGATTGTAGATTAGTTTTTTTAACTCTGGAACACTACTGGTATCAGTCATCAGCTAAAAGGATTTGGGTGGACTGCGTGTCATCAGGATAATCAACCGTTCTCATTTCTTGAGGCATAGCAAGTGAACAAGTCCCTTTGCAGTGAAGGGACGAAAAGGCACTTATCCTCTATTACGGCCGATCAGTCTAGTCTCATCTCCCGATATTGTACTAAATTATTTCTGGCTTAAGGAGTAGTTCTTCAACACGCCTTAAAAGGCGACTAGCAGCTCCCCCATCTAGTACGCGATGGTCAAAACTTAGAGTAAACTCAGAGAGGGTTTCAGGTAGCCATTCTCTGGTTTTTGCATTCCACGTAGGACAAATACGTCCCATTCCCATACCAAGTAGCAGTGTCTGTTCGGGGAGAGGAATGGGAGTAGCGAGGGTAAGCCCGAACACACCGTAGTTAGTTACTGTAGCAATCGATCCGCTAGTTTCCTTAGCGGGGAGCCTCCGTTGTTGTGCAAGGTCTACCAGGTGTCTATAACGTCCAACGAGATTCATTAGTCGGTATCGGTCGGCATTGTGGATGACAGGAACGAGGACTCCGTCTTCCGCTTCCACGGCAAAGCCGATGTTAATTGCAGGAGGATGAATAATATGGTGACCGATGAGACGTCCTGCCACAGCGCTGTTTTCACTCAATGCTAGAGCTAACGCACGTAGAGCATAAAGAGTCGGACCAGGTTTTTCTTGTTGCTTCTTTCGATGGGTCAATAAAGGATCCAACACTATTGGCAAAACAACCGTAGCTAGAGGGCGTGTCCAGCTACGACGCATAGCATCGGCCACAGCAATACGCATGGGGGAAGCAGGTGTAATTTGATTACGCTCAAGATCGACCAGGAACCGCTCAAGATCCCTAATGGTCACGCGACCTGCAGCTCCGCTACCAGCAATTCCGGCTAGATCTGCTGCATGCAGCCCAAGTTCGTTCATACGTGCCTTTATGCGTGGAGAAAGATAACTAGCCCCTCCTGTCTGCACGGGAACGGGAAGCCTTACTGTAGGAACCACTCTTTTTGTTGGCGTATTGCCAGAATACCGCTTTGTAGCTGAAGAAGATGAGGTAGCCGTTTTATCCACCATCCCTAGCCGTTGGGCTTCAGGTTCACTAACCTGCACGTACCCGAGTACAGAGCCAACTGGATAGCTCTGACCCACTTGAGCGGTAATTTTCACAAAGTTTCCACTACACGGGGCAGTCACTTCCATGGATGCCTTGTGAGTCTCCACTTCCATGAGACTGCAATCTGCTTCCACAGATGCTCCTTCTGGATATAGGATGCCTACGACGGTAGCTTCAGCAATCGATTCGCCAAGCTGTGGCATGGTGACAGGAATTTGGAACATGTGACTAAAACAAATTAAAGATCCATCAGCCGCCGAAGAGTGGATGCAATAGCCACAGCGGTGGGTCGATGGAAGGACCAAAGGTTAGGATGAAATGGCACTGGGGTTTCTTTTGCATTTAACCTCTGGGGAGGAGCATCCAGCAGCTCATATCCCTCCGAAGCCACCCGTGCAATAAGTTCAGCAGAAACCCCGCCCCAAGGCCAAGCCTCTCCAACACAGAGGAGGCGTCCTGTTCGTGCTACTGAGGCAAGTACAGCGTCCGTATCTAGGGGTTTAATACAGCGCAAATCTACCACTTCAATTTCATAGCCATCTTGTGTAAGCTCTTCAGCAGCAGCTAGAGATTCATGTAACATGGCGCTGTAAGTGACGATAGTGGCGTCATGGCCCTGTCGAGCCAAGCGTGCTCGACACGCTGGCACTGCCTCAGTTGGCAATGATGCTGCCTTTAAGTGATAGTAAAGAAACTTGTGCTCACAGAAGATAACTGGATCATCTATGGCAATTGCCTCCAAGAGCATACTGTAAGCATCCTCTACAGTCGCAGGTGTCATAACGATCAGCCCAGGATAGTGCGCATAAAGGGCTTCCACACTTTGGCTATGGAATGGGCCACTCCCAGCAGTTCCCCCAGAAGGTAATCGGATAATAATTGGACAAGAAACTGCAGTTCTGTAGAAGAGCGTCGCAGCATGGTTGACTATTTGATTGAATCCACAGGTAGAAAAGTCTGCGAACTGTATCTCTACAATTGGACGCATTCCTTCAATGGCTGCGCCAATGGCGACCCCTACAATTGCATCTTCACTCAGTGGAGAATCTAATACCCGGCCTGGGAACTCTATGGCTAAATTCTTTGTGGCTTTAAAGGCACCTCCAAATTTTCCGATGTCCTGTCCATACAGGAAGACTCTTGGGTCTACTGCTAAAGCATGAGCCTGCGCTGCACGGATAGCTTCTAGATAAGTGATACTCATCGATCGGAATAACTATCTCGTAATTCAACATTAGAAATGGCGCTCCAGTCTTCCTCTGAAGGGTCTGGAACCGGCTCTCTAAGCACTTTTGCGGAGAGCAATTCTACTTCCAAAGAGATTTCTCTTCGCCACTCCATTAATTCTGCCTGTGAAAGCCAAGAACGCTCTATTAGCGTTCGTTCGGCAAGGTGCATGCAGTCTCTTCCATAGGCTGCCTGGTAATGAACAGGATCTACGTAGTTTGCATCATCGTGCTCTCCGTGTCCTACAAGTCGAAGCAAAGTACCCACCACTAATTGAGGTCCTCCCCCCTCACGGGCCACGCGAACAGCTTCACCTACCACGCGCAGGCACTCTTCCAGATTGGTACCATCCACTTCGTGGCCTCTCAGGCCATATCCAACTGCTTTGTCAAGTAGATTCTTGCAAGCAAACTGTCTGGAAACTGGAGTAGAATAAGCATACTGGTTATTTGCTACGAGAAGTACCAATGGTACCCTCTCCACAGCAGCTACGTTTATACCTTCATGGAAGGCCCCTGTGGAAGTCCCCCCCTCACCGAGGCATGATCCTCCGACAATATCAGTTTCTCCCCGGAGGCGCTTTGCCATTAACCCCCCAACGACGACGGAGATCATTGCCCCAAGATGGCTAATCATCGCATAGCATCCTTGCCTCGGAGATCCGCGATGAATGTTACCATCTCTTCCCCTCATAGATCCAAGCTGGGACCCAAGATAAGTCCTCAAGGTGTCTAATATGGTGTCCCCAAATGCCATACGTCCAGCTTGATCTCGAATAAGTGGGGCGTAAATGTCACCCCTGCGCAGATGAAGGCCAAGAGAGACACTAAAAGCCTCCTGTCCTCTTCCAAGAAACACCCCACCTTTGATCAAGCCAGCACGGTATAAGCTAGCCAGCTTTTCCTCTAACAGACGTGCCACCAGCATGAAACGATATGCCTGGATGTACTGCCCTTGAGCAGTAATCTTTTGCAACTCTGTTTCTGGCGAGGCTGGCATGCAAAAAGTCGAAGAACTACTTCTAACAAAGTATTGTCTGGCTTTGGTTCCATACTAGCTGGGAATGGCGCGCCAAATCAAAACAACCATAGAAGCAAGTATGAGGACCAAAATGACAAATCTAGTCTTAGCGGCTTGTCTCCCCTTTGCGGGAAGATTGCAGGTAGGACGATGAGGAGACTTCCCCGAAAACATCCCAGGCAGTTTCCCGGAGATAAACGTCGCGCGGCGAACTACTCTTGTATATCGGTGCACCTCTTGATGCTTGCGTTTTGTCTCTACTGCAGCAGGTAAGTCTTGCAGTTGACGTCTCAGCAATGCCTCCTCTTGACATAGCTCTTTTTCCTGCTGTAGGAGTAGCCCTTGTTTAAGAGCTAATAGGCTTTTTCTACCCGAAAGCTTCTTTTTGATCATTCCACTGGACATTTTATCGTCGATAAACTCCTCCTAGTGTCCAAAAAAACAACCAAAAGAGCTAAAATGCCAAAGAAAATAAGCGGCAGGGTAAAGGCGAAACCGCTCTTCAGCCAATAAAAAAAGCCTTTGACTTCTGAGTCGAAAATGCCCTTGTTGCCTGTTACCAGGTCCTCAAAACCCGGAGTGTAATTTGACTCAGACATAAATTTTGACCTCATTGCTCCTTAAAGGACTTATAAGTGCCGTTTAATTGTTCCAGATGTCGTTAGTGGTGTCTGTTTCGGATTCAATGAGACTGTTTCCTTCCCTATCTGGTTTTGGCGTTCTTGTAGAGCCTCTAACTCTGCTCTTGCCCTTTGGACCTGAGATTCTAACTCTTCAGAAGTTGCTCCTGATAAGTCTGGATGAGAGTCAACACCAGAAATATTTGAAAGATCTGGAAATATGAACACGGTGCCAACGAGTTGCTACATTATGGAGCCTTCAGAAAAATTCCAAAGAAAAATATTTCTTAGCTATTAGCAAGTAGTACTACTGGGACGTCTCTGTGCAGAAATGTTCTGTCTCTAGACTCCAAGTTCTGGCCCGATAATCGAAGTGGATAGGCTAGAATCTCTACCAAAAGAAGCGCTCCTCGGATAAGTAGCTACAGGAGAATTCCATCCTAAGTAGCTGAGACACAACATAGACATGGAAAGTGACGCCAAGACAGAAACCTCTCTGTCTGGCAAGCAAGACCATGACCTACAATGCTGTAGCACCACTTTTGACGTTTCCTCGGGTCTTTACCCCTCAGTTAGAGAGCAAGCACACACATGCCCTAATTCAGCTAGGCGTTTCTGCGAATAGAGGCCATTATTGGTCGAGCAGAATAAATCTTATTAGGTTTCTCTTCCACTTCAGCACACGAAGAAGCTACCCATAGACTCCCCCTTTGCCCGACCTAAACAAACTTTCTTCCCTGAGAGTACAGTTAGCGCTGCGGCCGGTATCGAGCCGGGTAAGGTTTGGCCGCGATACCCTGCGGGCAGTGGTGCCATTATATGTGCTCCCCTCGGAATAAAAAGCCCCTTGTTAGTCCTGGTAAAGTTTCTACAAAAGAGACATCTCTCTGCCTGGTCTAAGAATATCACTTCGAACTCTAAAAATCAGATGGGCGTGTCCACTAAAATCGGACTTTGGTGTAAGAGCTGATTCTGGCTTAGTACAAAGTCGCCCTCTTAGGACGCTTCAGGCCCCTTCTGGAGAGGGGAAGGCATCGATTGTTCTCCTAACTCTTCATGGAGCAACGATGCTCTCTTGGTGCCATAACGCAATCATAACAGAGGAAAAGCGCAAGAACGCAGGTGGTAAACCCGGTGGGATCACCTTTTCCGTCAGACAGAGGCAACTTTTATGAGAAGTAGTGAAAAGGAATACTCCCTTAACTGAGGTCGAGTCCTCTAAGCGGAGGGATCTATCTCCGGGTATTCAAAAACTTTCCCTTCATAATTGCGAATCAAGACTTTCGTTTCGTCCTTGTATACTACGTAGTCAGGGTTGATCGGGATTTTCCCACCCCCAGTCGGGGCATCAACAACGTACTGGGGTACAGCATATCCCGTCGTGTACCCTCGCAGTCCCTTAATGATCTCAATCCCTCTTCTAAGAGGGACACGAAGGTGGGATGAGCCCCGAATAAGGTCACACTGATAAAGATAATAAGGCCGCACTCGACAAAGGAGCAACTTGTGGACAAGCTCACGCATAGTCTCTACACTGTCGTTGACTCCTGCGAGTAGAACGCTTTGATTACCCAGGGGAATTCCGTGGTTGGAAAGTTGGTTGAGTGCTTCCCGCGTCTCTACAGTCAGCTCCCGAGGATGGTTTGCGTGAATGCTTATCCAAAGTGGATGGAATTTTTGTAGCATCCTGCAAAGCTCAAGGGTAATCCTCTGAGGAAGAAAAACAGGAATGCGCGTTCCGATGCGTAAAAACTCAAGATGAGTAATTGCGCGTAAGTTACTAAGCAACTCCTCCAGTTTCCTGTCAGAAAATAAAAGAGGATCTCCACCAGAAATAAGGACGTCACGCACCTCATTGTGCTGTCTTAAATAGGAAAGCACCTGCTTAAAGTCGGTACGAAACTCATGTTCGCTTACTCCACTCACAATGCGACTACGAGTACAGTAGCGACAGTAGGCCGCACAGCGATCTGTTACCAGAAGCAACACCCGATCAGGATAACGGTGTACTAACCCTGGCACTGGCATATGCGAATCCTCTCCACAAGGGTCCATCATTTCTTCCAAGGAGCTCCTTCCCTCTTCCGCTCTTGGAATCACCTGTCGACGGACAGGGCAAGCAGGATCTCCAGGATCGATAAGGTTAAAAAAATGTGGGGTTACCGCCATCGCTAATTTTTTAGCGGATAACGAAACGCCTAACTTTTCCACGCGGCTCAGGCCAATGTATTTTTCCACTCCCTCCAAGGTGGTTATCCGTTCCCGCAGTTGCCAGTGCCAGTCAGACCAATTTTCTGCACCTATCTCCCGCCAAAAACCAGGAGCGTGGGAAACAAACCGAGCAGCTCCTCTGGATAAGTGGTTGTCCATGTGACACAAGACGGAGGGTGCATCTAGTTTTAGGCTGAGCAGAGAGGAGTCCAATTCATCGACTATCTCTAGTGAGGAGCAGCAAGGAGGTAAAAACGCGTGCGTGACCACCTATATTTTCTTGGTGTTTTAATGTCAACAAAAACAGTTGGTTACCCTGATGAGTTTTTTGTCGGAAGCATGGAAACCCAACGGAGGATTTCCGCGACTGGAGCTAACAAATCATAGGGAATCACATCACTAACTTTTGTTTTTTTGTAGAGAACTCTGGCAATAGGAACGTTCTCGATGACAGGGATTCCCTCCTCGCTGGCAATTCTAGTCATGAGAAGAGCTATGAAACCTGCTCCCTTAGCCCGCAAAATTGGCAAGGGGGTTTCTCTCCTAGCGTAGTAGATAGCGACAGCATAGTGGACAGGATTGGTGATTACAACGGTGGAACGTCGAGTGGCAGTGGCAGTGTCCTCGAGGAGTATCTCCTGATGAATTCCCCTACGTACGTGTTTTATCCTTGGATCGCCTTCAGTTTCTTTACTTTCCCGTCGAACTTCTTGTACGGTCATCATCAATTGCTTTGTGTGCAGGTATTTTTGTACTAGGAAATCTATGATTGAAAGGAGAGCCCAAACTGTCCAGATAACTGCACAGAAAAAGATGAGCATCTTGGAAATGGCCTGTGTGATTCCTGCAAAGCCAGCGAATGGTAAAAGAACAAGCTGCCCAACAAAGAACCACCCTATCCAAGTAATTACGCTCCCAAGAACCAAAATCTTGAGGACGGATTTTGTGAATTCGAACAGCGTTTTGATGGAAAAAATGCGCTTGAGCCCTTGCACGGGGTTAAGTCTTGTAAGCTCTGGATTTAGTGGAAAGAAGGAGAGTAAAAATCCAAACTGGGCGACATTCCCTACAATGACTGAAATACAAGATGCTGCGGCAACCAATCCAACCTCAAAGCATACGATCTTTGCAGCCTGTTGCAGACAGGGGGATATCGCTTCTTTCTTTTTCGGAAGAGAAAGAAAGATGGTTGCAAACAGATCCTCTAGCCAGAGTTTGACGTGCGGGAAACTGAAGAACACAGTGGCCAGGATGATAGCAGCAGAAACAGTGATCACGACTTCTACGCTTTTCGCTACTTGACCACGTTTTCGTGCCTCTCCGAGACGCCTAGGTGTTGGCTTTTCCGTTCTTTCCGCTGAGCCGCGCTCCTCGCTCATGACAGGATTGAGCGAATCCAGATAGACAGGCTTTCGCTGCTGAATAAATTGCGTGAAAAAGCCCGTGCTATGAAGGGCAAGTAGACGATCACTAATAGAAATCCAGCCACACTCTTGACTGGAAGAGAGAAGAAAAACACATTGAGGGAAGGAACAAAGCGATTCATGAAGCCTAGCCCAAGGTCAATGAGAAGGAAAAGGACCAACAGAGGAGCACTGTAGAGGATGGAAAGCTCAAAGAGTTGCCTTGCCAGCAGGAAGAAGGCGCTTGTCTTTAACATTTTCAATTCAGGAAGAAAATTCCAAAGTGGATAGATTTCGAAACTAGTTAACAAAGCGGAAAGGAAGACTACGAATCCGCGTGTTGCAAGGAACAACATAATCGAAAACCGCAACAAGAGACCCCCCACAGGGGAATTGAGCCCCCTAAGAAGGGGGTTAAAGTAAGCTCCTGCTGTCGCTCCGCGTTGCGAGTCAATGTATTCCCCAGCAGCTTGCATAGCCCAAAACCCAATGCTCGATCCGAATCCGAATAGTAAGCCAATGAGGGTTTCCTTAACTACTAAGGCGCATAGTAACAGAGGGGAAGGTGGCTGTTGAGGAAATGGAGCCAGAAGGAGTGTGGGGATAAACACTAGCGCGGCAGAGAGAATAAAGCCACGACGTGGGATGCCTAATAGGAAGCCCGAACCAAAAAAAGGGGCGATAGCAAAGGCCGTCCCTATTCGCGGCACTGCGAGTGCTATAGTCATGATTACCTTTGCAAAGTCCTCCATTCACTCCTATCTGCGCTCTGCCCTCTCCCGTTACCACATTTCTTGGCTCAGTTATTCGGCCTAATCAAACCAGAAAAATTTTGAAACGAAAAGGCAGCAAAATGAATGAGATCACTGAATATCATATTCATGGCATAGATAAGTACTAATACAGTAGCAAATAATTTGATAGCATATGGGAGGCTTTGATCCTGAATCTGTGTTAAGGCCTGGAATAATGCTACACTAACTCCCAAAATAACTGTTACGAGGATAGGTGGTGAGGATACTGTTAGTACTAACATCAGTGCTTTGGAAGTAAGATAGACTGCCGTGTCCTGGTTCATATAATTCTTCCTTGTAATTTTTTCCTTTTTCACAGGCGATAGGTCATTACTAGGCCATCCAGGAGACGTGTCCAGCCATCCACGAAGATAAAGAGCAATAACTTAAAAGGAAGCGAGATTGCCGTAGGAGAAATCATGATAATCCCTAGTGCAAGCAAGATATTAGAAACGACTAGATCGACGACAAGAAAAGGTAAGTAGATGATAAACCCGATCTGGAATGCAGCAGTTAGCTCTGTAACTACAAAGGCAGGGACAAGAATAAGAAGACTACTTTCATCAAGCTTGTTATACTGATCTCTCGGCCAGCTCCTGCGTGCAATATCCATAAAGAAACGCCGCATTTCCAACTGGCTATTTTTTTTGAGAAACTGAATGGCAGGTGGGCTAATATCTTTCCAGGCTACCTCCATCTCCTGAAGGGTTGCTGTGGACCAGTCGATATGTTGTTGCTTAAGGAGGTCCCATGTTTTCAAGCAGACTGGCTGCATGATGAAAAGAGAAAGAATTATGGCGATTCCATTTAGTGCTATGTTAGGTGGTGTGGACTGAAGACCCAACGCGTTTCTTAAGATCCCCAGTACTACAATGATCTTTGTAAATGAGGTCACCAACACCGCCAGATATGGCAAGAGGGAAGCTCCTACTAACACCAGGATAATCTGAGAGGGATTAGGAAAGCTAAGAGTCATTGAAAAGCATAAGCCACTTATTCTCTAGTTACACTCTCTTCCTCGGACATAGTAGCCTGAGAAGCTTCCTCGGACATAGTGGCTACTGCGCTTGTCTGAGAAGTAGGATTGGCTTTTTCGAATCCGAATTCCCGTACTAAAATCCCTACCTCTTCTCCTACTTGGATTAATTCCCCTCGCCCAATGCTTTTCCCTTGCAGCAAGATATTGACTAAACAATCTGCCCGCGCGTGGATAGGGAAATAATGTCCTTGGCCCATACGCCTTAGTTCCCCCAGGCTAATATTCTGACGCCCCAGACTGAACTCAAGCGTTACCTCTGCATCATCCAACCACTGAGCCTCACGGGCTGTTGTGGGAGTTCTAACCTCATTATTAGGTGTTTGATAGTTTAGCGCTTCAGGCCCTAAATCATCTTTGTCGCTTTTGCTGTATTTTTCTGAGTATCTCATTAAAGGAGGAATTTCCTCGTTGTTAGAATGGGTGGGATTTATTGGTATTAACAATCCAGGTTGTCTTCCTTGAAAGACGCGGAGCAAAAAATTTCCCTGTCTCCAACGTTCCACTGGCCCTATCAATAAAATATCTCCTACTTCCAAGCAACTACACTCTCCCTGCGAGAGAGAGAGAAAACCAACTAACACGTCTGCAGATATTTTTAAAGACTCTGGCAATTTTCTAGGCACCACCGGCCAGGTAGTAGCGACAGCCTGTACCTGAGTGATTAGCCCTTCTTCCGCAGTTAAGCTGCCTATGATTTCTGGCTCATCATAATCGTTGGCCATTTCCCAATAAAGTGTAAACAATGCTCCCTCCTCTAGGAGGGGAGGGGACTCAATGAGCCGAATGGGGAGTTGGCTTACTTCAGAAAGTTTTGAGAAGAAGTCCTGCAACAACACCGCTACTACAGCTGAACGAAACGGCTCTACAAGAGTTTCCACACTCGGGCCACGCAGTATCTCGCGTAACCATCTTGTTGGCAACAGCTTACATTGAATAGTGCCAAAGCAATCACCTAGACAGATAGTGGCTATAACGGCGCTTTTGGGTATTGGCAGCGTTTCTAAGAGAAAACGAAACCTCCACTTCCTGCCCAAAGTAGATATTTTCAACTGGTATTGGGATGAAACCAAATTTTCCCACACCCGTATCTCAGTGGGAGAAATTTGCCTGGGTTTAAACTGCTCCCTCATGTCTCATTTTTCTGATAGGGACAAGCATTCCCTTTTCTCGTAGAAGCTCCTCTGTAGAAAGATCACCAGAGTACTTTAGCTTTAGTTGGAGCGGCCTAAAAGGGAAGACCTCCAAAAATCTACTGTGGATCATGCCGAGATGTGTTTGGATTACTGCAAGGGCCTCCTTGGAGGAGGTAACTATGCGTATAAGAAAATCTCCATTCGGCAACTTTTGCATCTCTATCAAGGTTTTCTGCAGTTTATCGGATCGAGGTTGTATACTTAAGGAGTGATCCCCCTGAATCTCCATATGAGATACGCTCTTGCTAACCAGCTCTTGAAGCTCACACTGCATCAGATTCAACATTCCCTTAGTAGACAGGCTAGCGCTGCCTTCAGTGGTTTCTTTTCCGCCACGAGCACAGTCTACAGTGGCAGACAATTCTGGTTCTTGAAGAAAGGAACTCTGCACCCTGCTGGAGACTTCTTTTATTTCTTCATCCCTGGCCCTTTCATTAAGTTTGAAACCCGGATGGAGAAAAAATTCCCCATTTGCCCCTGTGACAAAAAACGGCGGAAGGCACTGATTTTTTTCTTTTTCTTCCCAGTTAGTCTTCTCTTCTTCGTTGCTCTTGTCGTTTCCTCTCGGACTTTTACTGTGGCAGTCTACTGTGCTGCTTCCATCCTTTTTCCACGCTTTCGCAGTCTCTTCTCCATAAGGAAGGGAAGCGCTTTTGCCACAAGGTTTCAACAAGTAACTATCCTGACATTCCTCCATAAGGCTCCGAAAATAAGACACTCTAGAAAGATCAGATTTTACAAATAGAACTGGGTAGTGTTGCCCCTTGGACACAGCGGCTTGTATATCAGAAGAAATTTTCTCACTCATAAAAATTAGCCTTCAAGGACTTTAAAATGTATCTGCTGGAGGCAGCTTCCTCGTTTTCCTCAGATTCTGTATGTAGAAGTTGCTGTAAGTGGCAGAGGAGCACCCTCTTGTAAAAGCGAACCGCCTGATCGGACTTGCTTTCTGAGTATATGTGCTCTGTGCGTGCTCGTGATGTTTCTTCTAAGGCTCTAGTATAGGCTTCCTCTTTTTCTGAAGCAGCCTTCTGCAATTCCTTCAACTGTTCGGTGCGCCAAAAAAATCTGGCATACTCCTTCTCCAAACCCCTGCGATAAACCGAGTGCTTTGCACAGATGGCCTTAAGAGCAGTACTTGCCTCTATGTCTCGAGTATGTGCATAGTCCAGTGCCCGTTTTTCTGCGCGCTGCCATACTTGGAATGTCTCTTTTTGTCGGCGTAGACAAACTGATTTCTTTATTGCGGCAATCTGAGCTCTTGCCTTACGAAGTTTCAGAAATACTAGTGCTCTTTTTTTCTCCCGTTTGGCGTTCATCGTTGCGCCAATTCTTCTAGCTGGTGAATGCTCTCTTGATAGCTAAAGAAATCTTCAAACTTTTGCTGAAGAAAGCTACTGATCTTATCTCTTTTCGCGATGGCTTCATCAGTTAGACTGTCTACTCCCTCCTTATACTCTCCGATTTTTAATAGGAGCTCAGCCTCCTCATATTTGGCCATTAGCTCTCGCACTCGTCCTGCAGCGCTTGCCTGTTTAGAATCTATGATATTGGTCATTACGCGGCTAACGCTGTCCAATACAGATATAGCGGGAAAATGATTTGCTGCTGCTAGAGTTCTTGAAAGGACAATATGCCCGTCCAGTAGGGACCTAACTTCGTCCGCAACCGGCTCATTCATATCATCCCCCTCCACAAGGATAGTATAAAGTGCAGTAATGGAACCAACCTTGGCATTACCAGCACGCTCCAAGAGCTGCGGGAGAACGGAAAATACCGAAGGCGGAAACCCACGTCGGGCTGGAGGCTCCCCACAAGTTAATCCAACCAACCGCTGGGCACGTGCGAACCGTGTTAGGGAGTCGACTAACAGTAGGATGCGTTTCCCTTGATCTCGAAAGTACTCTGCAATGGTCGTGGCAACGTAAGCTGACTTGATCCACTCCAAGGGAGGACGGTCCGAAGTGCTCACGACAGCCACTGTGCGGTCTCTTGTGTCCTCAGTCAAAACCATTTCCAAAAACTCACGCACCTCGCGCCCACGTTCTCCAATGAGAGCAAGAACCACAACATCAGCATCAGTGTTCCGCAGAAGCTGTGCCAATAAAGCGCTTTTCCCCACCCCTGCCGCTGCGAAGATACCCATTCGCTGTCCCTCCCCGCAAGTAAGAAGCGAATCAATGGCACGTACTCCTAGACAAATCGGGCGTGATACCAGCTGTCTAGACAGTGGAGAGGGAGGCTTTCCATTAGCTGGATAGACCGCTTCAGGTATAAACTCAGCCTTTCCATTATCCATGAAGTTGCCAAGCCCATCTAGGACACGGCCCAGAAGTCCCTCTCCTACAGCCACCTCGTGTGTTTTTCCACTTGGGATAACTTCTGTTTCTGGAGAGAGTCCACCTGGATCTCCGAGGGGCATAAGGAGTACTTCGTCGCTCGTAAATCCAACTACTTCTGCTAGGATAGGAGTAGTGGAATGCCGTCTGCGTAATTCACAGAGTTCCCCGATCCTGACTCCATAAAGAACTGCCTTAACGAGCATGCCAATCACTGCTGTAATCCGACCACGCAGTGGCCGTGAACGCACAGTTTGCAGCGACCTACGAATAGGAGCAATCCAGTTCGGAGATATGCCCTGGTAAGGGGGGGCTGCCTTTTGATAAGTGGACTGAGCCTCGGTACTCATAATGCCTCTCGCATGTGCTCCTGGACGACCTGGAGCTGCGCCTCCAGGGAGGCATCGATTCTTCCTATGGGGGATTCAAGGACACAATTCCCCCTTCCAACCTCTTCAGAGGAGCGTGTTTCCACACGCATTTGCCTGGGTAAGAAGATTTTCTTCCAGCCCTCTAGTAGGATGTTAACGCCGTCGATGTCTTCTGGATGTACACAGAGAACTATCCACGATTGCTGTCGGAGTCGCTCGACTGCCGCCGTTGCAAGATGTAAAACACGTTCCGCAGCTGGTGTCGTCTGAATGAGGACTCGAACGGCTTCCACGATGGTCTCCACCATCTGCTCCTGGAGAGTGTTGAGGTACTCCAGTGTGTTTGCAATGACAGTCCAATGATGACGAATTGCTTCTCGGCGTGCCCTTTCACTACCTTGCTGGTAGCCAAGTCTCTGTTGAAGCCCCCACTCAATTTCTGCTTCCTGTCGTCTTTTTTGTGCTTCAGTCTTTGCAGCCTCTAATAATTCTATGGCTGAAGAAACAACTCTGTAGGAGGAAGCCTTGAGAATTTTTCCTTGTTGATGCATTAAAGGCAATTCCTTATGAAATCTGTACGTGTTCACCCCTCCTCCTCTTGCATTGCTACCCTAAGTAGCTCCTTGAGGCACCACCAGGCAAGCTTGGAATCCTCTGATGAAAATTTGCGTTGCCCAAAATCTTTCTCAACGGAACGCGGTAGCCTGCTGCGGAATCGATTCCATTCCTCTGCTGGCAAGAGAGCGCAAGCACACGCAATTAGTAACCAGCCAGAATTAAGAACTATAGTAGCAGATGAGCCATCGTCGCTTCCAGGCCACTGCTGCAGTTGACACTTCTGTGGGATATTTATCCTAAAACGCAAGGCCGCGGTATATGCAAAGTTAAGGACATCCTCCCCCAGTCCCTTTCTCAATTCTAACACTGTCTTGCGATCTACTGCCTTTCGAATCTCTTTAACAGCAACTAAAGCCCCGGCAAAGGCAGCGATCCGGCTAAGAAAGGAGGGATCACTGATGGCCAATTGCATAAGCGGGCTTTCCAGACTGGTCCAAACTCTTCCCTTCCAATCCCAAAGACCTCTAAAATGCTCATCTACATAAGCTTGCGCCCATGGACACCCCAAAATGGGATCACGCCACTCTGAAACGGTGCTTCCCCACTTTTCTGGATGCATTTGAAGAGTGGGATGACTGTGGAAATTAACCCATTGCCGAATTTCCCTAGGGGGGACAGTCTCCTGTAGCCAAGCACGCGCTATGCTGTCCCAATTCTCTTCAGGACTGACTAACTCAGGAAACCTGAGATCCGAGTACATGGCTTCTCTACTCAGAAGATACCACCATCCTTCTATCTCTGATTTCTTTAAAGAGCCAGAACAAGCCCCCCCCTACGATGACTCCGACTGCCACTGCTACCAAGATACTGATGCCCCATACCCTCCACAGTATATGAACCGAATCAGAGGAAACCTTTACGCCTAGGACTTTTGTTATGCTATCCACCGTTTCGACTGGAGAGTACAGGTCCATAACCCTAGATTCTACGATTGTTACGCTGATTCGGTTATAGGAAAGTCCCTCAACACTGTTCATGACAAGAGCCTTAATCTGTGGCAGTAAATGAGTGGCGTCAAAACCAGGCCGGCATTTGAGGAATACGGATGCAGAAGATGGTGTGCTGGTCTCAGAATAGGGGTTATTTTTTGGTAGAACCAGATTTACACGGGATGTCACTATTCCATCCAGGTGACTTAGTGTTTCTGCAATATCTTGGCTGAGTGCATACATGAAGCGGATCTTTTCCTCGGTAGGTGAGGAGACAATACCTGACTTGGAAAAAATTCTTCCAATTCCGCTAAAAGATTCCTGTGGGATGCCATACCATTGCAATAATTCAACTGCCTTGGCGAATTGGGACTTCGGCACCGCTACAGAAAAAAGCTTGTCCTTTCCTTGCAGTTTTATGGCCTGAATGTCTCGTGCGAGTAAAACACCAAGCATCGTATTAGCATCGGACTCCAAGAGGTTGCTATGGAGTTCTCGTGTTTCACAGCCTGTAAGAAATAGGGTGCAACACCATAGGAGGAATCCTATTCCTTGTCTCCGCCATTTTTTTCTTTTTCTTTTTTGATAGGCAGGATCCATCTCTTCTCTAGCGCTTTTCCCTGTATTCCCCCTTAGGGGTAAGAAATGCCGACGTTATTCTAGTCCAAATGCTAGTCTGAACGGAATAAGCGGCTTTCCCATCGGAGTTATGATTTACAATCGGGCGCTTGTCCCTCGTTTGGCTCTAAGACCAGATGGAGACCACAGAATTCCACAAGTCTCTGTGTCGCAAGAGATTCACAAAGAACATGAAGGGCCGCTCCATCCTGCATCAGCGGATCTATAAGATGGAACAGTCTCCTTAATTCCGAAAGTCTAGGTAATTCCTTGCCTTCCAAGAGAAGTGTGAGAGGTAGAGAGGCCCTATTTGCTTGCCTTCCTAAAGAGGCACACTGAGCTTCTACCTCTACCATTGATGGTGAATTAGTAGTCCATCGAATTAGATTTCCTTTTACATGGGGTTTCATAACACTCCTCTGTCGGGGTTCTCCCATGCCAATGGCAGACGCCAAACCTCAACGCCAACAGGCCGGACCGAGCAACTCTGAAAATTTAAGTAGATAAACAACTTCCACTCTACGCTCTTTCTACCTGCCAGTATTCCAGTTCCACTGGTGTATCACGCCCAAAGATGCTGACGGAAACTTGCAGTTTTCCACGATCCGGATCGATTTCTTCCACGACCCCATTCTGGCTTTGGAAAGGGCCATCCGCCACTTTGACTTTGTCTCCCACCTCAAAACTGACCTTGGGTTTAACTATGTCCTCCCGTTCTTTCATTTGTGCGAGCACACTCTCTATTTCCCTTTTCTGCATAGGAATTGGGCAGTCCCTCTTCCCTGCAAATCCTAGGACACCAGAGGTTTCCCGGATGAAATACCAGGTCTTTTCGACTAGATGATTGCTATCCGTAAGCAAATGCATATTGACAATGAGATAACCTGGAAAAAACTTACGAGCGCTTTCTGTCTTTCTCCCACGCCTAATTTCCTGTACTCGTTCTGTGGGAATTAAAACGTCGAAAACTAAATCAGACATTTCCTCTGCCTCAATGCGGCGGAGAATATTTTCCTGCACCTTCTGCTCCTGTCCGGAGAGAACGTGCACTACATACCACTGATCTTTTGGAGCTAAAGGCATTTTCTCTAAGTCTAAGCTTCTCTTATCTGTCAATCTATCACGGGGCCGTTAGGAGGCCTACTAGATTGACTACTATCAGATCAAAAGTTGCGACGTATCCACCAAGGAGCAGCATGGCCACGACCACCACCACTGTAGAATCACTCAGTTCTCTATAACGCTTAAAGCCTTTTTCACGGGGGTCCCAAGGCCATTGAGCTTTTCCCAACTCAGCCTTTACTTCTACGATGAACTTGCGGGTCCTTCCAATCATCTTGTAGTCCAAAGGAGCACCACTATCTCATGCCCAGGCCAGGAGGGACTTGAACCCACAACCAACGGTTTTGGAGACCGCTACTCTGCCAATTGAGCTACTGGCCTTAATATGGGTTCTAGCGTCCTCGCCTACTCTAGAACATCTGATACGCGACCTGCACCAACTGTACGACCGCCCTCACGAATAGCAAAGCGGATAGTCTTCTCCATTGCGATAGGAGCATCTAGCTCGACGTCAAGGGTAACATTATCCCCTGGCATCACCATTTCTATACCTTCAGGAAGCTGTACTTTCCCTGTCACGTCTGTGGTACGGAAGTAGAATTGAGGACGGTAGTTGCTGAAAAAAGGAGTGTGACGCCCCCCTTCATCCTTACTTAGAACATACACTTCTGCCTTGAATTTTTTGTGACCGGTAATGGAATTGGGTTTAGCAATGACCTGTCCGCGCTCAACTTCGTCCTTCTTGAGACCGCGCAGCAAAAGACCGACGTTGTCACCAGCGCGTGCTTCATCAAGAAGCTTACGGAACATTTCGATATCGGTTACGATGGTCTTCCTCGTTTTAGCATCCCTGGACAAACCGACAATCTCAACTTCTTCCATCTTTTTTAGGATGCCGCGCTCGACGCGCCCCGTAGCTACAGTTCCACGGCCTTCGATGTTAAAAACGTCTTCAATGGGCATCAAGAAAGGCTTATCAATGGGACGCTCTGGTGTAGGAATGTATTTGTCTACCGCTTCGATAAGCTCTAGAATCTGCCTTTCTCCTTCAGGATCGGCATTCAGGGCTTTCAAGGCACTTCCCTTAACAATGGGAATATCGTTTCCAGGGAAACCATACTTGGAAAGTAAGTCCCGTAGCTCCATTTCGACCAGCTCCAAGAGATCCGGGTCGTCTACCATGTCTACCTTGTTCAAAAAAACCACCACAGATGGCACACCAACTTGACGGGCAAGAAGGATGTGCTCACGAGTTTGCGGCATGGGGCCATCTGCTGCACTGCAGACGAGAATGGCACCATCCATCTGAGCTGCGCCGGTAATCATATTCTTCACATAATCTGCATGCCCCGGGCAATCTACATGGGCGTAGTGACGGTAGTCGCTTTCATACTCTACATGAGCAGTAGAAATGGTAATGCCACGTTCCTTCTCCTCTGGTGCAGCGTCAATCTCGTCATAAGCATACGCCTTGGCTTTTCCTCGCTTAGCAAGGCAAGTAGTAATCGCAGCAGTGAGAGTCGTCTTCCCATGGTCTACATGACCGATGGTCCCAACATTGCAGTGCAGTTTGTCTCTTTTAAATGCTTCTTTTGCCATCTGTTATGGATTTCGTTAGTGCTCGCGTTAGTTTTGCCTCTAAAGCCAGAGCTAGAGCCCATGACCGGGATTGAACCGGCGCCCTCGTCCTTACCAAGAACGTGCTCTGCCAACTGAGCTACATGGGCACAACCTGTCTTGAGCAAAAGACCTCGAGCTTCTTGTTCCCTGGGGAAAGCTAGAAAACCCACCTCCTGCTTCAGCCTACGCAAAGCGGAGGAGGAACATCCATTTCCCTTCCCAAGGGGAGGAGGGAGCCTAGGCTAACCGATTAGGCAGTTCTGTCAAAACAAAATCCAACGAGACAAAAACTTCTCACCCGTCGGGTTGGTCTATGTAAGGGCCACATGATTAGCCAACGAGCTGCTCCGCGAACGCCCCTCCTTTTTTAGGTTATGCCCACTCTCCCACTCTCTCCTTCCATCTGCATCCTCTTCCTACAGGAGGGCACCAAGAAATGGGAAATCTAAAGATTGCTATCTACCTTCCGCAAGCTGTCTATCCATTTCCGCTGATGGGATTCATTGTATGTTGTCAAAAAAATAGTTAAAATCTTAGCTAAGGGATCCCGTTATGTTGCAGAATAGTTTTTGATGTTGCTTGTGGACAGCAGAGGTAGCAAGGAAGCGCCGGAACATGTGAACGTACAGCCTGTTTGCCTTATTCGCAACGAAAGCGCATTTATGACTCTTAGAAGGAAGTTTCTTACCAACGCCATTGGCTTGTTAAGCCGCGCTGTGTTTGCTACGCTGCGCCTGCGGCTGGAGGATCATTCAGGATTTACAGTGGATCCCCCAAGTTTCCCGGTGATTATCGCTTTCTGGCACAATCGGATTCTTGCTGTTATTCTGGCCTTTTTGCGGAAGTATCCCGCTTGCCGGCGTGGTATCTTCGCGCTCGCTAGCCCAAGTCAGGATGGGGAAATCCTTGCTGCAGTTATGGCTGCTTTTTGTATAGGAGCGGTCCGTGGTTCGAGCTCCCGCCGTGGTTCTCAAGCCCTCTTGGGGCTTACTACAAAGTTGCAACAAGGATTTGACATTGCTGTTACCCCTGATGGCCCTCGTGGTCCACGGTATCACCTTCACCCTGGCTTGCTTTTCCTTGCTAGCACTACAGGGGCCCGTATCCTTCCCATACACGTCAACTTCTCCTGTGCCATCACCCTTAGAAGCTGGGATAAATTCCGCATTCCTCTCCCTTTTTCACGAGTAGAAGTAGTTATCGCGCCCTATGAAATACTCGCTAAGGACATTAGACGGAGCACCCTAGAGGTTGAACGTGCCCGCATCGAAACCCTACTAAAAAATGAAGCTGATTGACGGAATTGCTGTCGCGAAAAAAGTTCACGAGGAAACTCGTACTAGGATCGCAGCACTTTCTTGTCGCGGGTTACGCCCCGGACTGGCGGTTGTCCTAGTCGGTGACCGACCAGCCTCACGGGTATACGTCAGGAAAAAGGCTGAGCAATGTGCCAAACTAGGATTTCACTCACTCAGGTTAGAGCTTCCAGACACCATTACTCAACAAGAATTAGTTGCTCATATCGCTGTGCTAAACGCTGATCCGAAGATTCATGGTATCCTTATCCAGTCTCCTACTCCCCCTCACATCAATGAAATTGAGGTTGCACATGCTATTGATCCGAGGAAGGATGTAGACGGGCTCCATCCCGTCAATGTTGCAAAACTTGCGCTAGAGGATCCCTCTGGGTTGGTCCCCTGTACTCCCCTTGGATGTAGACGCCTCCTCTTAGAGTACCAGGTTCCCATTAGCGGCGCCCATGCAGTCATTCTTGGCCGCAGCAGGATTGTCGGGAAACCCCTTTCCCTTTTGCTTATGTCAAAGGGGGCTGGAGGGGATGCCACGGTCACAGTTGTCCACTCACGCACTCGCAATTTGGAAAAAATTACCTGCCAAGCTGACATCCTCATCTCTGCCATAGGTCGACCTCATTTTCTCAGTGGACGACATGTTTGCGAAGGTGCGGTGGTAATTGACGTTGGAATTAATCGTGTAGAATGTCCAGGAACTCAGTCGGGGTATCACTTAGTCGGTGATGCTAATTTTAAGCAAGTTGCCCCTAAGTGTTCACTGATTACTCCATCTCCTGGAGGAGTGGGCCCAATGACCATAGCTATGCTCCTTTCCAATACCGTCAAAGCGTGTTGTCAAATCCATGGTTTACATTTGTAGATTCATCCCCCCCCCTACCATATGTAGGAAGCCTCCTAAACCTTATTTCATCCCCGTCCCAAAGAAGAGGCTGAGCCGATGCTTCTGTAGGCTAGATTCTTTCGAGCTACCTACAAGTTATGCGCATGCAAATATGTACAAAGCGGGTCTCTTCCATTCTTAAAACCCAGCACACTCCTAAGTAGCACGAGCCAGCTGCAAAAATAATAGTCAATAGAGATACACCGCGTATCCATAGATGAGGAGAAAAAATCCACCTGTTTCCCAGGTGGGTCAGCCCCCAACAAACTATTGCCATAATCAGTGCAGAAACAAGTGTACGCAGTATTGTGGAGATAAACTGTGAGCTCTCTAGGCCTCCGGTGTAGAGCCTCATTCTACAGTAGAGAGCCCCAAAATTAAAACAAGCTGATAAAGCTGTGGAAAGTGCAAGACCACGATAGCCAAGGCCGAACTGAAAAATGAGGAACCAATTAAGAAGAAAGTTGAGCCCAATAGACAAAAAGCTGACGAACGCAGGTTCCCACTTACAGTCCAAGGCATAGAAGGCAGGGGAAAGCACTTTGGTGCAAGAATAACTGACCAGACCTAATGCATAAAATTGTAGGGCTATTGTAGTATGTAGGGTGTCATCCAGGCAAAATTTCCCGTGCTGATAGACTAAGCTAACAATAGGGGTGGATAGAAAAATAAGTCCGACTGCTGAAGGGAGAGTAAGAAAGACTGACAAACGCATTGCCTTAGCTAGCGTCTCACGCAGTAGGACCGTTTCTCTATCAGCTGCTAGCTTGGATACTGTTGGCAAGGTAACTGTTGCCACTGCCATGCCAAAAACACCGAGTGGGAACTGCATTAGACGAAACGCACAAGTTAACCAACTGATAGTTCCATCCTCTAGCCAAGAGGCGAAAATACTGTTGACCATTACATTAACTTGGACCGCACCAGCAGCTAGAGTAGCTGGAGCCATTAGTGCCAGGATAGCCCGCAGATCTGAGTCGCGGCGCCACGTGCAGAGGCGGACCGGGCAAAAGGAAAATCCAGCCTTTCGCAGTGGGGAAAGCTGCACAATGAGCTGAAGTATCCCACCTATTAGGATTCCTATAGCTAGACCAACCAGTGACTTTTCACTAAAAGAAGGGTCTAGCATCCAACTAAGAAATACTCCTGCACCAATAAATCCTAGATTAAAAAAGCTTGACGCTATAGCGGGAACACCAAAAACATTGCTGACATTGAGCATTCCCGTCACCAATGCGGCTAGCGAAACCAACAGAATGAACGGAAACATAATCCGACACAGCAAAACAGTTAGTTGCGCTTTTTCCTCTGGAAATCCTGGAGCAAGCACCCCAATGATAAACTGGGCTCCGGCCATACCAAGAAGTACAACCGTACTCATGAATACTGTGGCCCATATGACTACACGAGATGCCAGGAGCCATGCGGACTTCTTTCCTTCCTTTGCCATTTTTCTGGAGAAAAGAGTCACAAAGGCTGTAGATAGTGCCCCTTCTGCAAACAAGTCACGTAAAAGGTTAGGAGCACGAAACGCCGTAAGAAAGGCATCCATGCTGCGTCCTGCCCCAAAAAGGGACGCCAGAGTCAGTTCTCTTACTAAACCAGCAACCCTGCCACACAGGATAGCGCTAGCTACGACGCCCACTGCTTGGGTACTTGAGTGGTGGTGTTTGGCCATAGGAAAAGAAACATTTTCTGGAAGCTAAGGTAGCCTTAGTAAGCCTTTCCATAATGGCTGCCCACAAACCTCCCTGTTTAGGAAGGCGCTCGACAAGAATGAGTTCTACCCCATATTCATCCAGCCTCCGCAAGCTAGCATAAAGCCTAGCTGCTGCTTCACGAAGGTCGCGGCGGCGGCTTAAGTACACGACAACTGCGAAATCCTCTCCGGAGGCCCGCCAAGCAAGCAATCCTGCTCGTATCCCACTAGGCGGTGGGGTACCATCCCAGAATTGGCAGGGGGTTTTCGGTGCATAGTGGCTTCCGAGCGACCCCGGTACTATCCTCGTCTCCGAGGAGTCTTGTACAGGAGAAAACGCTTCTAGCTCCTCCCTTGTTATGGGGCCATTTCGGTGTAGGAATAGATGACCGTCCCTAAGAGAGACGATGGTAGACTCAATGCCGTGTAGACAGGGTCCACCGTCGACCACTAGTGGAATCCTACCGTTAAGTTCAGACAAAACATGAACAGCCCGTGTTGGACTAATCCTCCCGAAACGGTTGGCGCTTGGTGCAGCTAAAGGGCGCTCTAACCTCTGAACAACTTTCTGGAACACAGGATGTGCGCTAATCCGTACCGCCACTGTATCCTGGCCAGCAGTCACGATGTCTGGTACCATCGGAGTACGAGGTAGAACCAACGTCAGTGGGCCCGGCCAAAAGGTCTCTATCAAACGCTGTGCGAGCAGAGGGAATGTACAAAGAGATGCTAACCAGTCAGTTGTCGGCAAGTGGACAATCAGTGGATCATAAAGCGGACGCTCCTTGGCCTCAAATATTCTCGCACAAGCCACTGGATTTAAAGCATCAGCCGCCAGGCCGTACACTGTTTCCGTAGGAAGTGCGACTATTTCTCCCTCCACGAGCCAACGGACGGCCTCCTCTATGTATTTTCCTCCTGTTTCTGCAGAAACCACATGGGTTTTCACTGTATCTCTCCTTATCTGGTTGCTGCCACCTTCCGAAAGACATTAGCCTAACAGAACGAGTCTCCTTTGGCAGAGAAGTGAGCTAACTCTCGTACGAACAGAATTCACGTCCTGCTAGCTGCGAATTACAGCAGCAAGAAAAACGCGGCCCTCCCTACTACATGGAACCACGGCAATTTGAAATCAAAATGTAGATGTAGATACAGCCCAGAAGTTGCAACCAACGCTTGTGCTACACAAGGTACGAGCAAGGAAAGAAGTTCCTCTCGGAATCTCCATGGGAAATTCCCAGCCCTTCCTGCAATTTTTTCACCAGAACTCCGATCAATCTGGCTACCAGAGGGAGATGGAAAGTTCCTGTGGCGGCTTTAAAAGAAATGCTTTCGTTCTTCCAAAGATGATACCGTTCAGCGTAGAATGCCCGTGTGGGGTGCTCTAATCACTCAGGAAGGTCACGTCATGCAACCTGGACTAGCATTGAACAACATTCTTCTTATCGGTTTTATGGGTTCAGGGAAGAGCTCAATAGGTAGGCGGCTTGCCGCCTTCCAGAGGAGGCGTTTTGTAGATACTGACAAGGAAGTTGTTGACATCTGTGGATCGGCCATTTGCACACTCTTCTCCCTGAGAGGAGAAGAGGAGTTCCGGAGCTGGGAGTCCGGTGTATTGCATCGCCTGTCTAGCCAGCAGGGCATGGTTCTGTCCACTGGAGGCGGAATAGTACTTCTGGAAGAGAATCGTGTTTTGCTGCGAAGGATGGGAATAGTAGTCTGGCTAGATGCCGCCGCAGATGTTCTTTTTGAGCGAGCTATGCGCTCCCAAGAGCGCCCCTTACTTCAGGGTAAGAACCCGCGGGAAAAATTCAATTCCCTCTTGGACGCACGGAGAAATTTATATCGCGGACTTGCGGATCTTTATGTCGATTCCTCCCGTTTAAGCCATGAAGGAGCCGCGCTAAAGATCGTAGAAGGCATTACTGGTTGGAAACACAAAAACCCTTGTCATATACCATTGACGTTTTCTGGAGGAGGAGGTTATACCCCATTGGACTTGCAAGGTAAGCTTCACACTAGGAGTAAAATAAAATGATAAACGTTGGTATCAACGGATTCGGTAGAATCGGTCGATTGGTTTTCCGGGCCATCCTGGAACAGGGACTGCTTGGAAAGACGGTTCAAGTAGTAGCTATCAATGACTTAGTAGCCGCTAACAATTTGGCTTACCTCCTCAAATACGACTCCACGCAGGGGAGATTTTTGGGTGAAGTATGTAGCGAAAAGTCATCCCCTGTTGTGAGGGACGATGACGTTTTAATCGTAGGGGGTCATAGGATACCGTGCTTATCCATCAAAGATGGGCCTTCTGCTCTCCCCTGGGGATCTCTAGGTGCGGATATTATTATCGAGAGCACTGGGTTGTTTACAGAAGCTATGCAGGCTAGAGGACACCTAGATGCTGGTGCCGGACGGGTGATTATCTCTGCCCCAGCTAGGGGGGAGGATATTACTATTGTAATGGGTGTTAACCACACAAAGTACGATCCTAAAAAACACCGCATTATCTCTAATGCCAGCTGTACTACCAATTGCCTTGCCCCATTGATCCACGTGCTTTTTCAAGAAGACATAGGGTTGGAGGAGGGTCTCCTTACCACTGTCCACAGCTATACGGCTACACAGAAAGCGGTGGATAGTCCCTCAAAAAGGGATTGGAAGGGAGGGCGCTCAGCAGCAATTAACATTATCCCAGCTACTACTGGGGCAGCAGAGGCTGTTGCCTTTGTAATTCCAGAGGTTCAAGGCAAGCTTACTGGTATGGCGTTTCGTGTCCCAACACCCACGGTTTCTGTAGTTGACCTCACCGTACGTACATCTAGAGAGACTAGTTACCGAGAAATTTGCGATGCTATGAGGAGAGCAAGCAAGACCTATTTGAGTGGCATCTTGGCTACTACTAGCGATGAGGTAGTCAGTAGCGATTTCATTCATGATACTCGTTCTAGCATTTTTGATGCTGGATCTGGTATTGAACTAAATAGCAGATTCTTTAAGCTCATCAGCTGGTACGACAATGAGTGGGGTTACTCAAATCGATGTGTGGATTTGCTGCGTCATATTGGTAATGTAGACTCCGGTGGCTGCTAAGCTCTCTATCCGCCACCTCAGCGTTCGTGGGAAGCGCGTACTGGTCCGCGTGGACTTTAATGTACCTATTGAGGGCTCTTGCGTCACCGATGACACGCGCATCGTGGAGAGCTTGCCGACGCTACTCTTTTTAAGGGAGAAAAGAGCACGCATCATTTTGTTAGCCCATCTTGGGCGTCCTGGGGGTAAGCCGGTTGCAGGATTATCTCTCGAGCCGGTGTTTAAACATCTTCGAAAGCTGCTCGATGACAGCAGGAATATCTTCTTTTGTCCAGAGTGTATAGGTCCACTTGCTGAAGCAGCAGTGCTTGCACTGAAAGATGGTGACATTCTTCTTTTAGAGAACGTCCGTTTCCATGCTGGGGAAGAGGCAAACAATTCCACGTTCTCTGCAGAACTTGCTCAGCTCGGAGAGATCTATATCAACGACGCTTTTGGCGCTGCTCACCGTGCTCATGCCTCAACTGTAGGTATATCCTCCCATCTTCCTTTTTCCGCCACTGGTCTACTTGTAGAAAAGGAACTTTATTATTTGCAGGGACAGCTCGAAAGCCCAAAGAGACCCTTCTTAGTCCTACTAGGGGGTTCAAAAGTATCAGACAAGATTGGCGTTATTGAAGCCCTTATGGAAAGGGCAGACAAATTTCTAATTGGGGGGGCTATGGCTTATACCTTTTTAAAGGTTCAAGGAATACCAGTTGGGGATAGCCTGGTAGAGGTAGATGATTTTGGTCTTGCTGGAAAGCTCCTGACCCTATCAAAGGATAGTGGTGTCGAGTTACTCCTTCCACTAGATGCTGTTGAGACCCTAGAAATCCAACCTGGAGCAGTCTGTAGGAACACCCCCGTTTTCTCTCAGAGAAGGGGTGTTACTCGCGGTTGGATTGGGGTAGATATTGGAGTAAAAACGCGAGCTCTTTACTCCGCAGAGATTGCACGCGCGGCTACCATTTTATGGAACGGCCCTCTGGGCGTTTTTGAGATCCGAGAATTTTCCTCCGGGACACGTATTGCTGCAGAAGCAATTGCTGCCAACTCTCTATCTGTCTCCATAATAGGGGGAGGAGATTCTGTCGCTGCAGTGAGAAGTTTTGATCTAGGAAATAAAATGACTTTCCTCTCCACAGGAGGTGGGGCTTCCTTAAGGCTCCTGGAAGGACGCCCTTTGCCCGGTATTGACACACTTACAGAGAAAAAATAGAGCAGTCTATGCGCAAGAAAATTATTGCCGCCAACTGGAAAATGTACATGACAGTGACAGAAACTGAGAATTTTTATCGCGCTTTTGCTGCTGAAATTCCGCAGAACAACCGATTCGAAATTCTCATTGCTCCTCCTGCTACAGCGTTGGCGAAACTCTCTGAGCTTAACGCTCGTGCTTCCCAAAGAATCCGGCTTGCTGCACAAAACATGTTTTATGAGGAATCTGGAGCTTACACTGGAGAAATTAGTCCTACGATGCTTAGGGAGCTGTTTGTCCGATACGTTATCCTGGGACACAGCGAACGTCGACAGATTTTTGGGGAAAGTGACGCCCTGGTTGCTAGAAAGGTCCGCGCGGCTTTACACTACAAATTACGTCCCATTCTTTGTGTCGGAGAAACACGTGAACAACGAGAAGCTGGGAAGGAAAAAGAAATTTTGGAACGGCAGTTACGTGTTGCTTTACAAGGAGTAGAATCTTCAAGCTTAGAAAGCATTGTTGTTGCTTACGAGCCTATTTGGGCTATTGGTGCAGAGAGGAGCGCAGTTCCAGAACAGACACAGCAGTTACATGCCTTCATCCGTTGCGTTCTCACTTACCTTTCCAATGCGGCTGTCGCTGAAAAAATTCCAATCCAATATGGAGGGAGCGTTAACACCGGCAATGTAGCCGAATTTCTCTCACAGCCAGACATTGATGGGGCACTTATTGGCAGGGCTAGTTTAGAAGCGCGTAAGTTCGCGGACATAATAAAAGCAGCTAACAAACTATCCTAGGGTATCTCTTCCCATTTTTATCTTAGAAAGTTACCCATGCCTGTACTTATTGTGGGGTCTATCGCCATAGACCACGTCAAAACGCCTTACAAAGAAAAGCAGAATCTTCTGGGTGGTTCCGCATCTTATGCCGCTATTGCAGCTAGTTTTTTTTCACCAGTACAACTTGTAGGAGTTGTGGGTGAAGATTTTCCAGAGAAATACCGGAGTTTACTAGCCTCCAGATTGGTTAGCCTAGAAGGACTACAGATTGCAAAAGGAAAAACCTTCCGGTGGTCTGGAATCTACCATAGCAACATGGACCGACGGACGACACTTGCCACAAGGCCAAATGTGCTTCAAAATTTTTCCCCAACCCTTCCTGAAGTCTACCAGACCACTCCGTATGTGCTGTTGGCCAATGTTGCACCCAGCCTCCAGCACCATACCCTAGATCAAGTGAAGTCTCCCCTCTTTGTCGTGGCAAGCACCATGGATTTTTGGATAAAAAAGGCCAAGAAGGCTCTGCTGTCCCTACTAAGACGCGTGAACATGCTCATTGTCAATGAGCACGAAGTGCAAGAGTTGACTGGGGCAACAAACCTAATATGTGCCGGTCATCTTATTCTGAAGATGGGACCAGAGTTTGTGGTTCTCAGCAAGGGGGAACACGGAGCTTTGCTTTTCAGCAAAAGTTCCCTCTTCAGCTGTCCAGCATATCCGTTGGAAACAGTCTACGATCCCACCGGTGCTGGAGATACTTTCGCAGGTGGGGTGATAGGCTACCTCGCTAGTATCTGCAACGAAAAAAATTCTTCCAAAATTACTTTTGAAAAGCTGCGTTTGGCTGTTGTCTACGGCACAATCCTAGCTAGCTTCAGCGTTGAAGCCTTCAGTTTAGGGCGTTTGCACGCACTCACTCAGCCAGACATAGAGAAGCGGTACAATTCTCTTCACGCTCTGAGCCAATTTCCTTAACCGGGAACACGTTTGGCTCAGTTATTTGCGCATGATACTGGTTACGCTCTCTGGCACACTGTATGTTCAGCACACGGTCCGGGGGAGCCTGCACAGCAAATTTGGGGGTAACAATGCTTTTTGCTCCTTATGGGAGAGAACCTTTCATAGGCACAAGGAGATGAGAAACGCTTTGGCCTATTTTTGTAGGGCTGAATGTATATACGATTCAGTGCAGGGGGAGGAAAAAATAATAGCGTGCCACGATAGAGACTAATTTGTGACTCTCACTTTTGCGGGACGCACTTCAGAGAAGTTTCATTGATCTTTCCCAAGCAATCCATTTGGTCATGGCCAATCCCTCCCAGCGTCTAGCCTTCCCCCCCCCCCTTTAGTGTACTTTCCTCCGACAGTCCACAGGCTATCTTGGATCCATAAGCACTGTCTTGCAGGTAGATTTACGACGAGTAACCAGAAAATCTAGAGAACCCACTGCTTTTTCCATATAGCTGTAAGCGCCGATCATGAAGGAAAAGAGTTTCACAGATGAACGGAAGGATTATCGTCTTGGACGGTTGCGAAAAAAGGACCTATCCTCTGATCCTATAGACCAATTTTACCTCTGGCTTAATGAGGCCTTCGTCGCAAAGATAGCAGAGCCAACTGCAATGAGCCTAGCTACCGTTGGCCTAGATGGAAGCCCACTCCTTCGAACCGTTTTGCTAAAGAGAGTAGACCACCGCGGTTTTATATTTTTTACCAATCTGAAGAGCCGCAAAGCTAGCCAGCTGCAAAAGAATGCGACTGCCGCGCTGTTGTTTCCTTGGCTACTCTTGGAACGCCAAGTCATCATTACTGGAAGGGCTCAGCCATTATCTTCCACAGAAGCCTCTGAATATTTTCTCTCCCGTCCCCGTAAGAGTCAGCTCTCCACCTGGGCATCCCCCCAAAGCCAAATTGTCCCTTCCCGGACGTACCTAGAAAGAGAGTGGGAAATCATTGAGAGCAAATTTGGAGAGGGAGAAATCCCAGTACCTCCCTTTTGGGGTGGCTTTTGTGTGACTCCGCAAACAATTGAATTCTGGCAGGGTGGGCAGCATCGCCTTCATGATCGCTTACAGTATAGAAAAGATACTCAGAATGTTTGGATAATCGATCGCCTTGCTCCGTGAAGGCAAGCAGGGTCTTCCTTCGGGCAGAAATTTGTTACAGTCGGTCTACGATCCATTGTGGGATACCCCGAAGAAATTGGGAGGGAGAATAGAAAACTTCGCCGTAAGCTCCCCCTAAACCAGACCTAGGGTAGCTGAGATAAAGCTCATCCTTACAACGTGTTATACCGACGTAGAATAACCGTCGCTCTTCCTCCAGGTCTTCTGAATTTTCTAGGGAACGTGCATTAGGAAACATGCCTTCCGCCAGCCAAATCAAGAAAACAACTCTCCATTCTAATCCTTTAGCTTGATGGATAGAAGATAGAGTCACTCTTTCAGGTCTACAGGAGAGTGGGGTCTTGCTAGCAGTATCTCCAGCTCCAAGTAGGGCAAGTTGAGAAAGAAAGTCTTCACAATTCTCGAAGTTCTGTGCAAATGCTATCAGGGTGCGAATATCTTCCTGTCTAGTACCATAATCGGGGAAGTGTGCCTTCATATAATCCCCGTAGATGGTAAGTAGAATTGTCTCGATTAGGGATGCAGGAGATGACAGAGAAGAATTTGAGCCCTCTAGGAGATAAGTTAGCTGAGACCAGGTTCGTTTGGATTTTAGTGGAATCTTTAGCTTAGATAGAGGGGGAAAATTACATCCTCTTCTAAGAAGAGTGGCAGCCTCTTTCCAGAGAAATGCTGCGGACTTTGTCCCAACACCGGGAAGCAATTGAACCATGCGTTTGAAGGCAAGTTCGTCTCTCGAATTTACTGCAAATTTCACAAATGATAGTACATCCTTAATATGGGCTTGCTCAAAAAATCGCAGCCCGCTTGTGATAGAAAAAGGGATAGCTTGACGGGTAAATTCCAGTTGAACCTCCATTGAGTGATAATGAGCGCGATACAGGACTGCTACCTCGCCAAGGGGCACGCCTTTTTCCTGCAAACCGACGATACGTTCGGTCACGAAGGAGGCCTGCTCAGCGCTTGTGGAAAGCGACGCTAAAGTTGGCTTATTTCCTCTGGAGGGGCGTACTGCAGCTAATGTTTTTTTGAACTGGTTTTTGTTGGCACAAATTACTATATCGGCTACGGAGAGAATTTCTGGGGTACTACGGTGGTTGGTTTCTATCCGAAAGATAGAAGCGCCTGGGTGGCGTTTGGGAAAGTCTAAGATGGTCTTAAAGTGCGCTCCTCTCCAGGAGTAAATGGACTGTGCGTCATCCCCCACCGCCATGATGTTTCCGTGTCTGGCGGCTAGTCGCTCTACGAATTTAGACTGAAGTTGATTGATGTCTTGGTACTCGTCCACCAGGATGTGGGAAAATTTTTCCCCGTAAAACTCCGCGATATCTTTGCATCCCTCCAGTAGCTCTAGTGGCTTAGAAAGCAGATCATCGAAATCCATGGAATTGGCTTCATATTTGCGTCTCCTAAATAAAGTAGCTATACGCTCAATCTGTTCTGCCAGAACAATAAAATAAGGGTAATGACGCTCTAAAATAGCTGAGATAGATCCCACAGCGTTAACCGCCAGGCTGAAGATTGCAGAAAGTACTTCTGCTTTCGGGAAACGCTTGTCTGCAGCGCGTAATCCTTCCTCCTTTATTAAGGAGGCAATCATCTTCTGTTGATCCTCACGATCAAGGATAGAAAATTCCTGGCGGAACCCAATCCTACCTGCATGGGCCCGGAGGATGCGATTCCCGACAGAATGAAATGTCCCTCCCCAAATGCCGTTACTTCTCTGCGGAACCAAAGCAGCCACACGCTCAAGCATTTCTCTTGCAGCTTTGTTGGTAAACGTCAAAAGAAGGATATTTTTTGCCGGAATCCCCCGCTCTAATAGCCAGGCTACTCGATAAGTCAAGGTGCGAGTCTTTCCACTCCCTGCTCCAGCAATCACCAAACTAGCTCCCGCTTTAGCTCTCACAGCAGCCATTTGCTGGGTATTGAGACTAGCCCAAAAAGCATTTCCGTAGGGGTACATTGCCCTAATATGTTGCCATTTTTAGATTAGCAAACCAAACTAACACCCATCTTGTATGGGAGGTAAGACATAAAAAGTAGGGACCTACAACATCACCATCGCCAAAACAGTCTTTTGGGTTTGAAGGCAGCGGCATGAGCCCTTGCTCTAGACGAGGAGACGAGCCGTGCAGCAGCAATTTCCTCGGGCCGCATTCCCAATCCATAGATTAGCAAGCTTTGTGCTTCTTTCCATATTCTCGAGCGCACAGATACCCCAAGAATCACTGCAATTACCTCTCTCTCCTTCCATTTGCCACTTGCGATTAGGCAATGGCCAGCGCCCCTAGTGTACCCAGTCTTCATTCCGTTGCAAAAAGAATATTTTAGAAGGCAATTAGTGTTGCAGAGAATTTTAATTTTTCCATTGTTGAGGCGAAAGTGGTAGGTGCGGCAGTTGACAATTCCCCGTAGGAGAGGGTGGGCGTACACAGCCCTTGCAACAGAGGCCATGTCTCGTGCAGTGGAGTATTGTCCGTTTAGTGGCAGGCCATTAGGGTTGACAAAATGGGAGGTGTTGCCATGTAACTCAACCATGCGCCGGTTCATTTTTTCTGCAAAGGCTGCTGTACTACGCGCATTATCTCGTGCTAGAGCGGCAGCCGCATCGTTCGCGCTTTTCATTAACATTGCAGTAAGGAGCGCCCGGCGAGTGTATGTTTCCCCGGATCGTAGACCTAGCTTAAGAGGAGGTTCCATGGCATCAGATCTTTTGATGACTATGGGTTTATCTAGATCTCCATTTTCCGCGACAATCAAAGCGGTAAGAAGCTTTTGGGTGCTAGCAACTTGTCTAGGTTGAGTCTCGTTTTGTCTAAAAAGTATTACACCCGTATGGGCGTCAAATAACACTACCGCCTTTGCGGTAAGAATCGGAGGACTGGCACCTGGAAAAGAATCTTGTCTGTTAACAGTAATTGGATCCCTCCGAGGAAGATTTGCACTGGCTACCGGGAAAGCAGAAATCGCTGCGAGAGTGCAGGCTGACATAAACAGACGCAACTTATAGAAAACGCAGCCGGTAGACGACATATCCACCCTACATTCGTTAGAGAGGTAGATGGATACTATATTCCCACCTTCTTATCCCACATCCTGCGAATATCCCCATTAGAGGTTCTGCAAAGGGGTTTAGTAGTAAAACTACACATCGCCCTGGATGGACTCCAGTAGATAACCTTTCTGTAACCGCGACAAACGCGAATGGACGATACATCCCTATGGATGGCAGATCAATAGTTCCTACCAGTTTTTCGGTGTAAACCGCTGACGTATCGTCAACGGGTACTCTATTGAAATAAAGACATGTTAATCAGAGTAGAAGATCCCTTTTACGAGTCTGGAAACAAGTTCCCATGGATCATCCTCCATACAATGGGGTGATGATGGCCTATTATTGCCGAATACGAGTCTGCTTGTCCTCCCACATAAGGAATTGCAATTAGGTCAGCGTATGCGCCTGGAACAACCCTTCCTATCCTATGTGCTTGTCCAACTGCCTTTGCTGGGTAAACTGTGACCATCTTAAATACTTCTTGCTCAGTTACATAAGGATGTTCATGCAGAAAGAGCCGCATTTCCTCAAACAAGTTTAGTGAATTATTGCTAGCCAGGCTGTCTGTGCCTAGACAAGTAGTAATGCCATACTGCCTCAAACGGTCAAAATGGAATTTTTCCCTCCCAAAGTAAGCATGAGTTTTTGGACAATGGATGACACAAAAACCTCGGTGATTATGCATAATCGCCCAATCGTCTTCTTCTAGATAGTTCATATGTACAAGCATTACGCTCGTGGGTACGAGTTTTTCTTCCAGTAAAAGGGCGACAGGCGATTTCTTTCCGCAGTCCAGCATGTTGCGTCCCAGTCCTTGTAGGAACTCGAAGAGGGGACCCACACCATCGCGAAACATCTCTAGTTCCTCAGATGTTTCAGCAAGGTGGGTACTGACCGGAATTGCGTATCTCTCCGCACAGAACCTAATACAACGATAAAGGGCAGCTGAGACGGTATAAGGAGCGTGAGGCGCAAGGCCGACTCCACCAATCCATTGGGAGCGCCCTCTGAGAAACGGGGCTACTGTACCAAGGAGAGCCTCCATACGAACACGAGACCGGATGTCCATCAGCTCAAAGAACCACCAAATGCGAGGAGACAATGGTGGCAAATGCGGGGGGGGGATTAGATGGGAAGCAGTGTTAAAAACTGAAGTGACACCCCATCTAGAAAGTTCCCCCAGGCCCACTTTAACAGCTGCCAAATAGTCTTCGTTAGTACAGGACTTTTTCAAGGAATTAAGGCTTTGTATCCATTGTGTAAAACAATCCGTGGGGGCGATGGAACGTCCCATGATAGTGTATTCCAGGTGGCAGTGGGCGTTGATCAGTCCAGGCAGCAGAAGCTGCTCACCAAGGTCTATTTCCTCTTCCACTTGTATAGAGGCTAAATCGCTGAAGGGGCCGACAGCTGCTATCCTTTCTGCTTTTGTTATCACAGCAGCATTTTCAATGGGTCCATCTGGAGTTAGTGCCATGCGGGCACGGAGACGCCTCATGGGGTGGCAGCTGCTGCCTTTACCACACGCCGTGCTGCTGCAACAAATAGGTTGCAAGCCTCTGAACAAAGCAATGGAATCTTGTGAACATTGCTTTCCTCTTGCCAGGCTACTGCAGAGCAATGGATCCCCCATAAGATTTTGCGCAGGCACTTTTTTTCGCAAAAGTCTCGGATGAGCCCTTTTGCCTGCTCATCGGTAGTTCTTACTGCAATACGATACATCCCACTTTGGCGTTCTAAAGTTCTTCGAAGTGAAGTTCCAACTAACTGCCTTCTTAGCAAGGACAGCCACAGGCCCAAAGCTGCAGGATAAAGAAAGTCTATTGCTACATGGAGTTCTTTAATGGAAGATAACCTCAGCTCCCAACCGTGACGCAGATTTGGAGCGCTTTTTAGAGGGCGGTATTGACCCACATCGTCAAATCTTGCAATCTCTCCTGCGGCCTCTGGCTCTGTGTATACACACAAGTCGCTGCGAGCAGCGTCTTCCGTGTGAAAAAGGCACAAGCCTTTAGTAAACGTTACTTGCCCAATTTGTGTGATCTCTCCCTCCAAGCAAGATTGCAGTAGGGTATGGAAAGTATCAAGGTTTAGGAGGAGAACAGGAGCCACGGTTACTGGTTATCGACATTAGGATTAACTATAGAATGCAGGAGGCACCTTGTGGACATTTAGTGCAGGGCTGCGCACGAACCCCAGCCGGGTTTGGCTAGGGAGGAGGATCCCCGAGGGCGGCGCGTTCCGGCCGTCCTAGCTCTCTGAAGATAGCTAGAGTAGTGCAACATACTAAGAGATCTGCAAAGTGCATAACTCTTTCCGTGTGGAAAGAGAAATACAAGCTCTAACTTAGCTACACAGCCTATACTTATGGCTGAACTAAAACTTCCTACTGGCTCCACTAGCCTTTTTATGCATCCACCGCTCTCAAAGAATGTCACAGAAGAAATCCAAAGATTGCGCTCGAAAATTAGATACCATAATTACCTTTATTTCGGGAAGGCAGCTCCTGAAATCTCTGATAGAGAGTACGATATTCTTTACCGTCAGTTATGCAACCTAGAGGCGCTCTATCCTCAGGAAATTCCACAAGATTCTCCTACACAGAGTCTCGGAGGAGACGATGCTCCTGCCCTGCAAGCTCGGCATCTCACACCTATGCAGAGTTTAGACAACACCTACTCGGAGGCTGAGATACTAGAGTTCGTCAAACGATCGCAAAAGCTCCTTTCTGGAGCACCTCTTTCATTTGTCTTGGAACCCAAAATCGACGGTGTGGCAATTTCACTCCTCTATAGAAGCGGGCACTTGGTCCGTGCCCTTACTCGAGGCGATGGAATTACAGGAGAGGATGTCACACAGAACGCTCTGACTATCAGAAGGATACCCCGTCGACTTCCCTCCTTTTGTCCAGAGGTTGTGGAAATCCGTGGAGAAGTGTTCTTACCACGTAAGGTTTTTTCCGAGCTCAATGCAAGAAGAGTAAAAAGGGGGAAACCTCTTTTCGCGAACCCTAGGAACGCTGCAGCAGGCTCCTTAAAGCAACTGGATACAAAGGTCGCTGCTGCCAGAAAACTAGATGCAATTTTCTATGGACTTGGGATATGGAAGGATGAAAATAATTGCCAGCCAGAAACTGACAAAGAATTTCTAGAGCTTTTAAAGATCTGGCAGTTCTCCCTCCCTCCATACATTTGGAAGGTGAAATCTCCGGCCGAAATTTTTTCCGCTATCCATGAATTAGAGAAATTACGGCATAGCCTTTCCTTCGAAATCGATGGCGCAGTTATCAAAGTGAATGATTTCAGGCAACGGGATAAGTTGGGATCTACTACTAAGGCCCCCCGGTGGGCCATCGCCTTCAAATACGAGTCAGAACGTGCCGAAAGCTTGCTTAAAAAAATTTCTGTTCAAGTAGGACGTACCGGAGTCCTTACTCCGGTAGCAGAATTAGAGCCCGTCTCTATCGGAGGATGTATGGTGAGCCGAGCAACCTTGCACAATGAGGGAGTAATTAAGCGCAAAGATATTCGGGAAGGAGATTATGTTGTGATAGAAAAGGCTGGTAGCATTATCCCTGCAATAGTAGGAGCTCGGAAAGATTTGCGAAGTGGTCAGGAGCAACCATTCCATATGACAGAGAGGTGTCCTGCGTGCCGGGGAGAGTTGTACCAACCCCCGGGACAAGTTCTCGTCCGCTGTATTAACCCACAGTGTCCTGCTCAGCTCCAACGCCGCTTAGAACACTTTGCTAGCCGTGGAGCGATGGATATTGGTGGCTTAGGAAAGATACTGATTACCAAAATGGTGAAGTCTGGCCTGACACGAAAGATTTCAGATATTTACGCTCTTAAAAAGTCAGACTTCCTACTATTAGGTACAGGGGAAAAGAGAGCGGAGACTCTTCTGTGCTCCATCCTTGAAAGTAAAATGCGTCCCCTTTGGAGGCTAATCTTTGCGCTGGGCATTTTGAATGTAGGTACTACTTGTGCTCGGGCACTAGCTTTCCGATATGGTTCTGTAGCTAGATTAAGGGAGGCTAAAGACCTAGAGAGCGTGGAAGATATTGGAACAGTAGTGGCTTCTAGCATCCGGCAGTTCTTTTCGGACGCTGAGTCCCTTTGTCTACTCTATGAGCTAGAGAAACACGGTGTTCAAACTGCTGCATCCTTTGATTCAGCACAGGGAATCGATCGTCCCTTGGCGGGTCAAACTTGGGTCCTGACAGGGAGTCTGAGCAGCCCACGCAAAGAAATTATCTATCAAATTTGTATGCGAGGAGGCTATATTGCAGAAAGCGTCAGTGGAAAGGCGACATATCTACTCGCTGGTAAGAATCCAGGCTCCAAATACGGAAAAGCTAGACGCTTGAGGATCCCTATCCTGGATGAAGAGGAATTTCAGAGGATGCTTAAAAAATGACTCGCCCTCCTACCCCTACTACGCGCGAGCTAACCTATCGTTACGTTCTTCCTACGTATAACCGCTTTGAGCTGGAGATCTTAAGAGGATCTGGATGCAGACTCTGGACAGAAACCGGCCGAGAACTGCTAGACTTTGGAGCAGGCATTGCTGTCTGCTCGCTTGGTCACGCACATCCGCGTGTTACAGAAGCTGTTATCAAGCAAGCAAGCAGGCTTGTCCATACATCCAATCTGTACTACACTCGCCCTCAGGCTGAATTAGCTCGCCGATTAGTAGGTATCGTTGGAGCTGAGGGGAAGGTTTTTTTTTGTAACAGTGGATCGGAGGCAAATGAAGGACTCATCAAATTAAGCAGAAAGTTTGGGAGCTTCTCTGGAAATCGGCACGAAATTATTACCTTTAGCGGCTCTTTTCATGGACGTACGTTGGCCAGCATTTCTGCAACGGGACAAGATAAAGTTAAACAAGGGTTCTTCCCATTAGTAAGTGGATTCATCCACGTTCCCTACGGGGACCTTGAGTCAACTAGCGCTGCTATCCAACCGCAAACCGTTGCCATTCTCGTTGAACCCGTACAGGGGGAAGGCGGTATCCATATTTCTGGCAAAGCATTCCTTCAAGGTCTGCGCACGCTCTGCAACGAGCACAACCTACTACTTCTTTTCGATGAAGTACAGTGCGGTATTGGCCGCACTGGAAAGTGGTGCGGATGGAAGAGCGTTGGATGTAATGCAGTATTTCCTGATGGTGTGAGTTGGGCTAAGGGCATTGCTAATGGATTTCCACTGGGAGCCTTTTGGGTTAGCGCCTGCACAAAGGGAAAAATAGGGCCGCTCTGTGATCTATTGGGTCCTGGGTCACACGGGAGTACTTATGGAGGAAATCCGGTCTCCTGTGCAGCAGCTCTCACTGTTCTAAGAGTAATTGAGGAAGAACAGCTTCTCAAAAATGCTCTGGAATTAGGGGCCCTCTTCTACAAAAAGCTTACCAACATTTCCTGTCCAGTCATCACAGATATCCGTGCTCTCGGACTCATGGTAGGTGTAGAAACTAGTTTGGCGGCATCTCCTAATGATCGGCGCACCCCAGCTGTCCGCCTTGCAGATGCCCTTATCAAAGAGGGGCTCTTAGCTATCCCAGCTGGAAGGCAGGTCCTGCGGTTTCTACCTCCTCTCAATGTTCGACAATGTGAAATTGAGGAAGCAGTAGAAAAATTCATACAAGCTCTTTCCGGTCAAAAAGCTTGCGGTCCCCTTTCATGATCATGAAAAACCTCTTTTCCATTCAATCCCTTTCGCAGGAGCAAATTGCTGATATTGTAGAACGGGCGGCAATAATGAAGCTTAAACGTGGTTGTCATTCCTCTTACCCATTAGCAGGGCAGATCTGGGCCTTGCTCTTTTCTAGAGCCTCCACAAGAACGCGCATCAGCTTCGAAACTGGTATTCGAGAGCTTGGAGGAGATGTGTTGTTTCTAGCTACAAGCGACCTTCAATTGGGACGCGGTGAGCCTATCCGAGATACCGCTCGTGTATTTGGGCGTATGGTTCATGGAGTCGTCATCCGTACGCCACGACAGGAGGAGGTGGAGGAGTTTGCTAAATTTTCTGGCCTACCTACACTTAACGCTTTGACCGATACGGAGCACCCTTGCCAAATTTTGTCTGACCTTTTTACCATTCAGGAAAGCTTTGGTAGCCTTCGTGGGCTTCGTGTTTGTTTTGTAGGGGATGGAAACTGTAATGTAGCGTGTTCTTGGATTTGGGCAGCAACCCGGCTTAGATTTCCACTCCACATAGCGGCTCCCCCTCCATATCAACCTGCAGCTGCGGTACGCCACTTAGTAGATCCTTCCATTGTTAGCATAACAGATGATCCCTACATGGCCGCTCGGGGAGCTAATGTACTTTATACAGATGTGTGGGTAAGCATGGGAAAAGAGAAAGAGATCGACAGCCGTTCTGTTCAACTAGAAGGTTATCAAATTAACCAGAAGACTCTTTCTAAGGCCTTGCCGGGGGCACTTGTCATGCATTGTCTGCCTGCCCATCGGGGCAAAGAGATTACAGAGGAAATTTTTGAAGCCCACTCTGAAACCATATTTCGCCAGGCAGAGAATCGTCTGCATACTCAGAAAGCCATCCTAGAATGGGCGGTCCAAAACAGTTAGAAGAGAAACTTCTAGCTCCTCCACCTACAAGGTTAAGCTTAAGCGTTGGTAGGAATGGAATTCCAGAGCGCAAATCCGTGTAAGGGGCTACGACGAACGGAAGTAACGCAAAACCGGGGCGCCAAGGAGGTTCCCTAGGATTATGAAGCAGCGCTGATTCTAAGGTAGGGAGACCCATGAAGTCCTCACACGGAACGCCCCCCTTCGCCATCCTGCTTAATCTACCATTGATGGGATGAAGCCCTCCGTGCAGTATAAAACACCTCCCTAGGTGGGTGGCTGACGGGACTCGAACCCGCAGCAGCCAGAACCACAATCTGGAGCTCTACCATTGAGCTACAGCCACCATCCGAAGAAATTAAAACACACGGCTCCGTGCAAACCTTACTGGTCACATGCATCCCCTCACTTCCTGCAAGAGGTATTGCACCTAACTTGGTGCAATTGTCTTATACTCATAATTTTCTTGTCAATTGTTTAAAGATACTTTCTAGGAAGACGGTTCTTGTTTACCTGAATAGAAGAATATGTTATGGCTAATGGTAGCTGTGGTGGGGAAAGAGAATTGAGCATAAAGGAGCATGTACTTACTCAGTTGCGCTGGCGTTACGCCACGAAGAGGTTTAATTTAACCCGGAAAATTCCAGAAGAAGAGTGGGAAGTTCTAGAGGCAAGCCTTGTTCTTTCTCCTTCTAGCTTCGGGATGGAGCCGTGGAGGTTCCTCATCGTTACCGACTCAGCGACACGTACTAGGTTGGTCCCAGCTGCGAGAAATCAGACACAGGTTGCCACCGCTCCGCATCTCGTGGTTTTCACTGCGAAGCAACAAGTTGATCTCTCTGATATAGATGCCCTTGTGACGCGCACCGCCCGGGTCCGCCACATTTCTCCAGGAGATCTAAAGGAGTTGAGAAACATGGTGGCTGGTTTTGTTAACAGCCTCTCGCAGACTTCTCTTCGCGAATGGGCCATGCGGCAAGTTTACATCGCGCTTGGTCAGTTTATAACGACGGCAGCCATCCTAGGGATAGATGCTTGCCCAATGGAAGGCTTTATTCCGGAACAAGTAGACGAGGTTTTAAATCTTCGTAAGACAGGCTACGGTAGTGTCCTTCTCTGTCCCGTAGGCTATCGCCAGACAAACGATCAACATGCTCAGTTGGCAAAAGTTCGCCGTAAAGCCGCTGACGTTCTCATGCGGATATGATTGACTCTCCATTAGATAGGCTAACTTGTGGCATTTTATAGCTTGTAGCTGCTGTGCTTTTCTTGGCGGGCGACCACCCCTACCTTGGAAATACCGACTCGACCAAGCAAATCCACAATGTAGACAAGTCTTTGGACAGAGAGCTCCTTATGAGCGTGGATTATGATGGCGATTTCAGGATCCTTGGCATACAAGGCGCGGAGTTGCGTTTCCAATTCCTCAGCAGTAACGTGCTTTCCGTTAAAAATCAGGCTGGAGTCCCGTCGGACCTTGATAGTTTGCACTTGATTCACCGGCGTGTTTTTCTTAGCAGAGGAGCCGGTTGGAACGAGTAAGTCCAGATTGTTCTCCATGAATGGCGTAGCAACCATAAAAACGATCAGGAGGACAAATGCCAGGTCTAGTAATGGGGTGACATTGAGTTCTCCAACAATGGAGGGTTGAAACTTTGAAGAAAATCTTCTCACAGTTGCCGCTGCAAGTTACAGTAAATCACTGCAGACTACGTATCGGTGTTCAACCTCCGAAGAAAACTCAGCCGCAAAATTCTCGCATTGAGCAATCATGGATCGAATATTCACAATAAGAAAGTTATAAGCAAACATAGCAGGGATTGCCACTAGCAGACCAGTGACAGTGGTAGTTAATGCCCCCGCAACACCTGGAGCCATGGCTATAAGATTCACGTTGCCGGCTACAGCAATTCCTGCAAATACATCCATAACTCCCCATACTGTTCCTAGTAAGCCAAGAAATGGCGCTCCGCTAACAGCCGTAGAAAGGATGGTCATAAGGGATTCTAGCTGAAGTGCCGACTCCACGGTTGCCTGCTCCATAGCAGTGACAATGGGACGTATCTGCCTGGAAGAAATTTTCTTTGCGTTTGTTGTAGCACTGGAATGCAGCCCTTTATCTACGGTTGCGGTGCCCAGTAGTTGGAAGCATAATTCCTCACATCCTGCCTTGTACACTTCAAATAATGGTGATCCGTCAAAGGGAATCCCCTCTTCATAAATTCTGAGTGGAGACTGATCCTGGCGAAATGTCGCAACAAAGCGGGTATTTTTCTCCTTGGCTGCTCGAAGGCTGGTTAGCTTATATAGAGCCACTGACCAGCTAAGGGTTGAGGCAAGAAAAAGGGTCGAAAGCACAGCGCGCCCTACGAAACTAGTTTCGCCAAGGACATACATCAGTCCAACTGCCATTTGAAACTCGGGCGCCTTAATGAATAATAGGGGTAACAAGGAGAAGTCAGAAAGGACGGTGCTCATTTCATAGTGAGCTAGTAGGTTATAGCCTAAACTGGAATGAAAAAGAAATGCTACCTTTCCTGCATTAAGCAGACTGTAGGATTGAAACTACATAGATGAGCTGAGAAGCTTGATTTCTTACCTTGAAAGGTGTTCCCTCCCCAGGATGGGTATTTGCTGATACTCTAGTTACTCACTTCGACATCAGTTTACATTTCCTCGCAGATTGTCAGTGACGAATCACTGTCCGATAAGGATAGTGCGGAGTGGGAAATTACGTCACTCAGACCAAAATCTAAAACAGTCAGACGTTTCTGGAATTGCTGGTGCAATCTCTTCAGTCGACCACTCGATAGGCTCTGCCGCTTTCTCCGAAAATTCTCCAAGAAATTCACCCTTATTGTGACTGACACCACACAGGTAGGCTCGTCCGTTTTGAAGAAAAAAACCCAAGCAAGCGACTAGTGAGCGTATCAGAGTAACACTCTGCCACTATCGGCAGGACGTTCTGCCTCTTATCATTAGCTTGCTTATTCTTGGAGAGGAAAGCAATCTAGACCAACCTGTATATCCGAATTCAGTGGCTCCACCTCCGTTTGGAGGTTCGGAATATGTAGCTCGCCTTGATATTTGGGTGCAAAGAATCCATGGAGGAGGCCAATGGTATCTTCTCAAGGTTTGTTAGTCGAATACATCTGGCCAAGTCCGCATGCTGTATTTTCAAATAATATAAAGACAGAGTTGACTTTTGGACTAATTGAGGACTACCTAGCGGCCTAGGCCAGGGTAACCTGGAAGGGGAGTTCAGTCCTATGACAGAGGCAGGTTAGTGGCTTCTTTCTTCTGCCAGTTGGCGTGTTCTGTGTGGATAGTAACTACTTGTTGCATATTGTCCGTTGTCCAAAAAGCGGCCAGCCTTTGAGAGAAGCTGGCGCACTGGAACTTGAGGAGCTCAATTTGCGCGTCTGCTCTGGAACACTTCTCAATCAGCTAGGACAGACTGTCTGTCAGCCTCTGAAGGCCGCGCTCATCCGTGAAGATGGCAACGTGGCCTACCCCGTACGCGATGATATCCCCTTCCTCCTCCTCGAGGAGGCTATTACCATTTAAAGGGGAGCTCCCCTGCATATCCTTTCACTCTCCATGTCCAAACTCGAGATGACGCATAAAATGACCAATCTTGAAAGGCTCCGGCATTCTTGTGCCCATGTTCTTGCTACTGCCATTCTCCGCCTCTGGCCAAATGCCCAACTAGCTACAGGTCCGCCAGTAAGAGATGGATTCTACTATGATGTTGAACTGAGTCACCAGATTACTCCAGAGGACTTTCCTACTCTCGAAGAGGAAATGCGTACTGTCATTAACATGAACCAGCCCTTTGAATCTCAAGAAATTAGCCGCGAAGAGGCTTTGCAACTTGGTCAAATTGGTAGGCTTGCCGCCTTGGGTAAGCGCTCGGTTAGCAGTAAGTTTAAAATCGATATTCTAAGGAATATCCCAGAAGGAGAGGCGATTATTCTCTATAAAAACGGTGACTTTATAGATCTTTGCGCTGGGCCGCACGTCTCTACTACTAGTGAGCTTGGAGCTTTCAAGCTTACACACCTTGCCAGCGTTTTTTACCGGGGAGATGAGCGTAACGCTCAGCTTCAGCGAGTGTATGGTACGGCTTTTCACACACAAGAAGAATTGAATGCCCACTTTTCCCTATTAAAGGAGACTAAAAGGCGTGACCATAGAAAACTTGGCAAGGAATTATCTCTCTTTCTTCTTGATGAAGAGGTTGGCCCAGGCCTTGTTCTTTGGCCACCAGCGGGCGCTATCATCCGTCAGGAACTCCAAAATTTTATTGGTGAGGAGCTTCGACTGCAAAAATACCAGCAAGTTTTTACCCCACACGTTGCAAGACTAAGCCTCTTTCGTACCTCAGGTCACTTCCCCTACTATGCACAGTCTCAGTTCCCCCCCCTCATCGAGAATGAAACCTTGTTTACTCTTGCAAAAGAAAGTTGCTCTTGTGCCGAGCTCACCAACTACTTTCAGGAAAATAGAGTAGATGGGTTTCTTCTCAAACCCATGAACTGCCCAATGCATATGAGGATTTTTGCCTCACATCCTCATTCTTACCGAGAACTTCCCATCCGTCTTGCTGAATTTGGTACGGTATACCGATGGGAGCAGTCTGGGGAACTCAGTGGTATGACACGAGTTCGCGGATTTACTCAGGACGACGCCCATATTTTCTGTACCGAAGAGCAAATCGATGCAGAAATCCAAAGCTGTCTCCTTCTCGTTCATAAGGTTCTAAAGATCTTTTCTATGCAAAATTATCGCGTCCGGATAGGACTGAGGGATCCCTCTACAAAATACATCGGCTCTTCTGAAAACTGGAGTCGTGCTGAAAAGGCTTGCCGAGATGCAGCTATAAGGTTAGGGATTACCTACTCAGAAGAATTGGGGGAGGCTGCCTTCTATGGACCGAAAACCGACTTCGTAGTCAGGGATGTTTTAAATCGTGAGTGGCAGCTTGGGACCATTCAGGTGGATTTTAACCTTCCTTTAAGATGTGGCTTGTCCTACATAGGCTGCGATGGAAAGCCGCATACCCCTGTTGTAATTCATAGGGCCCCGCTTGGCTCACTGGAACGCTTTGTGGGCATCCTTATCGAGCATTTTGCGGGTAATTTTCCTCTTTGGATTGCTCCAGAGCAGGTGCGCGTCCTGCCTATATCGGATAGGTTCTTTGCATTCGCCCAGTCCACTGCAGAAGTATTGCTAGGGTCTGATATCCGTGCTTCAGTAGATACGTCCTCTGAGAGGATCAGTGCCAAAATTCGTCTTGCCCAACTAGAAAAAGTTCCTTACATGCTTATCGTTGGAGGGAGTGAGCAGGCCTCCGGAGAGGTTTCTGTGCGAAGTCGAAAACGTGGCAGGGAAGGGACTATGTCCATCGGTGAATTTCAGCAACGAATCCAGTTTGAAGTTAAAAGTTACAGTCTATAATGAAGCAGCTTGCTTGGGAGAGTTCCTGACCCTATTCCGTTCCAATGGTATGAAACTGCCTTTGCCAGCACCATCGGCTCCTACTGGTAAGCTCAGTGTGAATGTGAATTTTGTTGGGCAGAAGGTAGGATGCTAATTTAGCCAAGGAGGTCCTATTAATCCACAGTATATTCGTATTAACGAACGCATCCGTGCCAGTGAAGTTCGAGTTGTCCTAGCTTCTACCAACGAACAGCTTGGCGTGATGAAGTTTGAGGATGCCATATGTAAGGCTAAAGATCTAGGTTTAGACCTCGTGGAGGTTGCTCCAATGGCTAACCCGCCGGTTTGTCGGATTACAAATTATGGTAAATTCCGATACGACCTCTCTAAACAAGAGAGGGATCGCAAGCCTCATAGTGGTAAGGTTAAGGAAATTAAGTTTCGCGTTAATATTGACCAGCACGACTACCGTACCAAGCTACGCCACGCCGAAGATTTTCTTGATAAAAACAATAAGTTGAAGATTTACCTGCAATTTCGAGGACGTGAAATGGCTCATAAAGAACTTGGCATGCTCCTGATAGAGCGTGTTCGTGCTGACCTGCAAACCATGGCCCATGTGGATATGGAGCCAAAGCTTATCGGACGGGCAATCTCTATGACTCTTAGTCCACTTCCTGTTTCTAAGCGTAAGAAGAAATTCTTAGAGGAAAACTGAGTCCCTGAAGAGGAGCATATACAAGCGTATACAAACATGGCTAATGGATGCAGAGAGTAATTTCTTCTAGACGTCTGTTTCTTTTTGACATTGATGGTACTCTCCTTACTTCTGCTCATGCCGGCAAGCATGCGCTGAGGGATAGCATGCAGAGCCAATTTGGTATCAGAGAAGACCTTACCGGCATCCCTCTTGCTGGAGCTACGGATGGGGCGGTTGCTAAAGCTTTATTAGCCAAAAACGGAATACCGGTTACTCAAGAGAATACTGCCTTCTTGCTAGAAGGATATCTTAGGCATCTTAGCGAGCGTATCTACTACCATCCAGGAAATCTCATGCCAGGAGTTCTAGAATTGCTCCAGTATCTGTCTCTGCGTCCTGACTGTGTGCTAGGTCTCCTTACTGGAAATCTCGTGCGAGGTGCCCAAATCAAGCTGACATTTTACGGTGCTTGGCATTTCTTTGAGTTTGGTGCCTTTGCAGACGACCATGACAACCGCAACGAGCTTGGAAACGTAGCTCGCACCCGCGCTTGCAAAATCTACGGAATCGAATTCCCACCCGGGCACATTTACGTTGTCGGAGACACCCCAAGCGACATTGACTGCGGAAGAGCCATCAATGCGCACACCGTGGCAGTCGCCACGGGGGAGCATTCTATGGAAGAACTGTCTCAATTTCAACCAGACTTTCTTTTCAAGGACCTTCTGGATACAAGCAGCGTGCTTTACTCACTACTCAGGTGAAGTAAAGCTTGACGTCCAAATTTGGAGGCTGACCGCGATTCTAATCGCGTCCAGAGTTCTTCGCACATTTTTTTCGACGGAAAAGGTTGCCGCGGTCTCTATCCTCATGTATCGGCCAGCTGTACGCTTCTCTTGCGGCAACCATCGCTCTAATGCTGCAGTAAGGCTGCCTACATCGCCAACCTCTACTGCATTTCCAAGCTCCTCATTTTCGAGCAGCTCTGAAAAACCATTGGAAAATGTAGTAATTACTGGCAACCCCGATGCAAGTGCCTCCAGGCATGCATTTGAAGAGGGATCGTAAATAGTTGGTAGAAGAAAAATGTCTGCTGCTGCATAAAACGGAGCAATACAGGAGGTGGGCCCAGCGAATATGGTGTGGGGAAGAGCATATTTTTTTGAGGGCCCTTGCCCTACTACCAGCAATTTTGCTTGCCCCTTCAAAGCATAGATCGCTTGTACTGCAAAGCGTAATCCCTTACGTTTCCAACCAGTTCCGGCAAAAAGCACTACTGTTTCTTTAGAAGACAGACCATACTGGTTTCGGATACGCATGCGATCCCTTGAGGAAGCTGGTTGAGGCTGAAACCCATTTGGAATCAGCAAAATACGCTCCCTTGGAAAGTCATAGTACTTTAGAATCTCTTCCAGAACCATCTGTGAGTTTGCAATTACCAGCGCCGTACGATAGGGATCGAAAGCAGACCGTTCTAGTCTTAAAATCTCCATGTGCTTGGAATTAAGAGAACGGAACCAGGCTTTCCACGCAGGCTCAAACTTTTTTCTCCTACGTAGCCAAGATGCATGTACCCCATCCCCTGCACGGTAAACATCGCACCTTAAGACTCTTTCCAGGCTCAATAGACAGTCAAAGTCTCGTTTTTGAGCATGAAGGGCACGCGCAAATCTTAGGGGAGTATCGCCAGGAATGTAGCAAACTTTACCGTAAGGCCATGCCCTCACAGGCCACTTATCTGAGCTGTAAAGCCTCACCTCCTCCCCATTATCTACCAACCCTTGTACCAACCGAGATAGGTATGCTTCCGCCCCACCAGTGGAAGAATAGCCACGACGGGCTAAGGCTATCCTCATACTATGAGGGGCCAAACTCGACCTGGTAGGCTAGAATGGATTCCGCTAGGAAAACTTCCCTCATAATTTCAAAAGACGCTAACACTGGATCGCCCTGGTACAATCTATCACCAATCACCATAAAGTTCCGATGAAAATCCTCTGCTTTCAATTGAAGCGCATAGGAGATCTCCTCCTAACTACGCCTGCCCTTGCAGCCCTTACACGAGCCTATCCAGAGGCAGAGATCCATGTTGCTGTTGATAAGGCATTTTCTTCTCTCTTCCCCTGCCTACCAGCACATCGCATCCATCCCCTTCGGGGAGGAGGGAGTTCCGTTTGGATAGGCCTTCTTCGCGAGCGATATGACGTCTGCCTAGACTTTAATTCAAGTGATCGTTCTGCACTTGCTGCCTTTCTCGTCAACTCTCCGCTAAAAATCACTTATTCCCAATTTGCGTGGCGCCCATTCCGAAAAAAAATCTACAATACCTTTGTTTCTTCCATTCCAAACCAGCGACACACTGCTGACTTTCACACTGACCTTCTCTCTCCTTTGGGCATACGATGCACAGAGACCTCTTTGCTCATCCGTCTACCTACAGGAGTACTCCAAACAACTGATGCTCTACTAGAAAAACTTCACGTTACGTCCCCATTTGTCATCGTCCATCCCGGTACATTCCGAAGGGAAAAATACTGGCTCAACGAGCGTTGGTTGACTGTGATTCGTCACCTCCGTGAGTACCACCATTTGCCAGTCCTTCTAACAGGCTCTTCTTCCTGCAAAGAACGGCAGTTTTTAAAAAGTCTAATTAGCTATAAGAAAGCGCCTTGGCATGACCTTACAGGAAAGTTAAATCTTTCCCAATTTGCTGCACTCATTTTTAGAGCTCATTTGCTGTGCGGAGTAGACTCTGCTCCAATCCACCTTGCTGACGCTTTATCCATACCGTGCATTGCTTTATTTGGTCCTACCAACCCTTTTCAATGGCGTCCTAGAAATCTGAACTCGCGGGTCCTGACACCATCTCGCATAGCTCCGCATTCTTCACAAGCTCAAGAAGGGACTATGGAAGATATTTCTGTAGACATGGTTATTTCAACCATCGATACTTTGCTCGCAGATATTTCTATTACTCCTTCCTCTCTTGGAATTGCATGTCCCTCTCCAGGATAGATCCTATTTGTACCGCCTGATCTATAATGATATCAGCGAATAACGATTCTGTTCCAACAGAACTACCGTAGAATAATTTTCGGCCACGCAGAGTGTAGGGGTTTTTCCGAAGGACTTCGGCCTGACTTGTTACAGTTCCAGTTTCGGAGGAAATCCCTAATAGAATTGGGATATCTTGGTAGCTATGAAGTCCGTCGGAGATGAAGAAGGGGATTACTATCACGTAAGGGTGCCTGCTAAGCTGATCCCACTCTGATACTAGAGGAGGTTCCTCCATATAAGCCGAGATAACTTGTGGATAGAAGCCAGTTGCGCTAATGCGGGAAACCTGTCTCTTGACAGCGGCGGCTGAATTACTATCGAGCTTGGTTCCATGTCCAACGATAATAAGGCTAGTTTGCTCCCTTGGAACTCCAGCTGCAATCTCTGATGCCTGGCGCAGAAGCAGGTCAGTCATCTTTAGGTGACTCCCTACTGGAGGACAGTACCTAATACAGCGTCCGCCTCTCCTCGTAAGGATACCCTCTAATTCTAACTCACGCGGAATGATAGTGTTGGTAAAATACCCTTCACTGATGAAGTTTGGCACAACAAAGATTTCTTTGGAATCAAGCATATGATACACCTCCCGCATCGAGGGTTCTTCCTTCCAAAAACAACAAGCTACCTCGCGGAAAATGTTGCGCTTCCGGATACAAGCTGCATGGATTCGCGTAGGTATGCTGGAGTCAGGGTTAACTGTAGAACCGTGACCTACGACAACGAGAGCAGACTCGTGAAGTGCCATAAAATTCTTTTATTGCAATCTCTATTGGTACCCTCTACGAATGCCAGGATGCTTCGGTTGCTTTGCTATAAGTTTGGCCAAAACACCCCCATAATGGGGGCCGTGGCTGTGTCACAGGTGATTACGGGTTTTGGTCTGGGTTTGCTAGTTGCTGAGAAGGTAAAGCGTTCTGCTCGTGAGCCAGCCGCACTTGCTTTGATCGGTGCCGGCATTGCTGCACTCGTCCCCGCTATTGTAGGGGTGATAGACCGGGTTGCTAACCGCCCTACCTCGAGGCGCCTGATGAAGCGTCGCCTGGAAGGCATTCGTAGAAATTCCGGCCTTTCCGAGACGGAATCCGTCTAAACTTTATTTGGTGTATTTTGGTATGCATAGGGGTAGAGAAAGGGAAAATTGGTGGGTGGTCGTTTATAGCTTTAGCAGGTCAGCTTTTTGGAAAGGATGAGCAGGGAGAGTCCCCACATGCTGCAGGTCTTCTCCTCGTAGGAAAAGGAGCCGGCGGATAACCTCCTCGATAAGATTGTTGGGGCAACTAGCACCTGCAGTGATCCCGATTTGCAGAGGGATACTGGGAAGCCACTCCAGGGTTCTTACTTCTCTCTTAAGGCTGACGTGGAAGTGACGGATAAGGTTTACAGATTCTAAACACTGGCTTTCATGAATGAAATACGTGGGCAGTTCCATCGTACTTCCAATCTCTGCGAGATGGGCCGTGTTGGAGCTGTTGTATCCGCCAACGACTAGAAGAAGATGTAGTTGCTTTGAATGAAGTAGACTAAAAAGGGCATCCTGGCGTTCTTGGGTTGCGCTACAGATAGTATCAAAGGAACGAAAATTCCTCTCCGAGCCTCCATCGCGCCCTGTGATGGCGTTCCGAACACGGCGCTGAACCTCCTCCGTTTCCATTCGCAGCATGGTAGTTTGATTGGCCACTCCCACCCTTTCTAAATGGAGATCTGGATCAAATCCAGGTGAATAGGCCCCTTGAAAACAGCGTAAAAAACTACTTTTTCTTCCTCCTTTTCGTATATACTCGCAGAGGGTTTCCGTTTCCTCCAAATTCAGGACAATGAGGTAGTGGTTGGTATCCTTTCCCAGGGCATAGGAAGCTGTGGCCTGAGTTTCCTCGTGAAAGGCCTTTCCATGGATGATGGAGGTAATGTTCTCGCTGGCGTTCTGCCGCACTCGCTTCCATACACTCATTACATCTCCGCAAGTGGTATCCACAATTCGGCAGCCAATCTGTCTAATCCGCTTGAGAAGTAACAGCGGGACACCAAAGGCCGGGACAATCACCACATCTTCCTGCCGAAGAATGCTAAGATCTGGATGTGTCTTATTGACAAGGAGGTTCTGAATCTCTAGCGCACGCATCTGGCGGTTTACCTCCGGGTTATGGATGATTTCGCCAAGGACGAAAATCCTGTTCCCCTGAAAGACCTTGCGGGCTGCGTAGGCGAGATCTATAGCGCGCTCAACACCGTAGCAGAACCCGAATTTTTTTGCCAGATGGATGGTGGTGTACCCTAACTTAAAGGTGCCTCCGTGGGACCGGATATACTCCACTAATGGGCTCTGATAGTGCGCTTCCACCTGGGCTTGAACACGTCCCATCACTTCTGGCGTACGGAGATTCACTGTAGTGACCAGATAAATTATCTGTTGGACGAATGTCAACTATTTCCTAAAATGGTTCACTTTCCTGCGGCGCAAGGTAATGAGATACAAAGCCTTTGAAGCGGAAAGCGCGAAGGGTTGCCTGCTAAGAAAATAAAGGTACACTTTTCAGGAGTTTTTGTATACCCTGCAGCCGCTTCGGGCGTGTCTACCAAAAAAAATAATGGTGTTCAGCGAATCTGACTTTCAGTATGCGATAGAAAATACCCGGGTGATTATTCCTCCTGAAAGGGTAATTGCAACCTTTGGGCCCACTACATTTCGTTTCATACTGGTGAGTGAGCTGATGGACCGGGTTAACTGTATTCGGATCAGAAAAGGACGCGTCGAAGCTGACCGACCTCAGATTCTTTCTCCTTACCACTTAAAGCAGGTTCTGTTAGAGGGATTCTCTGAAGAGGCTAAGGGTTTTTCGAGTTGGTTACTGCAGCAGAGTGCGAATCTTACATTCCTTCGCTATGGGTTCCACTTCAGAAAGACGGATCTTTTAGAGGAAATTGTCCATGAACCGATTGGGGAAGTGATAAAGCAACTCGCTGCTAGATTCCAAGAAGATCGTGATCCCCTTTACAGCCTTATTGAAGGAGTCGATGACACGTGGGAGGTGTGCGTCTTGAAGTTTGCAATGGACCTAATCCGTCAGTCTGCCCCTGACAATGTGGGAGAATGGAGAAGACGTGGGCTTCTCTGACAAGGGCAATAAAAACGAGCACCTACAACATCAACGGTCTTGAACCTTTCATGGAGGGCAAGCATCAGCCGGTACTCTAGGTGCTGGGAGGTATCTGGATGAGATGAGAGCTATCAAAGCTAGTAGTCTTTCTTCTCACGTCTCTTGTCATAGGAGGATGGCTTTTGTACTACCAAGAGTTTTTGGAACCTCAGCAGCTCTTCAAGCAGAGAAGGAAGCCAGGATTTGTTCATCTACAAGCATCTTCTGGGCCTAATGCTGCCTCGGACTGTACCCTAGCTTCGTTTGAGAGGGTAATGAATATCCTTTAAAAGATTAGGGGACACTGCCAAAGCTAGGGGAAGCCTGATTGACTTTCTTAACACACATCCCCCCACTCCAATTCGCAAAAATTGCTGACGTCAAAAAGGCGCTTGGAGACCTCAATACAGGCAGGCTTTTCTCCGCGCTTCTTCTTCCCAGTAGAAAAAATATCCTACATGGTAGTAGCTTGGGGCTCTCTTGCCCACATTGCTTCTAAATTTGGGAGCAGCGCCGAGCTCATTTTTCGGGTAAACAATCTTACAAATATCAATCTCCGTGTTGGTCAACAGTTGTTGGTTCCACAACTTGCGATAAGCATCTTAATAGACGGCAAAAGTCGTACTCTAACACTTCTCAATCACGGTCGGTTTTTTTTAAAAGGGATACCCCATTGTATCAATACGGATGACCAATCGATATGGAGTGCTCCAGACAGAAGGATAAGCTCGCTGTACGAGATGGGAAGCGTACCCCATTCGGGGACAAAAACTATCTTTGCAGTAGACGTTTAGCCGTCTTGGCACAAGCCGGGTTTGGTAATCTGCCCTGCACAGGAGGAAATGGAGCCTGCTGCAGGAATCGTGTTAGCAGCTCCTGATATTGAAGAAATGTTCATGCTAATTCACCGTGGCACTTTAGTCACTATTCGGTAGTGTACTACTAGTATTATCCCTCACGTGTTTTTGAAAAAACCGATAGCCAAGTTAGAGCGTAAGCTGAAAAAATTGGCTCAGCACTCTAACAAAGGAGGTGGCGTGCGTCCCAAAGGAAAGATTCAGCAAACGCGACGGAAGCCTGTTGATTCTAGCAGAGAGAATTACGAAAACCTGACAGCCTGGCAACGAGTGCAGCTTGCAAGACACACCTCTCGTCCATATTTTCTGGACTATATACGAAAAGTCTTTACGGATTTTGTCGAATTAAAGGGTGACCGTTATTTTGGAGACGACCCGTCCATGCCATGTGGATTAGCAAAAATTGACGGCATGCCCTGCGTAGTTATTGGCCAACAAAAAGGCAGAAATGTTAAAGAAAACTTGCTCCGCAACTTTGGTAGTCCGCACCCAGAGGGTTATCGCAAGGCGCTACGCCTAATGCACATGGGGGAAAAATTTCATCTACCTATCGTAGCGCTGATCGACACTCCAGGTGCCTATCCTGGCATTGGTGCCGAGGAGCGACATATCGCGAAAGCCATCGCTGTGAATATCCAGGAAATGATGGTTCTACGTACTCCGATCGTAGCAGCCATTATTGGAGAGGGTGGCTCAGGAGGAGCACTTGGGATAGGTGTAGCCGACCGCCTTCTCATGCTAGAGAATGCTTATTATTCAGTGATTAGCCCCGAGGGATGCGCTGCCATCCTTTGGAAGCACCGTAAGTATGCACCTGAGGCCGCAGAAGCTCTAAAAGCCAATGCTTTCGATTTATACAAACAGGGGATTGTAGATGAGCTCGTTCCAGAACCTTTTGGGGGAGCCCATCAGGATATTGAGGCAACAGCCAACTACCTCAAATCTGCTCTTGTTGCTGCTTTGAGGAGTATTAGAAAACTCCCTATGGAGCAACTGCTTTGTGAGCGCTATTCCAAATTTCGCAAAATAGGGATTTTTTCTGAGGAAAGATCCCCCCCATTAAATTAAGTTCTCTAGATTTGGAAGGGTGGCTGAGTTTGGGTTAAGGCACTCGATTCGAAATCGAGCGTAGGAAGAACACCTACCGTGGGTTCGAATCCCACCCCTTCCACTACTAACTATCAGTATCAGAGTTGTCGGATGGCTTCTTTTGCTAGCTTCCGCAAAGCTTCGGAGCACCGGACAAAGGAAACGGTCTCTAAGGCCCTTTGGTGCAGTGCCGCTATAACTTCTGTGTAGAGAGGTAAGCTGGTTAACAACCGGCTAGCATATGCTATTGTTTCCTCAAAGTCTTTCCTACTTGCTGGATATACGCTACTCAAGAGGTTGTCCAATGCTCCACCTCCTCCCAGAGAGGGTACGCCACAGAGCACCGCATCACCGGCAACTTGACCTGGAACACCGCTGCGGTCAAATTGCAGAACCAGTTTATGTTGAGCAATTAACCTAAGATAGTCGCTATAAGCAAGGCGCCCCTGTATAATCTGCAAGACACCTCGTCCAGCATCAATGCTCCGTAGCAAAGCATACCCGCGACTTCCCTCTGTATTGATGCAAGTGACGTGCATTCTTAATTGAGATGCAAGTTCGCAGGCAGACAAAACGGCTGCAGCATGATTCCTGGAGGGAACGAAAAATTCCCGTGTTCCAAGAAAGATCCCGGAACGCTCCCTGATGGGAAGGCGGAAATCCCATTCCTTAAAATCCAGTGGATATGGAGTAGGAATAAACTCACCAAGAGTCAAGTGTACTGCACGGTAAACGGGTAGTAGCCAGGGGGTACTTGCAAGGAATCCAGTAGCCATCCGGCCTATCTCCATAAATCGTGTGAAAACACGGGTATGAGAAAGCGATTGAGCCACTTGATGATAACCAGCCTCCTTCCAGGAGATAAGGAACGGAATCCTGCGAGACACAAATTTTTTTCCTACTTGTAAAGAATCAGAAAGATTACCCCTTAGTAGTACGAGAACTACTTTAGCTTGAATATCCGCCATCCGGCGGGTGAACCTCCCGCCAGTACATGCTGCGTAGGCGTGATAGTTGACCGGGGGATGCCCTGCTGATACGCTAGGGGAGGGTGGTCCACCCGAGAAATCCTGGGTGGCATCTTTTCCACCAGGGTTGATAACATCCAAGCTTAACTCTCGCTGATTCTGAAGTTCCTCCAAATCTATGTCATCTCGGATGATCTATGATGTCCAACTGCCTCGCAACTAGGTTCAAAAATTTGGAGCCGGCGACGAATTTCTGCAATCCTCTGAGGAGTCCCCCAAACTTTTTTCTGAGACCAGTCGATAACATTCACCACTTGTTATATCTCCCTGGGGAAGACGCGGCGAAAAAGCAGCCATGTTGACTCGTGACCACCTGCTCAAGCACAATCCCCAGCGATGTTTCTTTAACTATCAGATTCAGGTTCCATTCGCAACCTTCTAAGAACAGCTAGTGTCGCGAAACGAAAACCATAGGGAACGCCATAGTTGGTCACAGCGCACAGCGGTCGAATAGTGTCTGCTAAGGCAGTAAGGTTAGGGGCAGGAAAGAGGTTCCAGAGAATGCCAATCCAATTTGCCTTTCCGAAAGAAAAAAGGCACACCCAATTCCACCGAAAAACGAGATAAATGGCACTGCCGGCCAGCTATCAACAGTTTGTACCTTCCTTTCTTGCCCTAGTGAATATTCAGGGGCAAAGTGCGTTCATGACATCTATTAGCACACACTTTGGAAGTACACAGCCTACTCATGCTGCTATTCTGGAATGGGTTAAGAAAGTTGCTTCGCTTACTAAGCCAGACATGATCTTTTGGTGTGATGGAACGGAAGGGGAAAAAAGTTACCTACTTAGCCAGGCAGTGCAAGGAGGTGTCCTTCATCCTTTAAACCAAAAAAAGTGGCCTGGCTGCTATTATCACCGCTCCCACCCAAATGATGTTGCACGCGCTGAGCAGCATACTTTTATCTGTACTGAGAATAAAGAGGAGGCTGGCCCTACAAATAATTGGACAGAGCCCAAGAAAATGTATCAAAAACTTTATGAGATACTTCAAGGTAGTATGCAAGGCCGCACCCTCTTTGTCGTTCCCTACCTTATGGGCCCCCCCCAGTCCACATTGAGCAAAGTTGGCATCGAGTTGACTGACTCTATCTATGTCGTGCTTAACATGCGCATTATGACTCGTGTAGGAGCGGTTGCCTACCAGCAGCTGTTTCATGAGAATGGTTTTAACCGCGGTATCCATTCTCTGTTAGACTGTAGCCTAGATCGGCGTTTCATCTGCCACTTTCCTACAGACAACGCAATTATTTCTGTTGGTTCAGGTTATGGTGGAAATGCACTCCTCGGAAAAAAATGCCTTGCTCTACGCATCGGCTCTGTGCTGGGGAAAAAGCAGGGATGGCTAGCTGAACATATGCTTCTCCTCTGTGTAGAAAGCCCATCTGGTGAGAAGTTTTATGTAGCTGCCGCCTTTCCGTCCGCTTGTGGCAAAACTAATTTTGCCATGATGATTCCTCCAAAAGCCTTACAGGGATGGACAATTACTACTATTGGAGACGACATTGCCTGGATGCATCCAGGCTCTGATGGCCGACTCCACGCCATTAACCCTGAGACAGGTTACTTTGGGGTTATACCTGGGACTAGCAGACAGTCTAATCCAAATGCTATGCGCTGTATAGAAAAGGACACTCTCTTCACTAATGTAGCTGTTACTCTAGATGGAGATGTCTGGTGGGAAGGTAAGGATGGTACTCCACCAGATAATTTACTCGATTGGCAAGGCAATCCTTGGGATCCAAAAAGTGAAAAGAAGGCGGCACATCCTAATGGCCGTTTCACAGCTTCGATGTACAATAATCCGATGTTGGCAGGAGAGGTAGATAATCCTCAAGGGGTGCCCATCGATGCTATCATTTTTGGTGGTCGTCGAGCTACTACGATACCTCTGGTCTTTGAAGCCTTTAATTGGATACATGGTGTATACATTGGTTCTACCGTAAGCTCGGAAATGACAGCTGCCGCCTTCGGCGAAACGGGACAAGTTCGCCGCGACCCTATGGCCATGCTTCCCTTTTGTGGGTACAACATGGGAAGTTACTTCCAGCATTGGCTGAACATAGGCCGCCGCATTGCTACTCCGCCAAGGATCTTTCACGTAAACTTGTTCCGAAAAGATAATGACGGCAATTACCTCTGGCCTGGATATAGTGAAAACATGCGTATACTTAAGTGGGTTATAGGGCGTTGCAAAAACTCCACCGGAGCCTCGGAAAGTCCAATTGGCTGGATCCCAAGCTACCAAGACCTGGACTGGGCCGGTCTATCCGAAGTTACTCCGGAGAAGTTTGATCAACTAATGAAGATTGATCCCGAGGAGTGGTTTCATGAACTCACCTCACAGGGCGAACTTTTCATGAAAATCTATCCTACTCTTCCGAAGGAACTCATCTATCAGCGCGAGCTGCTAATCGCCCGGTTATAAAACGCGCGTTATGGCTGGGGGTCACATCACAACCGCAAGCTATAGATAGTTTTGGCTATGTTGTCTCTCTTTTTAGCCCCGATCGGGGACAACCCGAGTTTAGGAGGCGCGTTCGTTGGACGGTGCATGGTAGTCGTAAAATAACGCTTACTCCCTTTCCCTCAATACTTTCAATACCAACTTCTCCTCCATGCGCCTGGAGTATACGCTTGACAACCATAAGTCCCAATCCAGATCCAGATTCTCTGGTGGTAAAGTATGGCGCAAAGATATGCGACATGTTTTCTGCCGGAATTCCTGGTCCCGTATCAGAAAAAATGACGAAGGCGCAAGATGCATCTACTCCAGTTTTTATCCGTAGAATACCGCCTGTCTTCATAGCCTGAAAGGCATTACGGATGACGTTGTAAAAAGCCTGTTTGAGCTGATTACGGTCCACACGTAACTTTAATAGTGTGCTTCCCAGTTCAAGCTCTACAAGGATATCGCGGTTAGAAATTTCCACCTGAAGGAAGGCAACGGATTCCTGCACCAGGCAATTAAGGTTTTCCACATCCAACTTAAGAGGTTGGGGGCGGATTGCTCGCAGAAATTGAGTAGTGATTTGATCTAAACGGGCGACTTCATGCCGAGCCACACCGACGGATTTCTCTAGTTCCATGCGGAGAGACTTCGGCAACTTCTTCATGCAGCGCTTCATGAGCTGTAGATGAATATCTAGGGAATTGAGGGGATTACCTATCTCATGGGCAATACCAGCTGCCAGGAGAGTTAAAGCAGAGGAGCGCTCAGATTCAATCGTGGCCTGAGTCATACGACGTGTTTCTGTGATGTCTCGTAAAATAATTCCCTGTCCTTCCAACTGCATTTCCTTTTCTATTCCCGCCTCACTCATCAGTGGTACCACATAAAAATTTAGAAACCGATGCTGAGGATAACAGACTTCTAGGTCTCCACTTATAGTTGCTGTAGCACCAGAGACTGCTTCTAAATCAAGACCATGCATAATTTCCCCAACAGAAGTCCCTAAACTAGCATCTTCTTGGATTCCAAAAAACGCGCACGCCGAGCGGTTAAGATAAAGAACTTTGCCTTGAATGTCAGTAACAATGACACCTTCTAGGATTGCATTAAAAATGGTTTCTAAAAATCCCTTCTCCCGTGCCAGATTCTCCAAATAGACTTGTACCTCCCCAGGGGAAATACGCGGAATCCGACCTAGCAATTTCTCAAGGAACGCGCGCTTCATAAAACAAGACAATTAAGACTTAGCCAAAACGATGAGGTATTGGTAGGGTACTCTAAACTGTAAGCTCCAATCCTAAACTTGTCGTTGTGTACTCAACACCTCCACTTTGATCGTGCTTGCTTCAGCGGAACTTGACGTACATCGAGGTACTCTAAATTTTTTCCTAAACGCATGAGACTGAGGCGCACTAACTGAACAAGTAGCGTACGGGGTTTTCTACAAGTTGAGAGAAAACTTAGATACCCAGCGCCGCTATTCGTCTTTTTTCTAGTTAACAGATCGTTTTGGAGCTAAAACTACGCAAACAGTAACACCCACAAAGTTACGTTAGACGGTTCAATGCGCTAACCACTGCTTGTATAGAAGCTAGTTCAATGTTGGTGTCTATCCCTGCTCCCCAAATGTGTTTCTTTCCAGAGAGAAGTTGCACATATGCAATGGCGCTCGCCTCCGAACCGAATCCTAAAGCGTGCTCCCTATAGTAGGCAACTTCGAAATGGGGCCCACCTGCTTCTCTGATGGCATCGACAAATGCAGCAATTGGGCCGTTTGCCTTTCCTACTAAGCGAATAGCCCTTGTGTTATGGAAGACTGTGGCCTGGCACTGAAAAAGCCCCCCCGGATCTTCTTCCATCTGAAATCGCTCTAACTTCCATGGTGTATCAAGATTTACGTATTCACGACAAAAGATTGCGCGCAGCTCCGTAGAGCTTACTTCACGCCCGAGATGATCTATTTCGTCATTGGCAATCGGGCCAAATTCCCTTTGCATCTCCTTCGGCAGTTCAATGCCACACTCGCTCTCCAGCAAAAAGGCCACTCCACCCTTTCCACTTTGACTATTCACCCGGATCACTTCATGGTACTCTCTGCCGATGTCCCTTGGGTCAATCGTTAAGTACGGGACGTCCCAAGTGCTCCGTCTACCCTTTTCCCACTCCGCCAGTCCTTTTTTAATAGCATCCTGGTGAGATCCACTAAATGCAGTAAAAACCAACTCACCGGCATAAGGGTGACGTACAGGAATAGCCATGCCTGTACAGCGTACGTAAGCTTCAACTAGTTCATTGAAGCGGCTCAAGTCCAAGCCAGGGTGGATACCGTGCATGTAAAGGTTAAAGGAAATAGTCACAATGTCTAGATTTCCGGTTCGCTCCCCATTTCCAAAAAGAGTACCCTCCACACGGTCTGCTCCTGCTAATAAGGCAAGCTCCGCAGCTGCGATCCCTGTACCACGGTCATTGTGGGTATGCACACTGATGATCGCAGATTCCCTATGTTCTAAATTTCGGCAGAACCATTCCACTTGGTCAGCAAAAACATTAGGCATTGCTACTTCCATTGTAGCAGGCAGATTGAGAATTATCTTTCGTTGAGGAAAGGCCCCCCACTCTACCATCACTGCCTCGCATATATCACGGGCGAAGTCGACCTCAGCACAAGAAAAACTCTCTGGGGAATATTGCAGAATTACTTCCGTTTCCTTTAGCAAGGCGTCTGCACATTCCTTAATCCATCGAGTGCCCTGTACGGCCAGCTCTAGTATTTGAGGCTTATCCATACCAAAAACTGCCCGTCGTTGAGCTGGAGAAATCGAATTATAGAGGTGGATAATAACACGCCTGGCTCCCTTAAGGGATTGCACAGTTCTTTCGATTAAATCTTTTCTTGCTTGGACCAAAACCTGCACTGTAACGTCGTCGGGGATCCGGTTTTCCTCTATCAGATGCCGATTAAAGCTATACTCAGTTTTGGATGCTGCTGGAAAACCAATCTCGATCTCCTTAAAGCCGCATTGCGATAGAGTCTGAAACAAATCTAGTTTTTGTCCTATGCTCATCGGAACGGCCAGAGACTGATTCCCATCTCTTAGATCCACACTGCACCATATTGGAGGGTGATCCAAAAGTCTATCCGGCCAGGTACGATCTTGAAAGGTAATAGGATGAAAGCGAACATACTTTTGGGAGGGGTTATCTAACATGGTAGAACAAGCGGGATGATATGGGAGGGAAAGCAAATTCTCGAGCAAAGTTTGATTTTAAAGCAAAAAACTCTCTTTCGGGGAAAAAGCGTCACATTTCTGGATAAAGTCCATTTTTTTGTAACTGCTCCACCCCTGTAAGTTATTCTCTTCTTCCTTGAAAGGGGCAATTTCAGTTGAATCCCCATGGTAACACACTGTACCTTCCCGATGAAGCCTTGCCTCCAAAACTCGCTCCTTAAGTAGAAAGCGGAGCAGCTACAAGCTAAAATACCCAGCGCAGATCATTCCTCTCCGAGGAAGCCTTCCTCCCAGCACCTCCCCCTTCAGGGGGTGAGGCAAAAAAGCGGTTTCGCTCAGGGCAGCAGTTTGCATTGCTAGACAGAGAAAGTCATTCACATTTCTCGGCGTTACCACGAGTTGGAAAATGCAGAGATAATCTAAATCTACTGGGGTCCAATATGTCCTCATTTTATGAGGCTCCCTCCTCTGTCGTATGCCATTGACACCCAGGCAATTATGAGCTACCAGCGTACCAACTACTAAATGCAGTTCCTTCCCAATTGGATTCTATCTACGTTATCAGGTCTAGGTTTGTAGAGATAGGTTTCTCCCGACACACACGCTTGTCCTAATTTCCAAATTCCATGAGATGCGGGCAGATGTAGGGCTTCCAGTATAGATTATAAAAAGATCTCCCTTCAATCTTTGCTCTAAAGACTCGTAATACAAGCAACCGTCACGGGTTTAATGGTTTGGGAGTAATAATACAAGCGTTGGTCCATGTGATTCTTCAAAGTAAAAGCTTTAGCGAGGCCATATATACTCTTCGTGGAGAGTCTTTCCCTTGCTGTGTAGGAATAGTGTGCATGGCATCAAGGACTCAGAAAACAGCATTCCCGTTCTACCCATTCACAAAGTATATGACCACAAATCATGTGACACTCTTGGATAAAGGATGTTTTGTTTGAAGGTGCTGCCAATATGACATCAGCAAACTCTGCTAAACAGCAGGATTTCCTCCCACAAAATACAGTTACTTTTAGCCCTTTCAGGCGTGCTATCTTCGCTGCCTCTACTATGTTGCGGCTCTCACCAGAGGTAGATATTGCTACCAGAACATCGCCTGGTTGGCCGAGGGCTTCAACTTGACGAGCAAAAACATTTTCAAACCCGAGATCGTTTGAACAAGCCGTCAGCACGCTAGTATCAGTGGTAAGTGCGAGCCCAGGGAGGGCTCGTCGGTTCGTGCAAAAACGCACTACAAGCTCAGCTGCCAAATGCTGGGCATCTGCTGCACTCCCTCCATTCCCAGCAAACAAGATACGTTTTCCACTGGTTAAACTCTCCACCCAAATTTCCGCAATTTTCTCCAACTGAGCACTACAGTCTCTTACCAGGGCGTTTAGAACCAATTGGTGCAGATTAACACTTCTTCGAAAGAGATGGTAAAAGGACGTTTCGTTCATGTGAGGCATGCAAAAACCCACCCGGTACAGTTCTTCACAGCAGCATGCATCCCCCCTCTGCTCGTTAAGAACCTGACCACGAAATCTCTAAACAAACATGCAAAAGCCAAAACGTGGGCGCTGAGAGAGTGGTATTCGGATAACAGTCTGAGAATATATCTGCCTTCTCCCGCGTGTATTCCAATGGCGGGCAGGAAACAGCGGTCCATTCTAACTCACTCAGAGTCAAAAGAAAATGGACGGCTGAAACGACGTAAGCAAAGTTTCCATAAATTTCCTTAGGTAGGAAACGGACAATAATAAAACTGGTCAATGTACCAAGTAAACGCTAACCGTCTCTTAGAGAGCAGCAGCCCGTATTTTTTATATAGTGTCACCTTCTAACGAGTAAGTTGACACGGGGCTCTAGCAATCCCTCTAATTCCTTTTACTGCCGGGTCTTTCTTGGGCGAGAAATGTGTGCCAGCTTATCTTGGTATGAAAGCAGTGCTTAAAACACGTTTGAGCGGCAGATCGTGCAGGCAACATGCTCTTGACCAGAAATTTCTTTCTACCCATGCTTTTCAGTAAAAGATGCGATATCCGGAAGACTGTCGTTTCCTACTAGACCGCTCCGTCTTGTCGAATTTCTATCCAAATATTTACTCTACGTGAAATCAACAGCCATTCCGAAATTCTCTTAGCATCAGCAAATGAAAGGCTCTTCCCACTTCAGCAGGCCGGCGAGCATACTAGTCCAGGACCTCCTGTCACCAACTTGCAGTTTTTCAGCTAAATGCTTCATTCTGCGAGCATAGCTGCCTTCGCCTGGGCCAGCGGAGAGTACCGCAATCTTGCCTCGGCATTTTTCAAGCAGAAGACTTTAGCGTGTGCCTGTAAGAGGAGATCCACTCCCTTCTTTTCGTGGATAGTTCTCTCCGCCTCGAGCTTCTGAAAATGTTCGAGGACGACCCCCTGCATTTTGTTGCTACTCCTCCGCTGGTGGGCACTCCTATGGGGCCATGACTAACTACTATAACCGGACACAACTTAGCGTCCAAAAATACGAAAAGCTAACCGACGTTCTTTTTTTTAGGGGTAAAAAGAAGCACTGCATCCCCCTTTAACCTAAACCTCCCCTGCCAAAATAACTGCTCTTTAAGGGGCTTCCATGGATAATAGCGCCTAAACTTTTCGTATCCACCGAGTCAGGAGAAACCACACCGATAGGTAGAAACCCGGGAAGAGCTTGAATGTCAACAAAAGCCCCCAAGGGTTTTCCATGATCCGGCAGAAGAACGGGCCCTGAAACCCCTCCCCAGAGGCTACCACCTTTTTTATTCTGTAGGACCAGACTTCTCCTTCTCCTCATTACAGGGTGCATCTACCCATTCAATATAAGCCATGGGGGAAGCGTCACTTGCACGGGGCCCCAATCTCACGATTCGAGTGTATCCCCCATTGCGATCCATAGCACGCGGAACGAGCTCCTCAAAGAGCTTTTTCACGGCGCGTTTTTGCACAAGACGGCTCATAACTTGACGGCGGGCAGCAAGGCTGGCCCGCTTTCCAAGGGTCAGCATCTTTTCTGCAAAAGGGCGCATTGCCTTAGCCTTAGCGAGGGTTGTCTTGACCCGCCGATGCTGAATCAGGTCGCACACCTGATTAGCTAACAGAGCATCGCGATGTGCAGTGGTACGCCCCAATTTGGCGATCTTTTTTCTATGTCGCATGGGAAATATGCTACTCAGCTGTAGCGATCGGATCTTTCTTCTCTAAGTCAGACCTCTCTTCTCTGAAAGACTCAACAAGCCCCGGCTCAAATTTCATCCCCAAACTTAGGCCAAGCTGAGAAAGTTTATCTTTAATTTCATTGAGAGACTTTTTTCCAAAGTTACGGTATTTAAGCATTTCAGTTTCTGACTTCATAGCTAGCTGACCTACAGTAGTAATATTGGCGTTGTTAAGGCAATTAGCCGCACGCACAGAGAGCTCAATTTCGTTGACGCTCATATTAAGCAGCTTTTTTACACGCGTGCTTTCTTGACTTAATTCCTGTGGTGTTTCATCGAACACAACCTGGCTATCATCGTAGTTGACAAATACATCAAGGTGATGACGGAGAATAGCCGAGGCATGCAATAGAGATTCGTTTGGAGTTAGGCGCCCATCAGTCCAAACTTCGAGGATCAACCTATCGTAGTCCGTACGCTGCCCAACGCGAGTATTTTCCACTGTGTATCGGACACGAACTACTGGGGAAAAGACTGAGTCGATGGCGATAACACCGATAGGCTGATCTTTCCGTTTATTTTCGTCCCAAGTTGCGAACCCTCTCCCGAGGTGGACTTCCAGCTCTGCCTCAAATTTTTGTTTCGTGTCAAGGATGCAAATATGCTGCTCAGGATTAAGAATTTCACACTGCTGATGAGGTTGGATATCTGCTGCAGTAACAGGCCCTTCCTTATTTACAGAGATAACTAAAGTACGGACTCCACAGTCGTGCACTCTGAACTTAATTTTCTTCAGGTTAAGGATAATGTCTACCACGTCTTCGACTACTCCTGGCAGAGTAGTGAACTCGTGCAAGGCCCCTTGAATTCTTATAGAAGTGATAGCGGCACCCTCCAGCGAGGAGAGAAGAACTCGGCGTAACGAATTTCCAACCGTGTGTCCGTATCCGGCTTCAAAAGGTTCTGCAATAAACTTGCAATAAGTATCAGTTGCTGTTCCCTCGTCTCGGACAAGGCTCTTAGGCATTTCAAAGCGCCCTAATTGAGTAACCATGAACTAGGATTTCTGTTTTCTGGGTTTCCAGCAGAACAAGCACTGGAGTATCGACAACACTTTTCTTCTGGGAAGACAACGGAGCCTTGTTTCACCAGTGCATCTAGAAGGCCTTCGCTTATACTTCCTATTTCCCCCTTGTAAAGAAAAATGACCAAGTTCTACACTGCAGGCAGCTTCACCTGACGAGCAACTTCCGCAACACCAACGGCAGGATTCCACCATGGCGCAGATAGTCTACTTCAATACAAGTATCGACTCTTAGTTGCACTTCTACGTCTTTCACAGAACCGTCTTTGCGCTCAATTCGGAGAATAAGAGCCTGTCTGGGTTGAACTTTTTCATTTAGCTTAAGGACACTGAATTTTTCTGTACCGTCAAGTTGAAGCGTTTTTGCGCTGATCCCCTCCGGGAATTGAAGAGGTAACACTCCCATACCAACTAAATTGGAGCGGTGAATACGCTCATAGCCAATAGCTATCACTGCACGCACCCCTAACAGCTTAGTTCCCTTTGCCGCCCAATCCCGGCTACTGCCTGCGCCATATTCCTGACCCGCAATCACAACCAAGGGAACCCCCTCTGCTTTGTAAGCCATTGCTACGTTGTAAATAGAACGTTGCTCAGCTTCAGGGTACTTGATACTGACTCCTCCCTCCGTGTTGGGCAGCATTAAATTCCTAATCCTTGCATTAGAAAAAGTTCCCCGTGTCATAACCCGGTCATTACCGCGACGACTACCATAGCTGTTGAAATCTCTAGGTTGAATTCCACATTCAATTAAATACTCTCCTGCTGGAGAGTTGGCTTGAATAGCTCCCGCTGGAGAAATATGGTCGGTGGTCACAGAATCTCCGAGTATGGCTAGCGGACGCGCGTTATAGATCTCCGAGAGACTAGCTGGCTCTATAGAAAAATCTTCGAAAAAAGGGGGTTCTTGGATATAAGTGCTTCTGTGGTCCCACTGGTAGAATTTGCCTGTGGTGCCTTCGATCTCGTCCCACTTAGAGTTTTTAGAAACGAAGTCTGCATACAAGCGGCGGAATACCTCAGGCCGGAGTGCGTCAGCCATTACCTCGCGAATTTCAGAAGTTGAAGGCCAAATCTCTCTTAAGTAGACATCCTTCCCATTCAGATCCTTGGAAATAGGATCGTGAACGAGGTCGACATCTATGTAGCCTGCCAGAGCGAAGGCCACTACCAGTGGGGGTGACATAAGAAAATTGGCTCGAACACTTTGATGGATACGTGCCTCGAAGTTTCTGTTTCCGGAAAGTACAGCCACCCCTACCAGGTCACTCGTAACAACAGTCCTTTCAATTTCTGGATTTAATGGCCCCGAATTACCAATGCAAGTAGTACACCCATAACCCACAATATTGAACCCCAACTGGTCTAAATAGAACTGCAGCCCTGTCTGCCTCAGGTAATCCTCTACTATTCGCGACCCAGGCGCCAAAGAAGTTTTTATGGAGGGCTCCACTCGCATTCCACGTTGAACTGCCTTTTTAGCTAGAAGGCCAGCTCCAATCATTACACTAGGATTACTTGTATTGGTGCAACTGGTAATAGCTGCGATAAGGATGCTCCCATCACGCAACCTCGTGTTGGTTGCATGGACAGCAGAGCAGTGGAGCTCATTGTTAGAGCTCAGCGTAGGATGGTCATCCACCATCTCGATGTCATTTTTTGGACTGCCATTCCTAGCTGCAGTAGTTGCAAATGCCGCCCCTTTTCCAGACCCTTTTTTTCCATATCCCCCCTCAGAAACAGGAATAGCTAAAAGATCCTGGAAGGTCTTCTTTACTCGATGGAGAGAAATACGATCCTGGGGGCGTTTAGGACCTGCCACACTAGGCTGGATTCTACTGAGATCCAATTCTAGATTGGTGCTATAGTCAATGTCTCCTTTATCCGGCATCCCGAACATTTTTTGGACCTTAAAATATCTCTCAAAAGTGGCAACCTGAGCCTCGCTCCTCCCGGTTAACCTCAGGTAGGAGATAGATTCTTCGTCCACGGGAAAAAATCCCATGGTGGCCCCGTACTCAGGAGCCATGTTCGCAATTGTAGCACGGTCTGGTAATGTAAGCGACCTAGCCCCCTCTCCATAAAATTCGACAAATTTACCAACAACCTTAGAAGCCCGTAGCGTCTGGGTGACAGACAAAGCAAGGTCAGTGGCTGTCACTCCCTCTCTTAGCCGTCCAGCGAGATGTACGCCGATTACTTCGGGTGTCAAAAAATATACGGGCCGACCTAACATCCCCGCTTCCGCCTCGATGCCTCCTACCCCCCAACCTACGATGCCTAGTCCGTTGATCATCGTAGTATGGGAGTCCGTACCGACCAAGCTATCCGGATAAAAAACCTCACCATCAGCATACCTGGCGCTCAAGATTCCCTTGGCTAAGTATTCAAGATTCACTTGATGAACAATCCCAATACCAGGAGGCACCACGCAAACATTCTTAAAAGCTTGTTGCCCCCACTTAAGAGCTTGGTAGCGCTCGCGATTGCGGGTGAATTCCATCTCTAGGTTGAGATGGAGTGCTTGCGGTGTACCGTAAAAATCCACTTGCACAGAGTGATCCACCACTAGATCTACTGGTACCAGGGGTTCGACCAAGTCAGGATTTCCTTGGAAGCGCCGAACGGCGCTGCGCATCGCGGCAAGATCTACTAGAAGGGGCACTCCGGTAAAATCCTGTAGGACAATGCGAGCCGCTACAAAGGGAATCTCTACCGGATCTGGAGACCTTGCATTCCAATTTGCCAGGGTATGGACGTCCTTATCGGAAATTCTATGGCCATCCCAGTTACGCAAAACGGACTCCAAAATTATACGGATGGTTACCGGCAACCTAGAGATTCTCCCTATCCCATTTTGCTCCAGGGCCGGCAGAGAATACAGCAACCCCTCCTGGCCATAACCCGTGCAGAATTTTTCTAGCGTATGAAACGGATCGCCTATCATTGCAACGACTTCAGCGCATCACGCACTTTGAGAAAATCAGGAACCTGCTTAGGGTCATCGTTCGACTCTGCGTATTGAACGTAACCCCGACGATCAATGAGAAAGGCTGAACGCTTCGGTACTCCACTCATTCCGAGACCCGCCTCCGGTAGGAAACTGCCGTAGGCAATCCCATATGCTTTGGCGACCATGTGATCATAATCACTCAGTAACACAACTCCAATCTTCTCCTTTTCAGCCCACGCCTCCTGTGCAAATGGATTGTCTCCACTAATGCCATAAACAGTCGCATGTAGAGAGGAATAGATCGACAAATCCTGGGTGACGCAGCACAGCTCGCCGGTACAAACAGGAGTGAACGCCATGGGAACAAACAACAGGAGAACGTTCGAGCTGGCAAATTGATCCGAAAGCCTGACGCGCCTCAAGCCGTCCCGGCTCTTACTACTTAACGTGAAATCTGGCGCCAGAGTACCAATAGACAGAGCCATGATCCCTTTTAACTTCCTTTCTTCATTAGGTCAAGAGACTTTCTTAAGTTTGACAATGAGCTCTCTTTGTCAGAGAGTCGGATAGCTCTTAGGGAGCTTGTGTTTAGCCCAGGGCTCAGAAGCGCATCGCCTCGAGTCACTTTGGCAGTCTTGCAACTGCCTCGTGGTGTAACGGTAGCACTGCAGATTCTGGATCTGCATGTCATGGTTCGAATCCATGCGAGGCAGCCAGGAGTACGCTTCTGCTCTAATGAATTAAAACGCACACTTATCAACCTCTGCAGATAGGGGAAAGCTGGGAGACTGGTACTGACTAACCAAGCCACACCAATCGCATTTCCTAACACTTCATTCTTTTGCTTGCTGAGCGTCCAATAGAAAAAGGAGTTTGGATGAATAGCGGGAGAAAGCGGAATTTGGGAACTTCACAGCAAGGTTTTGCAACCGTTCTCTAGCTTCTGGTATTCTCCCGGCCTGTGTCATAAGTAATTCTGCTTGGGCGTAAAGGGAAAAAGGTACTACGAAGGACACTGGATATTTGGTGGTGAGGGCTTGCAGCTCTGCTATACCAGCTGGAAGATTTCCGGACACTAGTGCATTCTCGGCCCTTCCTAAGGCTGCAATCGGTGCAAGAGAATGTTTTGGGAATGCTGCAAGAAACCTTTGATAGGTCATGCTCGAATCCTCCAGTCTGCCAAGACGCCTCTGCTCCGCTGCCAATAGGAGCAGTGCACCAGCTGCCGCATCTGACCGAGGATATTTAGAGATTACTGTCTGCAGCTGCTCCACAGTAGAGGCATTGGCGAACAAAGCTGCGGCAGCTTGTCGTGCTCGGCAAACGGCAACTAGAGAGATGGCTCCTCCTGCGCAAATTATCCCCACCGCTACCCCACCTATAATAGCTTTCTTAGACTTCTCTACGAAAAATTCCATTCTAAGCTCTTTGTAGACCAAGCAGGGAGTGGTGTATCCATTCCGTTTTCGTTTTATAACAGAGCTGCAACGCTAAGCGCCGCCAGGATAGAGATTTCCCTTTTCTCTCCAGAGAGATACAAAGTAACACATTGTAGGAGCAAATCTTCTCTCCTTGGAAGAAAATAAAGAATAGTGAAAACCCATACATCAGGGGCTAACTCCGATCGTACATTTAAGTTGCTTGGGAAGGAAATCTCTGATCCTATGTCATGGGTTGCGCCGTTGCTACCTCCGCGAGTGCCCGACCTACAGGAGGAGCACGTTGATTTCTTAAAACCTTACCTAACCTGCTTTAGTCATGTCTTCCCGGTGCCTTAGAGAGGCTGACATCGCCCTTCTTCTCTCCAGACTGCCGCACTGGAATTACCAATCGCAAGAGATCTCCCGTGTCTTTCGATTTTCTAGCTTTATTCAATCAATCGATTTTGTGAATCAAGTCGCTAAATTATCTGAAGATACTCACCACCATCCGAAAATTTTAATTTGTTGGAGGAAAGTTTCCCTTACACTGAGCACCCACAGCGTGGGAGGATTAACCTCTTTGGACTTTGATCTTGCCTCTAAAATAGACCTCCTATTTGCTGACTTTTCATGACTTCTGGAAGGAGAAGGACCTAACCCTGCTTGGGACTCCTCCCTATGGGCTTTCTGTGCTTAGCTTCCCTCCTCTCTTCCAAGCTCAGCAGTTTCAAAGCGTGTAAACTGCTTTAGGAAGGTAAGCTCTACTTCCCCAATGGGGCCATTTCTCTGCTTGGCGATAATAAGTTCCGCCCTGCCACGTAGGTTCTCACCGTTTTCTCGATCTCCCTTCTCGTAAACTTCTGGACGCACTAGAAGAGCCACCACATCAGCATCTTGCTCAATTGCTCCTGACTCACGAAGATCAGAGAGGCGTGGCTTCCCCCCCTCACGGGTTTCAGGCTGGCGATTAAGTTGAGCAAGTACAATAACGGGGATATTGAGTTCCCTAGCTAAGGCCTTAATCCCATAGGAAATCTCGGAAATCTCAATTTGCCTATTCTCCTGCCCTCTTCGCGAGGAGGAACGAAGAAGCTGCAAATAGTCAATTACAATAAGCTCGACTCCTTCAGTATCCTTCATACGGCGTGCCTTAGAACGCATTTCCAAGATGCTAAGTGCAGTAGTATCGTCAATGAAGATTTTACACTTCGCTAGTCTGTCCGCAGCTGCAAAAAGGATATGCAAAGCATTACTGGAAATGAATCCGTCGCGAAGTTTTTGCAAATCTAGGCGAGCACTAGAGCAAAGAATACGCTGGACAAGCTGCTGGCTGCTCATTTCCAGGCTGAAAATACCAACGGCCTTCCCGATTTCTAAGGCAACGTGCTCTGCAATATTCATGGCAAGCGCTGTTTTACCCATGGATGGACGAGCAGCTATTACAAACATTTCCCCACCATGTAAACCATTAGTTATTTGATCTAATTTCTTAAAACCAGTAGACAAACCGGTGATGCCACCACGGTTTTTGTAGAGTCTATCAATATTCTCGACGGCCGCCATGACCAATTCCTTCATCTGTGGAAATGTGTTGCGGTAGCGCGCTTCGCCAATAGAAAGTACTCGACTTTCTAACTCATCCAATAAGGTCCAAACCTCGCCCTGCTCGGTGTAGCAGCGTGAAGCCATTTCCGTGCAGATAAAAATCACCTGACGAAGCAAAAATTTCTCCTGAACGATATCCAAATAGTAGCTAGCATTCGCTGCCGTTGGAACAAATGTCAGAATCTCGTAAAGAACAGCTTCTCCACCTACTCGATCCAGGAGCTGGCGATCTTCTAAATACTGGAGGAGAACGATGATTTCTACTGGCCGAGAGAGCTTATAAAGTTCCACCATAGCCTGGTAGATAATCCTATGCGCTGGATGATGGAAGTGCTTGTCGTTAATGCGCTCAATACAGCGGTCAAGGGTTTGTTCGGGGGAAAGTAGAACAGAGCACAACACACCCTTCTCAGCGTCTGTACTTTGAGGCAGGGTCCTATGAATGTCTGATGGATGAGTCCCCTTCTGCACACTTCTCCCCCCTTTCGGAAGATTCCTTGGACAAGTGTGGCCGGCTTGCGAAGGACAGCATCGCTGCAACCGCCGGAAAAGCTGAGGGGAAACTAAGGAAGTTCCACCAGACAAAATCTAGCAGAGGAAACTGGCACACTTTGGAATGCCAAAAATTTTCTATAAAGACTCCCCAGACGGTTTCTCCATTACTGGATTGAGAGAACTGAAGGAAAAAGTGGCTATTCCAGGTTACTGCCATTGTTCTTTACAAGGCTTTCTACGTGGAAAGCGGGGATTGTTTCAGATTGAACGTCTTTTTTCACACCTTTCACGGAGACGCTTAAGTATACCGCCACCCGAGAATGTAACTTCACCTGCACTTTGTAATCTCCACTTTCTTTAATTGGCTTCTCTAGAGAAACGGCATGCCTAGGGAGTGCAACGGACCGAGATTCGCTAAGGATCTTGTCCGCAATATCTTTAGCGGTGACAGAGCCAAATACCCTGCCCCCTTTTCCGACCTCAAGTTCAAAGGTAAGCCTGAGCCTACTAATGCTATTTCCTAACTCCTCCGCAGCAGCGATTTCACGCGCCTCACGTTTGGCCCGCTCGGCTTTAAGGTAGTTGAGTTGCTGCAAGGAGGAAGGGGTTAATTCTAGTGCCTTCCCACGTGGAAAAAGAAAATTACGTGCATAACCACGACGCACCTTGACTATATCTCCCTCTACACCGATAGACCCAACGCTTTCAGTAAGAATGACTCTAGTGTTCGCCACAAAAACCTCCCACCCGGAGTCCCAGGAGATACAGAATGCTCCCTGGGTTGTCAACTACTACTCTTGCCTACAAAGACAAAAGGGAAGGCCTTAAGAGATTTTAATCGAGCCCAAGGGTCATTTTCTCATGCCCGCAAGAACTCCCCTCTCTGCGCATTCACCCATGAAGCGTAAGTTGCGCAAGAAGTAGCTGTTGTAATCTTACAGCCAAGTAACCCCATTCTTAAGAAGATCTTAAAATGGAATATCATCCTCCTTTTCCTCCTTTACGCTGGAAGAAGGAGGTTGGCTAGGAAAGCCAGAGGCATCCTCAAAATGTTGTGGAGGAGTGTGTTGTCCCCCCTGCCGCCCCCAAAGAAGTTGGAAATTTTCGGCAACCACGCGCAGGCGACTCCGTTTTTGCCCTGTCTGTTTATCTTCCCAGGTATCCATTTGGAGGCGTCCTTCAACATAAACTGTACTTCCCCTCTTTAAGTACTCACTAGCTACTTCAGCCTGTCTTCCCCAAAAAGTTACCTCTATAAAGGCTGTTTCCTCTCTCTTCTCCCCGTCAACATTATAACGCCGATTAACAGCCAACCCAAGATCGGTAACCGCAGTCCCCTTGGGGATGTACTTAATCTCAGGATCGCGGGTGATATTGCCAATTAGAATAACTTTGTTAACACTAGCCATAGAATCAGCCATAGTAACCGCACTCCTACCTACAAGGAAATGCAGTCCTTATCCGACAAGAGAGGTTATAGGACAGAGCAGTATTGCTGTAGGGCAATCTCTTCATCCAGTTTGAACCTCTGGCGCAGGCGTTCAATAAGAGAGGGCTCCGCCTCAAATACAAAATTCACGTAGTAAGCAGTTTTCAACCGCCTATGTTCATAGGCGAGCTCACGCTTCTCAAGGCGCTGCACTTGCAAAGTGTTCACACCCTCAGCAGTCAGGGTATTTTCAATACGCTCGATAATTTCTTTGCTTCCCTCCTCCCTACCCTGCGTATCTAGGGCAAAAAGGACTTCATATCGACGGGTGTTAATAAATGTATGCATTTCTTTGTGCATTGTGCTGTTATTAGTTGAATCGATTCATAACGGCGTTGATTCCGGAAGATTCCAGCATTTCGATGGCATCGCATGCGCGGGCTACGGCGCGGTCCACCGCAGGCTTTTCTTCCTTCGAAAAAACGCCAAGAACGTACTCCGCAAGACTGGAACCTGTTACATTACCGATTCCGATACGAAGCCTGGGGATTGCCTCCGTAGAAAGACAACAGAGGATAGAAGCTAATCCATTGTGACCACCTGCGCCTCCGCCCTTGCGAATTCTCAACTTTCCAAGAGGAATAGTGAGATCATCAAGGATGACAAGGGCTTGCTCTGGTGAAATTTTATGAGAACGCAAGAGTGTTACCACAGGATAACCAGAGTAGTTCATGTATGTGAGCGGCTTCATAAAGATTCTCCCCATAGTATCCTTAGCAATCTCAAAACCATCATGAAAGCTGCGTTCGAAACGCAATCCCTTGGTGCTTGCAAAGCGATCGAGAGTCATAGATCCAACATTATGACGCGTTTCGTCGTAAGCAGGGACAGGATTGCCTAGTCCAACGAAAAGCCGCAGCCTAGCTTCTCCCATATGAATTATGGAAGCCCCCGATTTTTTTCCTTGATTACCTCAGGGGAAGAGGTACTCCCACCCAGTGGGGGTGTAACAGGCTCAGAAATTCGAAAGACGGCAAGCTCTGCATCCGTCACGGGTCGCACTCCTTCTGGGAGTACAATATCCCTTACATGATAGGAGTCCCCTACGTCTAACGCTGTGACGTCTACCTGAATAACTGCAGGGAGATTCTGTGGAAGGCACTCAACTGACAGGACACGCAAACTTTGCTCAAGGAGGCCTCCACCAGCTTTGACTCCTTTGGCTTCTCCTCTAGCTTCCAAGGGAATTGCAACTTCAATTTTTGAAGTAGCAGAAATGGCCCGGAAATCTACATGCAAAACCCCCCCGTTAACAGGGTGGTGCTGAACCTCTCGAATCAGGGAGAGTTGATTAACTACTCCACTCTCCTCTTCTGACCCTGGGTCATTACTAACGATCCGGAGCTCTACTAGGAGATTTTCGCCCGTGGCATGAGCGAGAATTTGCTCCACTTCGCAACGCTTAACTTCTATGGAACGTGCTCCGCCGCTCACGCCATAGAGAATTGCTGGAACACATCCCCGGGCATGCACCTTCCTCACCGCATTCCTTCCACGTTCCACGCGCGGAGCCGCTGAGAGCATAAGCTGCTTAACCATTCTAATTCCTAACTCCACTTTCCCACTTACCTTTTTAATTCAAACAGAGAACTGACTGACTCATCGCGATGAACGCGCCGGATACCCTCACCAAGCAACGGCGCAACAGAAAGAACTCTGACGAGCCCCCTAGCCTCCTGAGAGAGCGGCACGCTATCCGTCGTGATTAACTGTCTTATTCCAGAGGAACTTAACCTTTCTATTGCGCAGCTTGTCAAGACCGCATGCGAAACCCCTGCATAAATATTCTGTACGCCGGATTGGTGGAGAATCTTAGCTGCGCTAGTTAATGTGCCAGCAGTTTCTGTCAAATCATCTACTATCAAAGCATTCTTTCCCTGTACCTCTCCTATGACATATAAGGTGTCGACTTCAGTGGCAGAGCAACGTCTCTTTACCGCGATGGCAAGCCCGGCACCTAATGCCTGGGCGTAGGCGGAAGCCATTTTCACTCCACCTACATCTGGTGAAACTACTACCAGATTATCCAAGCCTGTTTCCCAAAGATAACGGTTTAAGACGGGCAGTGCATATAGATGGTCCACTGGGATGTCAAAAAAGCCCTGTAGCTGCTGAGCATGTAGGTCCATGGTCAATACCCGGTCAACCCCAGCTGCGACGAGTAGATTAGCCACCAATTTTGCCGTAATGGGGACGCGCGGTTGATCTTTGCGATCCTGCCGGGCATACCCAAAAAATGGAATCACGGCGGTAACCCGCGCAGCGCTGGCACGTCGCGCAGCGTCCACCAAGATTAAAAGTTCCATCAAATTCTGATTTGTTGGAGGGCAAGTAGGTTGGACAACAAAAACATCCTGTCCGCGGATATTCTCATTTATCCTTACGAAAGTTTCCCCGTCCGGGAAGGAAGAAATGGAAGCATTTCCAAGTGGAACCTGGAGATAAACAGCAATGTCCATGGCGAGTTGGGCATGTGCCCTCCCTGTAAAGATCTTCATCTCATTCTAAAAGGTGGAACGCGTTAGAGAAAGTACGGGCTATAACTAGAAAGGACTGCTAAGAAGTCGTATCGAGACGGTAAATGGCAACCCGACGCAAAATCTACAAAATCTAAGCCGGAGCCGGCAGGGACCAATTCTCTGCACACTGCCCCATAGAGAGCGCGGGAGAACAACAACTAAAGAGCTCTAAAAACCAAAACACCACCGGTGTAGTAGAGAACAAACAGACTCTGCTAGCAAGCGGATTCACATCGAAATAGTTTTTGAACCTAGTGCGACAAAATAATTGGTTAGGTTGAGGTGTGTGGCGAGAATTAGAATCAGCCTGTCTTGGAAGTGGCTTAAACCATACAACTACATTAGTGATTTTCTCTGTTGAAGTGGCAGAACATAATGTGCAACCCTAGCTGGGTTGTCCTTTAGCCTCTATCTTAGTGATGGGTTATTACGCCACCTTGGAAATGATAACTAAGGAGCTAGGAGCTGTTACTCCAGTCCCAACGTCCGCGACGGACCAAATTCCGTTGCCAAATGATTTCTAGTGCCTAATGCAATCAGCCAATTTGCTGCAGTGGGTTTGCTGTCCTACTTGTTGGGCAGCTTTCCTGCAGGGTGGGTCGCTGGAAAGATCTGTCATAAGGATCTGCAGAGAGAAGGTAGTAGTAATACTGGTGCCACTAATGCACTGAGAGTTCTGGGCAAAAAGTGGGGATGTACAGTCTTCGTTGTTGATTTTTTTAAGGGAATCGTTGCAGTCGCTCTAGCTTCAGAATTCTCAGAGGAGAAATCTCAACAAGACTGGCTGGGGCTTGTTGCAGCACTATTTGTCATTGTCGGACACAATTTTCCACTTTGGTTGGGCTTTAAAGGTGGGAAGGGAATTGCTACCACTGCAGGAGTAACACTCTCAATTTTTCCGTACCCTGTTTTCGTGGTAGCGCTGATTTCTTGGGGATTAGTATTCTCTACTACACGTTATGTTTCTCTTGCCTCTTTAGCAGCCGTGATCGCACTTCCACTTGCGTGTTTTACTTTGCTTTTCTTGGGCAAGATAGGCCAGGTGTTTGCTTTGGTGTCGCTTGGAATCTGTATGCTTGCTATCTGGCGACATCAGAGCAATATCTCTCGCCTAGCGGCTGGCACAGAACCCAGATTTGTAAAAGAGAAAAATGATTGACAAATATCTTCCTATCTACGGCATTCTCCGGCAAATGCATGTATGAGAAAATTGGCGTTATTGGTGCTGGTAGTTGGGGAACAGCCCTTGCCATTTTACTTTCCGAAAGCAGTACAGCTGTTTGCCTATGGGGGCGTAGGCCTGCCTTGACAGCAGAGCTAGTCGACCATCGTATCAATTCTACGTACCTTCCTGGATTACGGCTACCGTCAAACGTCTATGCAACGCATCAATTGGCTGATGCTCTAGATGCCAAGTTGATACTCGTAGTTACACCTTCCAAGGCTATTCGTGAAGTTGTTGGCCAAATGGTTATGCTCGGTGTTCCGCCCCAAAGTATTTTGGTTTCCTGCATCAAGGGAATTGAGTATGACACGGGAATGCTAATGAGCGAGGTGTTAGCAAGTTATCTTCCCCACAACCCTCTCGCCGTTCTCTCTGGACCTAACCATGCTGTGGAGGTCGCTAGGAAGTGTCCTGCTGCAGCAGTCGTGGGTTCAGCCGATGAGGAAGTGCTACAGGAGCTTCAACAGAAGCTTTTCCTTCCTAGTTTTCGGCTCTATACAAGCGAGGATATTAGGGGTATCCAATTAGGGGGGGCTCTAAAAAACGTCTTTGCTATTGCTGCGGGGGTTTCTGATGGATTTCGTATGGGGAGTAATGCAAAAGCTTCCCTCATTACTCGTGCACTTGCAGAAATGATACGTTTAGGGGTGGCCTTAGGGGGACATTTGGAAACGTTCTATGGCCTAAGTGGTATAGGGGATTTAATGGTTACCTGTTTTAGCTGTCATAGTCGCAACCGAGCTATTGGAGAGAGAATTGGGCGGGGTGAATTTCCAGTTAAAACTCAAGGGTCCATGAAGATGATAGCCGAAGGGATCCCGGCTGCTCGTAGTGCTAGACAGCTAGCCCTCAAGTACAGTGTGGATGCTCCTATCCTAGAAGCAGTATATCAAGTCCTCTACGAGGGTAAGGCTCCCTACAATGCATTGTGGGAGCTACTGGGGCGTCGCCAGCGCCATGAATCTGATTCTACCGTGCAACCCCACTCTCCTAAATCCTAAATCCTAAAATAGGTAGCAGATTCGTTTTCTCCTTTCTCTTGGTAAGGAGATTAAGATATTAGCGCGCCTTTCCTAGAGGCAGCGGCCAATAAGAGATCGTCCTCTTTTCTGCCAGGATTTCCCCGACCAAAAAAAGTGATCCCGTTACCAGAGTGATAGTGTTTTCTGGTTGAAGAGGAGAAATTAAGGCAGCACCAAGGCTTTCGAAATAACCAATGGTTTTGCACGGGGGTGCTTGATATTTGGTATCGAACCGGTGGCCAGTAATAGGAACGAAGCGAAACTCTCGAGTAATGGTAGAAAGTACTTCTAACATCTCTTTGCTCTCCTTATCTTCCAACGAACCGAATACTATACAGGCTCTTTGATTTCCAAACACCTCCTGCCAGGTGGCAACAAGGGCGCACGCGGCCCCAAGGTTATGTGCTCCGTCTACTACCAGCCTGCTGGAGAGAATCTGAAATCTTCCCGGCCAGTAAGTGTTAGCTAGGCCATAGGAAATAGAACTGGCAGAGACGGTGACGCTGCTAGCTTCCAAAGCCGCTACGGCTAGGGCCGCATTCCATCGTTGGTGTTCTCCATGTAGTCCTATCTTGGAGCTACTCCAGGGAGCTTCCACGAAATACAGAGGTATACGACTAGCAGCTGCTCTACTCCGCAATGTCTCTTCTACCTCGATGGACTGAGGCGCAGAAACTGCGGGAATGCCTGGCTTAAAAATCCCAGATTTTTCAAGAGCGATCTCTCTCAGAGAGTTTCCTAACCATTGCCGATGATCAAAAGAAATAGATGTAATAACAGAAACTAGCGGGGTAACCACATTGGTTGCATCCCAATACCCTCCCATGCCTGTCTCCCAAATAGTGACTTCCACATCTTGTTGCAGGAAATACCAGGTAGCCAGTACTGTAGTGAGCTCAAAAAAGGTGGGCTCTAATTTATGGGAAATTTCTAAATCCCTTAACAAATCTTTTAAGAGGGTTAAACCTTCTGCAGTTGCCTTCCTAGAAATTGGCCTACCATTCACACAGATACGTTCTCGAAAATCTACCAGATGCGGAGAAGTGAAAAGGCCAGTTTTTTTCCTTTCTGCCCTCAAAATTGAGTCTAAGAACGCGCAAACGGATCCCTTACCATTAGTTCCTGCGATATGTAGGAACCTCAGCTTGTTTTCCGGATTACCAAGGAGGGCAAGAAGGGATTGTGTAGTTTCTAACCCCAACCTAATGCCAAAACGCTGCTTGGAATACAGCCACTTTAAGGCTTTATCGAAAGTCATTCTTGTTTCTGGCAAAGATAATTGAGGATCTGTGCTAGGAAGGATCGCAACTGGGTGCGGTGCACAATATGATCGACTAGTCCGTGCTTTTCTAGGAATTCGGCAGTCTGAAAGCCTTCCGGCAAATTTTGGTGTGTTGTTTCCTGGATGACACGAGGCCCAGCGAAGCCTATCATACTTCGTGGTTCTGCAAGAATAACATCCCCTAGGGAAGCAAAGCTTGCCATGACACCTGCATAGGTAGGATTGCTAAGTACCACGATATAGGGCAGCCTTGCCCTAGCATGTAGGGCCAAGGCACCGCTGGTTTTCGCCATTTGCATCAGGCTAAATATGCTCTCGTATATGCGAGCTCCTCCAGAAGCACAAACGGCAACAATAGGTCTCTTTCTACAGGTGCTCCACTCAATGAGTCGAGTGACTTTTTCTCCAACTACCGAACCCATGGTAGCCGCAAGGAAACGAAAATCCATTACTGCAAGACCGATCGGATATCGGGCAATAGAAGCCTCCCCGGTAATAACCGCGTCAACTAGACCGGTTTTCTCACGATAGGTTTGCAGTCTTTCCTCATAGGCAGCTACCCCCCTGAACTTTAGAGGATCAGCAGCAATCATTTTGGCATCGTGTTCCTTAAACGAGCCCGGGTCAACGAGATGCACGATCCGCTCCCACGCACCTAATGTAAAGTGATAATTACACCTAGGGCAGACAAAAAGATTTTCTGCTAAAGCTAGGTTGTAAATAATGTCTTTGCAAGAAGGACACTTGGTCCACAGTCCCTCTGGAATTTCCTGATGTTTGTTGCCACGAGCATTAAAGACTGGCTCTTTGAAGATAGGCATGTGTAGTCTCTCTCACAGAGGGTGGAGGCCTGTCACGCAAGACTAGCTTAAGCTAAGAAAGACCTCTTGGAACATCGCTCTAGGTGCGAGGCTGGGGGATTGGGCACGCCCTGGAAGCGTCGTGCGGCTGGGAGGCAATGGCCACTTGGTCGTGCTGTAAACCATGGACAGCCATTCTTTCCATCCAATAAACTTAGGCAGATGCGCCCGGGTGCGCATGGCAAAGCAGGCAATTCCAGCGTGCATTGTCTTCTCGGTAATCGAAATAAGACCGACACGGTACATAACCCACGAAAAAACTAAAACAAAGAATCGCGACACAAGTCACGCAACCCTTTTTGTGCGGAGGTACCTCCAACACAGGCAGAAAGTGAAGCAAAATGCTAGAATAGCAAGAACTCCGACAGGTATGGTGCCAGAGATTACATGAGGGCCCACCCACGGCAAATTATCCGGCGTCTCCATCCTGAATTCTACAAAAAAATTTCCTGTTTGAATAACAAAAATCCATCCAACGTGAAGCCCGATCGGTAAGGCTAAAGAACAAGTCTGCTCTGTTGCCCAGCAGAGTAGGAGACTAATAGCAGTTAGGCTCGCTAGAGCAAAAAGAAAAGTCGACCAAGGCATTGCAGGGTTAAATAAGCACTGCAATTCCCTCCACCCACTCCAAATATCTACTGGATGCGTAGAATCCGAAGGGCGCATGAAGTGGAGAATAGCGAATATCCCGGAAGTCCATAGAGCAGAGGTAATGGCACTCATTTCCTGACGACTTAGCCCATACAACAGACCTCGGAAGAGGGCTTCTTCAAAAATGGAGACCCCTACAGCTCGCGCTGTCACACTAAGAAGGGAGGGTAATTCCATACCCCCCTCGATTCTACATACATCCAAATGAACATAAGTTGCTATAAGAAGCACCGTCGGTGCAGCTGCGAAGAGAAAACCCCAGCCAAAGTCATGCCACCTATACCTATTTTTTTGTAAGTGTAATTTCCCAAAGTCTAAGGTTTTTAGTGAGGCTAGTAGCGCCCCTATCGTGCATACTGACAGTACGCGCCTCCATACACGGTGGAAGGATAGCGCCCCAAGAAAGGGGAACTCTTCACTAAATGCCTGCAACAGCCAATATACGGGTGGCGCAAGCCACATGGATGCTATTACCCCAATGACCAGGACTAGGCTACTCCTCATCGCTGTAGGCATATCATCACTTAGAAGAAAGCATGGAGGGAGAGTACAGGCTGGAGCTGAAAAAATTAAAAGCGACCAACACTATAATAGCTGAAGCCAAATTGACGCACTACTGACGGGTTAAGGAGATTTCTCCCGTCAAAAATAGACCAGGCTTGCATCCGAGCTTTCAGTTCCCTAAGGCCAACGGCAGCAAATTCTTTCCATTCGGTTGCAATAACCAGCGCCTCCGCACCTTGCGCCGCATCAAGAGGCGAAGAGGCAAAACGAGCCGTCGGTACTACGCCCAGTTCTTTGGACTTCTTCATCCCCTTGGGGTCATATACCTGTACTATCGCCCTCTCGGAAATTAAAAGATTTATTAAGTCAACAGCGACTGAATTACGGATATCATCCGTATCCGGCTTAAAAGTGAGCCCCCAAACGGCAATTTTTTTTCCTTCAAGTACCCGAAGCACTCCTCGAATTTTACTTACAAAGTATTCTAGCTGAGTATCATTGATCCTCTGGACCTCCTTAAGAAGTGCGAAGGGTTCTCCCAATTGCTGCTGGCATATGGCAATAAATGTTGCAATGTCCTTGGGAAAGCAGGAGCCTCCGTAGCCAATTCCGGCATCTAAAAAATCTCTTCCAATACGTTTATCCAGACCGATTCCATCTGCAACTTTCTCAACATCAGCTTTGTTAGCCTCACAAATTCGTGCCACCATGTTGATATAGGAGATTTTGAGAGCGAGGAAAGAGTTGGCCGCGTGTTTAATCAACTCTGCACTGTTTACATCTGTGATGAGAAGTGGGGTAGAAAAGGGTTCATAGATTTTTTCCATAAGCGCTATTGCGCGCTGACTGGAGCTACCAATCACGATACGATCAGGGTGCAGTGAATCCCTGACAGCACACCCCTCTCTTAGAAATTCTGGGTTGCTGACAATGTCGAATGGTATATCGGCTGCGTTATAGCGGTGAATGATTTCCGCTACTTTTTCACCTGTCTTGACTGGAACGGTGCTCTTATCCACAACGACTCGGTATGCCCTAAGGGCTAGGGCGATTTCGCAAGCTGCTTCCTCGACACAGGAGAGATCCACGTTTCCGTCCGTTCGGAGAGGAGTGGGCACGGTAACAAATATCACTTCCGCGGCATCGACCCCACATTTGACACTGCTGCTAAAGAAGAGTCTCTTAGCAGCCGCATTTCTGCGAATTAATTCCTCCAATCGTGGTTCGTAAATGGGGACTTTGCCCGCTACGAGCATATCTACCTTGTGCTGATCATTGTCTACACAAATGACATGATGGCCTACTTCCGCAAAACAAGCACCCGTCACTAATCCAACATGTCCGGAGCCGATAATACATAACTTCATGAAAGTCCAAAGCCGAAGTCAGGATGGGTCGCGTAGTTCTTTACAGTAGCAGAATGTGGCTCGAAAGGCCGCACGGCTCTACCAAAGAAACTAGTCACACTACATTCGGGGAAATATTATAGAGGGCTGTGGAAACCTTCTCGTATGCCATGTACTAGGTTTGCTCTTCGGTTCCCCTAGAGACTTTTAGATGGCCACAGAGGTCTATGAAGGGAATCCAACCCTAAAGGAATGATCACCTGGGGTGCAGCTTTTAATGTCATTACCAATACAAACCCAGTCTGTAGCTTTTGATCCTGGTTTCTACGTATGTCCATGCCAAAGGAAGCAATCCAAGAAGACAAATCCCGATGAATGAAATAGCGCTGGTACAAAAGCAGTCTTCGGTTAGCATCATATTGCTCCTGACCGCTTATTGCCCAGTTGTCATTCAAACGAAAGTAGGCATCAAGGGCCATCTGACTTACATCGCTGGGAGACGAGTCATGGGCGCCAAGCGAACATCGCGTTGGATAGCTGTTTAGGTAGTAGTAACCAATTGTAAACTGTAAGTTTTGAGCTGGCATTAAGCTAAAATTTAAGTCGAACTGCGTAAACCCTTCTCGATCCAGAGGGGCCTGGATATCGCAGCCTACAGTGAACCAACGGGATGGACAATACGCAACGAGATTACTGAGATTCCCTACCTTTGCCAAGGAGTATGGGTTGTGTAGATTGTAGTCAAAGAAGGTATCTACAGTAAGCCACTGATGGTTTCTGCTATCGCGGCGGGTGATGAAATTGTTGCGGACTCCTGTCCGGAAAATGTTCCAAGAATCAATGGCGTCGATGGCCAGAAAATCTGGGAAATTAATGGGGAGATACTGAGTCGTTTGTTGAACGGTATCAAACTGGTAGGTCGGACTGGGTTTGCTTCTGAGATTTTGGACTACCGAATGGCTTACATAAGGTTGAATGATATGCATTAAACCATCTAAGCCAAGCAGTTGAGACTGCAGCCGATACACGCGGGAAATCTTAAAGGATGATTCAAGACCACAATTGATTCCTGGATGGAAGGAAATTCCATCCCTTGAGCCCATCGGTTTGTGGAAATTGTCTTCTTTTCCGTGGAATGCACTGTTCCAAACGGTAGTATGATTCCCTTGAGTATTCGGAGCAACGAAGCCCTTTTTCCTAAAAGGCCCTCTTCTGTCAGCAAAGGCTGTATATGTTCCTAAATGGCCATCCGGGTCTATAGGTAGAGTAGGTAACTTGTCAAAAAATCCGCTTGACTGGCTATATAGCGTAGCGTGAAATCCAGCATATGGCATAAGGGTGATCCACCCGAAGTAGGTTTTTGGCATTGAAATTTTGGCGAAGCTTCCAAGGCGGAAAACTGGGTAGCCTGCTGACTTGGTAACAAAGTGCAAGTCCCTCTTTTTCAAGAGTTGCTTACTGCTTGCTCTGGACCGTAATCTATCTCCAAAAGACCGTTCTAATTGCCCCAGCGTCCATGTACCCTCCAAGTAGAAGGGACCCCCAAGGATGGGGTGTTGTTTAATGTCCCAAGCTAATTCTGGAAGGCGCTTAACCGTGTTTTGGAAACTATTGGTTTGAAAGCGATTCAGGAGGTTTAGGGTGTAATTTTGGCCACGCCTGGTTAGTGAGATATTGTTGTCTGGTCTTGGATTTGTTTGTGACTCAGCAGGAAAAAAATCCTGCATTACATTGCAATCACTTAGTGCGTTCAGGTCGCAGCTAACATAAGTGTTTTCCGAAAAAACGATGTGCCGGTTGTAGGAAAGTCGATAGCGATTGCAACTAGCATTATCTGGAGTTGGACCCCTTTTTCCGACAAAAGGTTTTTTACTATTACAGGTCCAGTAGGAAATGAAGTTCCTGTAGTTGTCTTCATTTTTGCTAGTTTGTACGGTGGTATCAAAGCCAAAAGCCATCCCATGACGTGCGCGACAGTCTACATGTACTGTTCCAAGTCGGCTACTGTTTGGTCCATCGTAGGCGAATGAATACATGGCTAGCGTGAAAACTCCCCAACCTCTGTCATATCCAGGGAGAACCTTGAATCCGGTATCGTTTGGACCGACGGAAAGGTAAGGAATCCAGAAGATTGGTATCCTTCCTATGTAGAAAGTTGGAAAAAGAAACACCATCCTAGCATTTTTATTTTTGTAAATGTACACAGTCTTCGCTCTAATGTGGTAGCCTGGTTGTAACTGGTCATCCGTAGTAAAGTAGACTTGCCTGGCGCGGAACGCATGGGGCAATATGCAGGCGCTGCGGGCATACAGGAGCATTGGAAAGCTTGTTGTGAAAAATTCTGAGATACGTGCTTGCTTACTTTGCACGTTGTAGAGTACGTGTTGGCCGCTGGTTAAGCTGTTTGGCGAATAGATGCTAACGTTTCCCATAAGAAGGGCTTCCTGAGCGTCCGCCTTATACTCGGCATAGTCGCAGTAGGCACAGATGTCTTTGTGATGAATCTGTACGTGGCTTTCTGCAGCAACGATGCCTTCTTCAAAACTGACAGCCTTCTCAGCTGTAATTTCTACCGGCGATGACGCATCCAGGCCATTCAACTGGATAATACAGGTAAAGGAAGACAGCGTAATGGCAATAGCCGTTAACGCCCCTATATGCCTCTTCATCTAGCCTAGAGGAGCTGGGTAGATTGATGGCATGAAACGTCGTAGGGGAACGTTGTTCCCTAAAGGGGTGAGGGAGCGCTAGAACCTTGATATTCGAATGGAAATTTGGACTTCCAGGCCAATACACTTTCAATGATGTTTCGTATATCCTGATGACAGGGATACCAACCCGGTTCATTTCTGATCTTTCCTGCCGCAGCGATTAGTGCGGGAGGGTCTCCTGGACGTCGGGTTTTTTTCACGGTGGGGATCAGGCGCTGCCTGTAACCTTCCTGCAACATTCGATCATCTCCTGCACGGGAAATTGTTCCCCCGTCCCCTAAAAGTCGTACCGGGCACTTTCTGGGGCCTTAAGAACAAGAGTATGGGCCTGAGTAACGTCCCCAGGACACGAGTGTAATCCCGAATACAAGCGCTATCTGGAGTTGGATAGTCGATACCGCAAATCGCAACCGCTCCTTTTTGCTCAAGGGCTACTCTAAAAGCATTAGGAATGAAGGGTATTTCACAGCAGTGGTCTGCCCCAAGCTTTTCTGCAGCTTCTGCCGGATCGAAACAACCTAACACCACTACGGTAAATCCATAGAGCCTTTCGCACCAGCAGAGGATTCCTTCAAAAAGGAGCTCGGACGCACCACAGAAATTAGCCGGAGTCTGAGCTGAAGTTTTACCAACCGGCATTCTCTCTGGAAATCCAAACATGGTACAAGCGGACAAAAAGACCAACCCAGACGCACCATGCTAGTGTGTCTAACAAGATTAGTTCCATAAGAAAATGTTGTTCCGAAAATATTTCTTCGGGCTGGATGTGGACCCCCACTGAGGCAGTGGCAGTAAAATTATACAACCGCTCGCGTGATCCTAATTCATTATCATTACACGATGAAGAGCCCGTGCATCTCCTAGATCACCCCCGAAAAGGGCAGGACGCGAAACCAGCCCCATATTGGCCACCATCAGGCAGCTGCTCAATGCAAATGCTACCAATACAATCCGCTCTGCCAGTAATAAAAATCTTCATAATGCAACATGGGACAAAGCGACCAGAACTACTAAAGGGGGCCCCTGGGCTAATCTAGGGATACCCACAGAATCAAACTGGCGGCTACATAAACCCGTGCAACTGCGGCCGAGATTCTTGGACGATTGACCCCCCAACTTAGGGGGATACCTCCCAAATGCAGGAGACTCAGCACGTGGTAGCGGAGGTCAGATCACACCTATCCAATATCCTAGTCTAGGCTGTAATCTTTGCATGGCCTGAACGCAAACCCTGTCTTATCAAGACAGAAGGGGTCCCGCGCTAGTTGTGTTTACCTTTCTGCTAGAAAGTCTCTGAGAGCTATAATACCGTAGCAGCGATGATACCCAGAAATTTCTAGGCCACGTCTATTTCTAAATAAATGGGAACCGATCTACTTTCATAGTGGGCAATACTTTCTGGCCTCCCCTACTAACTGTTTTTTTACAGAGGAATCGGCGATGGGTTCCACTCTTTAAGGATTCCGATCCATCTCAAGCTTCTTGCTAGGGAACTATCAACAACACCACGGTCAAGGGCAGTAGAGGCTACAAGAGTCAGTTAACAAAATACGGGATGCTAGGAAATCCTCCTTAGGAAGTTTTTTCCTGTGAATGGAAAAACTTCATCAATAATTAATCCCACTTAGAGCCTTTTTGAGATCCTGACTACTGACAGAGTTGTTTTTCCCCAGCGCACTCCACTACTTTTGGCCCCCATGAAGAGCATTGATTATTCATTAATAGACACACAGAGCTCACTCGACCACCGCAAAATTGCCATCAAGCGAGTGGGCATCAAGAATCTTCGTTATCCTGTCCAGATCAGAGACAAACAGCGCCATACCCTTCAAAGTACCATCGCCACGGTACTTCTCACAGTTGATCTACCTGCACACCGCAGGGGTACTCACATGAGCCGCTTTATTGAAGCTCTACATTCACATAGCTCCATCCTCCACGTAGAGAACATCTACGATATCCCCATCCAACTCCAGAGAAAGCTTCAATCTTTTGGTGCCCACATGGAGCTCGAGTTTCCCTTTTTCTTAGAAAAAAAAGCACCAGTTACCCACTCCAGTGGTTTAATTGACTATACGGTACGGCTTGGTGTTACCCTGGTTGGGGAAGAACGTGACTTCATGCTGACCGTTGTTGTTCCTATCACAACTCTCTGTCCTTGCTCCAAGGCAATCAGTATTCAAGGGGCACATAGCCAGAGAGGGCAAGTTGCTTGCTCTGCACGGTTTGAACGGCCAATGTGGATTGAAGACTTAATTCGGATGGTAGAGAAAAGTGCTAGCTGTGAGCTCTACAGCTTGTTAAAGAGACCAGATGAAAAAGCTGTTACCGAACACGCCTATACGCACCCCGTTTTTGTGGAAGATCTGGTCCGGAATATTGCCATACTAGCAGAGGAAAATTCAAAAATTGTCTGGTATCGAATAGAAGCTGAGAACTTTGAATCTATTCATAATCACAACGCGTATGCCCTTGTAGAGAGGGAGGCCACGGGTAGCACCAAGAAATGTGACCCATACTGCCTACGATAGAAGATAAACAGGGTCTTAATCCTCACTGCTCGCAGCTTTTTTCTCCTCGATGTACCTGATGACATCACCGACAGTTTGTAGCTTCTCCGCATCTTCATCAGGGACATCAACAGAGAATTCCTCTTCAAAAGCCATTACAAGCTCCACAGTATCAAGGGAATCGGCTCCTAGGTCTTCGATAAAGGAAGCAGAAGGGGTTATCTGCTCTGGGTTAACCCCGAGTTGTTCGACAATAATATCTCTCACTTTCTCTTCAACGGGTATATCGGTCATAGGGCGCAGATAGTTTGGATTGAGGTGGTACAACGTAGAGATGTCTAACACCTTCCGGCAATGAACTTTGTCCACTTCACAGGGCAAAGTTCCTGTTTTCCCCGCAGGAGCAGAACAATTCTCTTTTTTTGCCTCCCTTTTGCAGGAAGAGCAGTTGTCTATTGCATTGCATGAGGTGACATCCTTATTTACTGATTTCTTTTTTTTAGAATGCGGTGAGCGCAGCTGCTGTGTGGCCTCCAACGCAGTAGCTATGCTGCCCTCCTAAGAGGTAAAAGTCCATTTCGATTGTTCTATATTTTGCTACACATGGGGTTGGATACCTTCTCTATGCAGTAAGCATCAAAGGGTTGGCAAAAGTCTCCTGGGCACCAGTACGCACAGCTTTTTCCAAAATTAGTGGAGGAGCAAGGGCGTTCTGCCATAATGCTTTACTCTACATAAAGAGGAGTTGTTGATTTAATGGGGCCAAGGGGCATTCAGCTTACTGCTTCTCTTCCCAGAGTAGTGGTGTTACCCTGGAGAGGTCTCTGGCTTGCGTGCGTCACATTAATCTGTACAGCTAAGTGCCTTAAAGAAAGTGGCCCCCTTAAAACCAACGCTCCTAGTTGTCGACGACGAGAAGAACACTAGGGAAGGGCTACAGGCGTCTCTGGAAGATGCATTTGAAGTCTTTATTGCAAGCAATATGGATGGGGCTCTTGCTATATTGTGCGAAGACTCAATAGATGTACTTATCACAGATCTAAAGTTGGGAGCAGATAACGGTATACGTCTTATAGATGCTGCATTAAAACTTCACCGTCCTCCCCTTTGTATCATGGTAACTGCCTATGGCACGGTAGACGTGGCTGTAGAAGCCATAAAGCGTGGCGCTTATGACTTTGTTACCAAGCCTGTGAATCTAGAAAGGCTAGAGCTGCTTATCAGACGTGGTTTGCGAGAGAAGGGGACTAAAAAAGGAGATCAGGATTTAAAGCAGCAAATGGAGCGTAAATTTGTGTCGGAAGGCATCATTGGCACCTCTTCTGTGATTACTGAAGCCGTACAGACCATCAGGCAGGTTGCCTCCTCAAGAGCTACAGTCCTCATCTTAGGGGAAAGTGGGACAGGCAAGGAGCTAGCAGCTAGAGCTATTCATTACTTGAGCCCTCGCTCTGCTGCATCATTTGTGGCTGTACACTGCGCTGCCCTTTCTCCCCAATTGCTAGAGAGCGAGCTTTTTGGTCACGAGAAAGGAGCTTTTACTGGAGCTGTGGAGAGGCGTATTGGGCGTTTTGAACAGGCAAGTGGTGGGACGTTATTCCTGGATGAAATTGGTGAAATTGACCTTAATACACAGGTGAAAATTCTGCGTGTCCTAGGGGAGCACACTTTTGAACGTGTGGGCAGTAATCGCACCCTCAAAACCAATGTACGGCTTATTGCTGCTACGAACAGAAATCTCACGAAACTCGTAAGTGATGGAAAATTTCGGGATGACCTCTTTTTCCGTTTGAATGTGGTACAAATTACCATGCCCCCTCTGAGAAGGCGTCGAGAAGACATTCCCATACTAGCTCAGGCTTTTCTCAAGGAGTCCTGCCGGGAAAATGGGAAACCTCTCAAGGAAATAGATACTGATGCAATGGCCCATCTATTGGAGTATCATTGGCCTGGCAACGTGAGGGAGCTCCGCACAGTCATTGAACACGGTGTGGTGATGAGCAACAACCCACGTATTCTTTCCAGAGATCTCCCTGTTGCAATACACTCTAGACTGGTCTCTACACCCACCACTCATTTGCCAAGTCCCTACTTACCACTACCTCCAGAACCTCTAACTCTCAGAGAAACTCAACATAATCTCATCCTCCAGACTCTGGAAATATGTAAGGGTAACCGTAGTGAAACCGCTCGCAAGCTGGGTATTAGCCGCCGCACTCTATACCGACGTCTACGCCAATTAGGGGTCCAAAGGGACTGATCGCACACCCGTTTTTCATTTCACCCTTCTCATCCTCTTGTTCTTGCAATATCGTGCTGGACTTTCGAGGAGATGGGCCGAGACACGTACTACGTTTGATATTGAGATGAAGTCGAATTTCGAGGCGTGCTGTGGGCCATGATGCACTATCAGGGTAGACCAATTGCTATCCGTTATCCTCGTGGTGTCAGTACTGGGGCGCGCCTGGAAGGATCCTCTCGACCTTTGGAAATTGGCAAATCGGAGGTTCTCCATCATGGAACGCAAGTTGCTCTGTTTAGACCCGGCAATATGTGTGAATTGGACTTGGAGACTTCTGAATTGCTCAAAAAAGAAGGAATCAGTATAGCTGTAGTCAACGAACGCTGGATTTGAAGCCGCCAGATGGTCTCACACTCAAATTCTTTGCCCGCTGTTGCTTGTAATTTGTATAACGGAAGACCGTCATGTTCTTCACAATGGATTTGGCAGTGCTGTACTCGAACACCCTAATGGTATTTACATTACAATTCCTGTGGTGTGCATGGGATGGCCAGACAGCTCCGTCAAACATGGGACCGTTTCTATTTTATGCCAGAAGTACGGAATGATCGCTACAGTCACAGTTAGTCGAACTTTAGCAACTCTCTCCTCCCATTCACCCCAATCTGCCATCAACACCTAGAAGGTTTTACGTAGAGACTTTTTTTATTTGCTACTATGCCTAGTGCTATTCGTATGGAGAAGATAGTTAGCCTCTGTAGGCGTAGGGGATTTATCTTTCCGTCCTCTGAAATCTATGGAGGTCTCAGTGGCTTTTGGGATTATGGGCCATTGGGAGTCGAACTAAAACGTAATCTTAAGAACTTCTGGTGGCGGCGTGTCGTCCATGAGCAGGAGGATGTCATAGGGCTAGATGGATCTGTCATAATGAACCCTGCTGTATGGAGAGCTAGCGGCCACGAAGAATCCTTCATCGATCCCATGGTGGACTGTCGGTCCTGCAAAATCCGGTACCGTGCAGACCAGCTTCCAAAAGGGGAAAACACTGTTCCCTGTTGCCCACATTGCGGGAGTCGCGATTTAACTGCTCCTCGTTCCTTTCATCTCATGTTCAAGAGCTTTACGGGTCCTGTAGAAAGTAAGGAGAGCCTCGTCTATTTACGTCCTGAAACTGCGCAGGCTATTTTTGTTCAATTTAAAAATATCCTAGATGCCTCTCGTCAGAAAATCCCCTTTGGGATCGCTCAAGTTGGAAAGGTATTTCGCAACGAAATTAATCCCCGCAACTTTACCTTTCGCTCTCGCGAGTTTGAGCAAATGGAATTGGAGTACTTTTGCAAAGAGGAGGACAGCCTTTTTTTTCTAGAAAAATGGCTGAAGGAAAGGCTTCGCTTCTATGCCGACATTGGCATTCCCGGTACCAAGATTTGCGTGCGCGAAATTCCTGAAGAAGAACGTGCTTTTTACTCTAAAAAAACTTATGATCTCGAGTACGAGTTTCCTTTTGGGACTCAGGAACTAGAGGGTATTGCCTATCGTACCAACTACGACCTTGTCCAGCATGCTCGTTCCAGCGGTAGGTCTTTAGGGTGTTTTGAAGAAGAAACCAGGCGACACTTTATTCCCCACGTGGTAGAACCCAGCGCTGGTGTAGACCGTGCAGTTCTTGCTCTCCTTTGTGAAGCATTTGACGAAGAAATGATAACTGGCAGCCTGGGAAAATCCGAAGTCCGTACCGTTCTCCGTTTTCATCCACGGATGGCCCCCATTAAATGTGGAGTCTTTCCCCTCCTCAAAAATAGGCCCGCATTGGTAGCAAAAGCTAAGGAAATTGCTTTCTCCCTTCGTGGCCATTTAAATATCGCCTACGATGAGGCCGGCGCTATCGGCCGCCGCTACAGGCGGCAGGATGAGATAGGCACCCCCTATGGCATCACCGTTGATTTTGATACCGTCAGCGAAAGAAACCCTGTCCTACGTAATACAGTCACCTTACGTCACCGCGACTCCATGAAACAGGAACGTATTCCCATCTCCGAACTAAAGTCCTTCCTCCTCCGAGGAATAGAGGAATGAAGAAGGCCAGATGGCGCGTCACTGGCCAACACAACCACTTGATCATCTTCCGTCCATCAGGATGTAATAAATGTCATGGATGGCCACGTCCTCTTGTGTTTTGAACCATACACACTGCAAGGAATCATCTACAGAGAGAACTAGACACCATCTAGAAGAGAAATCCGCGGTTTCCATCCAAGAGAAAGCAGGAGCGATGTAACCAAGAGCTTGCGCAGAACACCATTAGGATAAAGAGACATCGAATAACTATAGTGCTTCCCTCAAAACTGAGCGCATCACTAGTGATCTCTTGATCTCTGCTAGCCGGCAAACGGTGTGATGTCCCTCCCGTGGAGGCTATCATGATTTGTGGAGAGTCATGGTTTTCTCCAACAGGAAAATATAAGCTTTTGCTAGACCATCCCTCATATCCGTGCAATGGCGCGGTACTCGTTAGTCGGTTCAAGCATGCCAATTTTAGGTAGAGCAGACTCCGAAATCAGCTGAGTAACTAAACTCGGATAGACACAGAACCATACAAGAACTCAAGAATTCCTGGGAAGTAATAACTTTTCAAGGCCAGATTCGAGCGCGGAAGAAACAAAATTGTTCCGAACTCTTAGGTTCTCCAGTAAAAATTCAACTGCTTTTTCAAAAAAAAGACTCGCACAGCTCTCTTTTCACGAAGGTCAAGATCCACTCATTTCCCAGTGAGGAAAGAAGCAAAATTTAGCGCCGCAAGCCTTTACTCGACTGCGCTCCCTGTAAATCTGGCCTACTAATCAGATGAGTCTAGTCTTGAGCATACACAGTTTAGGCCAATAGCAAGGGCACAAAGGACAAGGATTGTCCTTATGTTGACTCTTCTCATCTCTTGCCTTATAGGTGGGGGGTGAGGAATTACTTGTCTCCAGTTAGCTTGACTGGCTCTGTCCTGATAGCCACTCCAGCTCTGAAAGATCCCTATTTTCGTAAAACGATTCTCTTCCTTCCTTATCATAATCCAGAAGAGGGGGCGCTGGGTTTTGTCTTGAATCGCCCTTTGCACAAAACTATCGGTGAAGTATTTCCTGCTCCTTCGGCTTTTTCTCCGGTTCCTCTTTTCTACGGGGGCCCTGTCGCCCCAGAAGAGGTAAGTATTGCAAGCCTGCGGTGGGTTGAGTGCCCACGGGGGGTAAAGTTTCAGTCCTTTACAAACCTTTCAGAGTCCTTAGACATGTCACCCGAGTGGAGTCGAGGGTTACGTGCCTTTGCTGGATATTCTGGATGGAATCGTGGACAGTTAGAAGAAGAGATTGCTGCAAATGCATGGTTTCTCATCCAGCCTAGTCGTGACTTAATTAACATGCCTCATCCTAGTTCTGCTTGGAAAGACGCCATCTGCCAGATGAACCCTATCTTCAAACTCCTTACAGAAGTACCCGATGACCCTTCCCTAAATTAGATTAATAGCTCCCTTAGAGGGGAGCACCGATTGCTTCTCTTGCAAAGAAGAGTCCGTATGGACTTTTGGTTGGTGGTGTGTTGGTCTAGTTTGTAGATGGGAGAATTATGACGGGTCCCTTCCACCCTTCTACTTCCTTGTTGGACTTAACCTGGCGCGGAGCACGTGAGAATGGGATCTTATTACTTGAATTCCTATGGACACAGTTTTTAGTGGTGCCATATGGAGTGTCTGTTACCTGTTAGTAGTTGCTAGCCTTTCCATTTATGGAATACATCGGCTCGTTATTTGCTACCTCTTTCTCCGTTATAAAAACCAGGGGGTTCAACCATTAAGACGGTGGGATCACCTTCCGCTGGTGACAGTCCAATTACCCATCTTTAATGAATATTACGTAGGAAAAAGGCTCCTAAGTGCCGTTAGTAGAATTGACTATCCTAGAGAAAAGCTCCAGATCCAGATACTGGATGATTCTAGCGATGAAACTCGTGTCATTTTAGAACGTGGATCTAGGCTACTTCGTAAAGCTGGTTTTGATGTGGTGTACCTTTATCGAAAGGATCGTGTTGGATTTAAGGCTGGGGCTCTTGCTGCTGGCCTAGAAGCAGCAAGGGGAGAGTTCATCTTTATTCTCGATGCAGATTTTGTCCCACCACCCTGTATCTTGCTTGAGACCATTCACCATTTTACCAACCCTAAGATCGGTATGGTTCAGATGCGGTGGGGGCATCTTAATCGCTATTATTCCCTTCTGACTCGGATCCAGGCCATCTTTTTGGATGGGCATTTTCTCCTAGAGCAGACTGCTCGCTGCAGAAGTGGTAGGTTCTTCAACTTCAACGGTACGGCCGGAATCTGGCGGAAGTCCTGTATTGAAACCTCTGGAGGATGGCATTATGACACGCTCACGGAGGACTTGGACCTTAGTTACCGTGCGCAGATGGGCGGGTGGAAATTCTTATTTCTTCCTGATATTGTGGTTCCCGCCGAATTACCAGTTGATATGAATGGGTTTAAGTCCCAACAGCATCGGTGGACCAAAGGGTCTATTCAAACCTGTAAAAAACTTCTTCCGCTGCTTTGGAAATCTAACATTCCACTACTTACCAAACTGGAGGGTACTATCCACTTGGTTTCAAATTTCAGTTATCTTCTGCTTCTCCTTCTCTGTTTACTGATCCTTCCTAATTCCTTTGCCGCAACACATAGCACTGTTTATATGTTTCTGGTGGATGTACCGATTTTCATTGCTACTTCGATCTCCATCCTTTTTTTTTACATCATTGCTCAGCAGTACGTTAATCCACGTGGATGGTTGAGGGAGATTTGGCTGTTTCCCATGCTGCTCGCGCTGGCAGCTGGTATGTCAATTAACAATGCCCGAGGGGTTATTGAGGCACTCTTTAACCATCGGTCTGAGTTCAAGCGCACTCCGAAATATGGAATTAAGAGTGGGTTTAATTCGAGACATCGAGGAGCTAGCGCTCGCTATTGGCCATTGTGTTCATCTCTGCCTCTCGCTGAGGTTCTCTTCACCGTCTACTTCGGGTTTTGTATAGGTTCAGCCATTTTAAATGGACAATGGTTTTCCATACCGTTTCTGTTAGTGTTTCTTGTCGGGTTCAGCTACGTGGCATTTCTGTCCATTGCGCTCTGGTTACAACGTTGGTTAATCCTTGCTAACCCGCAGGATCGACAAAAGGAGGTAATAGCTTGAGGTTGCCACATTAGGTTGAAGATCACATGGTTTTTGGGGGGGCAACAGTAGGGTACAAAAGCGGGGGCCGTTCTATAGGCCTAGGCTTTTTGGAGGGGAGCCAGGCACAGCGAGTCCTGGCACTACTTTGATCGGAGGAAAGTCCTTCTTTGAAGGAGGCCGGACTCTATCTTAGGGGAAAAAGAAGGGGGGCTATGCAACCCCACTGGGAAATTTTCTGGTTTGCAAAAAGATTGGCGCTGGTGCACCAATGGGGCTGTTTAAGAGGGGATCGATCTAGTTTTTTGGATTAGGCCACTAGAATCTCATTAATTCTACCTCTTTAGCTTCTACCTGCCTATCCACCTGCCCAATAAAACAATTAGTCAGCCTCTGGACTTTTTCTCCAGTGGAACGGAGCTCATCCTCGGTTAGAACACCTGTCTTCTCCAATTTTTTAGCAGAATCCAAGGCTTCCCGACGAAAAGTACGTATACGTACACGAGACTCTTCGGCAATCTGTTTAACAACGCGTGCCAGTTCTCTACGGCGTTGCTCGGAGAGTTCCGGAATGAAGATGCGAATCAACTTCCCTTCCACCTGTGGTGGAAGCCCAAGGCGAGATTCGTGAATAGCACGTTCTATACTGCGTATAGTAGACATGTCAAAAGGCTGAAGGAGAAGCAAGCGGGGTTCTGGAACAGTGATCAGTGCAAGTTGCTTGAGTTTAACCATTGTGTCATAGACTTCCACGTCTAAGTTTTCCACTAACGCAGGAGAGGCTGTTCCCGTACGAACGGTCCTGAGCTCATGGACCATATGACTCACAGCTTTTTCCATGTTCTCCTCGGCTAAGAAGAGTATCTCTTCCAGGCTCACGGCAGCGGTTCACAAGATTCGGAAACTAGCGTGCCAATTGGCTTCCCCATGACTGCCTTATAAATATTCTGACTTTCAAACATATCAAAGACAATAATAGGAATGTGGTTATCCATGCAAAGGCTAAAAGCAGTGGAATCCATAACAGCTAAACGACGTGAGAGCGCGTCCCGATAGGTAACATGCGCAAAACGCGCTGCGTGGGGGTAAACTAAAGGATCAGCCTCGTAGATTCCATCTACTTTCGTGGCTTTCAGAATAACCTGCGCGCCTATTTCGTTGGCACGCAACGCTGCGGTGGTGTCTGTCGAAAAAAAGGGATTGCCTGTGCCTGCCGCAAAGATCACAATGCGCCCACGCTCTAGATGACGTACAGCACGACGCAAGATAAAGGGCTCGGCAATGTTGTGTATTTCAATGGCTGTTTGGAGGCGCACAGTGCAGCCAATCTCCTCTAGAGTACTCATCAAGGCCATGCCGTTGATAACAGTGGCAAGCATACCCATGTAATCTGCCGTCACACGGTTCATGCCACGGTGGCTTCCGGCAAGACCGCGCCAAATATTCCCCCCCCCCACTACAATAGCTACTTCCACACCTAGGCGTTGCACCTCTTTGATCTGACTAGCAATACCAGCTACAATTTGTGGGGAAATGCTGTCATCACTCCCCGCTATACGGAGAGCTTCTCCACTCAACTTGAGAATAATTCTGCGATATCTTGGTAAGGTCCTGCTGTTCTGCTCATTAGCCAATCCCATAAATGGCACTAGTACCCATCATTGCAAAGGTGATATTAAGTCCTGTCATCACTCTGCTTACCCAAGGACATCTCCTACCTGAATCCGATGTCTCCTAGCAAACTCAGTGGCAAGCATGGAACGCCTTCCCTCCGGTAGTACCTTGCGAACTAGCAGGCTACCTTCAAAACATTGGACTATAATCCCCTCCCTCTCAACGGAGAGTACTTTACCCGGTACTCCTCCCTTATCCTCCCTTGGCTCGGCTTCTAAAACGCGTAGACGCTTGCTACCCATCCTATTTTCCTTCCATAAGCAAAATGCTCCTGGCCAAGGATGCATCGCCCGAACTCGACGGTCCGATAACTTTGCATCTTCTGTCCAGCGGAGGCGGGCATCCTGCTTGGTCAGTCTAGGGGAATAAGTTACCAATGCAGGATTCTGAGGGAGTCGAGGCGCTGCTCCGCTTTCTAGCAGATGAAGCGCCCTCATCAAAGTGTGTGGGGCCATTTTGGAAAGGCGTTCCTGCAGATGCCCATTTGTTTCCCTATGGAGAACCGCAAGGGGCTCCTTGAGGAGGATATCGCCACTATCCAGTTGGCTAGACATATAGGTTATAGTAATGCCAGTTTCCGTATCCCCGCAAAGCAAAGTTGCATGAATGGGTGAAGCACCACGGTGCCTCGGCAAAAGGGATGGGTGTACATTTAAGCAAGCCACCTTAGGCAGTTGTAAAATTTCCCTAGGGAGGATCTGTCCATATGCCATTGTAACTATCAGGTCGGGCTCAAGTGCCGAGATAATTTGCAAATCTGCTTGTAGCTTTTCTGGCTGTAGTACGGGAATACCTCTCTCCAAAGCAAGGATCTTGGGGGTTGGAGCGCGCAGTATGAGGGATCTTCCCGCAGGGCGGTCCGGTTGAGTTATTACGGCTATTACCCGATATTTTCTAGAGTTCAGAAGCGTGACCAATGTAGGCACCCCAATTTCTCCGGTCCCTAGATAAATGACCTTTGTAGCAGTTTTTTCTTCTCCTACTCCCACGGGGAACGCGATGCATCTGGTTCACAAATGATACACGAGACGATCCTCCGGAGCACCCGTATTGGAGATTGAGTAGCATCGATATTCACAACAATTTCCGGTGGATAATACTCTAAAAGAGGCTTAGACTGCTGTTCGTAGGTCTCCAAACGGCGGCGGATTATCTCTTCATTAGCATCATCTAATCGGTTGTCTTTGACGGCTCGTTTCTTCAGACGCCTAACTAGTTCTTCTCGAATGGGGCAGGTCAGATGAAATACGCGGCGGACGTCAATGATCTGTTGCATAAGTTCTGCTTGTCTCGGGGTGCGAGGGATACCATCTAGTACCAAAAAGTCAATGTCAGGCTTAAATTCGTGAGACTTGACACTCTGTCGGATGCGTACTCTCCATAGTTCAAGGGTTACCTCATCAGGAACTAACTTTCCTCTGCTAGAGAACTCCAAAAACTGCATACCTAAACGGGTGCGTGTATCAACGGCGCGAAAAATATCGCCGCATGAATAGTAAAATAGCCTAGGAACTTTCCCAAGAATTCTTCCCTGCGTGCCCTTGCCACTTCCAGGTGCCCCAAAAATGAGAAATGTACGATAACGTCTTGACATACCATTAGACTTTTCTTGTCTTGCTTTGTCCTGCAAGGCCACGACCGTAGCGGGTTTTTCTATCTTAGTTGGCATGGCAAGATAGAAGGCGGAAAAACCCATGTACGAGTAAGAAGAGTTTCCCACACGCAAGTTGATAACCCTCCATTATCGCTAAGATGATGATGTTTCCGCTATCTCGCGAGCAAAGTAAGTCAAAATTAGATCCGCTCCGGCTCGACGAATTGCAAGCAGAGCTTCATCCCTCGTCTGCTTGTAGTTAAGCCAACCAAGTTGTGCCGCAGCATGGATCTGTGCGTACTCTCCAGAGGTTTGATAGGCAGCTAAAGGCAGAAGGGTCTGTTCACGCACAACGCGGATTATGTCCAAGTAAGGTCCTGCTGGCTTCACCATGAGCATATCGGCACCTTCTTGAACATCTAGTAAAGCCTCACGGATGGCCTCTCTTACATTAGCCGGATCCATTTGGTAACTTTTTTTATCCAGCAGGGAAAGGTTCCCGCCACTCCCCACAGCATCTCTAAAAGGATTATAGTAGGCGCTAGCATACTTGACAGCATAGCTGAGGATGGAAACTTCCTGAAACCCTGCATTATCCAGTGCTCCACGGATGGCCCCCACCCGTCCATCCATCATATCAGAAGGCGCTACTATATCTACCCCGATCCCAGCCTCCGCTACCGCAAGTTTACAAAGAGCTTCTACACTTGCATCGTTATCTACATGCCCCTTAGAGTCTACTATTCCGTCATGTCCGTGGTCTGTATAAGGATCTAAAGCTACGTCGGCGATTACCATTAATCCTGGAAAGGATTTCTTCACCGCTTGCACGGCAGTAAAAAGGATGTTGTCGGAATCAAGGCTACATGAGCCACGAGCGTCCTTGCGTTCCCATGCAACAGAAGGAAAAATCGCTACCGCAAGGCATCCTAGTTGCACCAAATCCCCGCACTCTTGCACTAAACCTTTCACACTTAGCTTTTTTATTCCCGGCATTGAGCCTACTGCAAGGCACTCTCCCCCCTCCCATACGAAAAGAGGTTGGATTAGACTGGCTTTCCACAACCTTGTTTCCCGAACCAACGAACGGATTGCTGGATGCTTTCGGTTCCGGCGTGGACGGTCAAAATGCACGACAGTTCAGTTTGTAGCCTCAGGTTGAGCTAAGGCGTTTACGTCGGAATAACTACACATTTGTAAAGGGTTCTCGAAGTGCTCAGCACTTTCTGTTCCCCAGTGATCAGCCGGTATTTTCTCCATTGCACTGTACCCTCCTTCTCAAGCCAAAAGGCAAGACTTGGAGTGGACTCAATTCCTCTAGCTAGCTCTAGATCATCAGTAATAGCAAAAACACTAGTCTCTTCCCCTTCTACGACCAAAATATCTACCAGCTGGAGAGCTGGCTCGTTCTCCTGTGGTACTACCACCGGTGCCCGGCGAGCAATTTGAATCATCTTAGCGCGAGTATCCGGAATTGATGCGTCTAATGCTTGAGCGACCCATCCCAACAATTGTCCCCGCACCTCTTCGAGCGAAGAGGCCTTTAGAAGAGCCATCATGTTGGAGTCTTTCTCAACTGCATGCGATAAAGCAGACATCTCCTTGAGAAATGCTCCACGCTCACTGGAGGGTACATAGTACATGCATACCAAATGCACGGGCACGGAGTCCATTGCCCTGTAATCAATACCGACAGGGGACCATCCAGCAGTACAGAGGAGACTGCCTCTCTCCTGTCTGACCCTCGCATGAGGGCATGCGATAGCATGTCCTATGGCCGTATTAGCCAGTACCTCTCGCTCCATTACCATTCGAAAGACGTCAATATTGGGTGGGACATTTGGAACCGCCTCTATCAGATTAGAAAGAAATTCCAGGGAAGCAACCTTATCCGAACTAGCCAGCTCGACCAGACGGCCTTCCTGCAGAGCAACTAACAAACTCCTCATAGGTACAGAAGGTAAAACGGACGGATAAGTAAATGCTTCCTCAAATGGCAAAACTGCCTGCCTTCAGGACGAACACTAACTGGCCACCCCCCCTAAAGATAGCCGAAGCGTGTGGAAAACCAAGTTTTTATCCGATGTGCGAGCACAACATATGCTGCCATAAAGCCAGTAATCCAAAGCCAGAATATTGGTGGAAGAGGAACGAAGCCAAAAAATCCTGCTAGCGGAGAATAAGGAAGCCATACGCCGACTACCATTACCGTAAACGTTGTTAACACAAGAAAAACGCTTGGCTGACTCTGTAAAAATGGAACTCGGTTAGTACGAATCACATATACAACCAGCGTCTGCGTGAGGAGCGATTCTACAAACCATGCCGAGTGAAAAAAGGAAGCTAAATACGTCGATGTAGAATCTACGGCCACTCCCAATGGGACCTTCTGATAAGCTCCACACCCAAACAGGTAAAGCATTATAAAAAAAGTACAGAAGTCAAAAATAGAACTCACCGGACCTAGGAACATCATGAATTTCCAGATATTGGTGATATCCCATTTCCTTGGCTTCTCAATATATTCTCGATCCACATTATCCAAAGGAATGCCAATCTGAGCGACGTCATAGAGTAAGTTGTTGACCAAAATTTGGATCGGAGTCATTGGCAAAAATGGGAGGAAGCAAGAAGCTCCCAATATGCTAAGCATGTTTCCAAAATTGGAGGAAGCGCCTGTCTTAATATACTTAACGATATTTCCAAAAACTTTTCTCCCTTCAACTACACCTTCCTCTAAGACCATGAGGCTTTTTTCCAAAAGAATGATGTCTGCGCTCTCTTTTGCTACATCTACAGCGGTATCCACAGAAATACCAACGTCTGCCGATTTAATTGCCATCACGTCATTAATACCATCCCCTATGAATCCAACCACGTGCCCCTGCTCTTTAAGAGTTTGTACGACTTGCTCCTTTTGAATAGGGGAAAGCCGAGCTAGGATGCTAGCCTCCCGTACTTTTTGCAAAAAATCGTCCCGGGAGAGCTCGGCTAGCTCAGGACCCGTTGCCACGTGTCCAACTTGAAGCCCTACGTCCATACCGATCTTACGACTTACCAGCTCGTTATCCCCAGTAAGGACTTTTACCGCAATTCCATGCTCTAGCAAAGCCTGAATGGCCGATCTACTACTGTCCTTAGGAGGATCAAAGAAGGTGATATAGCCGAGTAGAATTAGCCCTGTCTCATCCTCTTTTGAGAAAGCGGTTTTAGATCGGCTAAACTCGCGATATGCTACAGCTACCACGCGATAACCCTCTGTACTCAGGTCTCGATACTCCCCCCACAAATCCTCACGTACCAGAGGTATTAGAGGGTAAACCTCCCCATCCACTTGATAGCGAGAGCAAACAGCAGACATCTCCTCTACGGCCCCTTTACAGATGAGGACATGTCTCCCCCCATAGCCTATGATGACCGACATCCGTCTACGATGAAAGTCAAAAGGGATTTCGTCTACCTTAATGCAGTTGTGATCTACGTCTAGGTCAGTATGGGCGAGCACAGCCTTGTCCAATAGATTGCGCAGTCCTGTCTGGTAATAACTGTTCATCCAGGCATACCGTAGAACGTCCTCGCTCTCCCTTCCTGTTACATCAACGTAGCGTTCTAACACCACATGATCTTGAGTTAAAGTACCTGTCTTGTCTGTGCATAATACGTCCATAGCCCCAAAGTTTTGGATAGCGTCTAGACGCCGCACGATAACTTTTTTCTTAGACATTAATAAGGCCCCCCTAGAGAGACAAACAGTGAGGATCACAGGAAGCATTTCCGGAGTGAGGCCAACCGCAATGGAAAGCCCAAAAAGCAGAGCCTCACCCCAATTGTGCTGCGTAGCCCCAACAATTAGGAAAACGACTGCTACCATGATCACCATGACGTGCACCATCAACATGGAAAAGTTGTGGAGGCCCTTTTCGAAATTAGTGGCCCCTTTACGTCTTACAGTGCGTTCTGAGATCTTTCCGAGGAGCGTATTTCTGCCAGTTGCACATACCAGGGCCGTCGCCGATCCGCTAACTACATTGCTTCCCATGAAGCAGGCATTAGGAGATTCTAGTGTACCTCGAGCGTCTAGAGACCCGAGCTTAGCAGATTTTTCAACAGGTAGGGACTCTCCTGTAAGCGCTGATTGACTAACAAAGAAATCCTTGGCTGTAAGAATCCGTAAATCGGCGGGGACAATGCTGCCAGCAGCTAAAACCACTGTGTCCCCAGGAACTATCCCCTCGATCCCAACTTCCTTCTCCTGTCCATTCCGAACGACGACCGCAGTTATGCGTACCTTCTTTTGGAGAGAAGACATGGCACTTGCACTACGTCGCTCTTGCACGTAAGAGAGACCAACACTAAGGAGAATCATCAAGAATACGACTGAAGCTGAGTAGAAATTTCCCATCGCAGCAGCCACAGTTAAAATTACTAGAAGCTGGATAACCAGAGGGTCCTTGAAACGCTGGAAAACTGAAAGCCATCCTGCTTTCTGCGTGAATGTCACTTGATTTGGGCCCCATTCCTTCAGTCTGGCCACGACTTCCTTATCGGTCAGTCCTTGCTTGCAGATATACACTTTCCTATGTGGTCCCGCTGGAGAGAGGGATAGGAATTCCCCATTAGCTGAGATGAACTTAGGATCTTGTTCTTGTATTGGAATCATCCTCTTTTCCCTTATCGGTGTGTGCGCTGTAGATCTCTCCAACAGGCAACTATGGCAACAAACTACAGCGGAGCTTCATCCACTTTTAAAGGGGGAATAAGCATTATTCTCGGGAAAGCAGCCAGAGATAAATCCGCTTTGTGTGCTTCTTCTGCTTCTTTGCTCTGTGGTTTACAAATTCTTTATGGATATATTTCCGAGCCCGTACGCCGGTCCTTCTAACAAACGTAGAATGCACAAATTATGAGGTTGTATGTAAGAATGAAGGACGAAAATTAAGTGCGCATGCCTATTTCCCCAGTAGGGATCTCTTGTCTGCTGTGAGCGGTAGTTGCTGGGGACGACGAACACAGCAAGTAAGCAAGATTGCTCCCCATTTAGTTGCATGGAATGACAAGCAAACACAGTCCTCACAAGCCTTTGTGGCAAACCCGGACTTGGTCTGGGAGCGGTAGGCTACTGGAGCCTAAATGACAGTTGATAAAAAGCTGACGGAACACAAATGGATTCTATCATCCAAATGATTTTGCAAAAGTATGCACCTTTCCACTACTCCAACCGATCTAGGGAAGTGCTTGAAGACACTACTCTATGTGGGGAGTGAAGGATGTGTTTGTTGCTTGTATCCCGTCATCAATCGGGTTAGAGCCGACCTCTCGGATTCTAGATCTTTTGGGAAGCACTTACTCCCAATACCCAATGTTGCTAGCTGGGCATGTTGGTCTAGATAGACCGTCTTTCTAGCTACAACAGGTAGCGTCCTTGCGCCTGCGACTAAATATGTCCCTACTCCACTTCAGAGAAACTGGCTACTCGTTTTTGCTACCTTCCAATATCCACACCGTATGTCCTCTTACAAGAGTCCTAACGGCCCGGCCACAGAAGGTCACATTGTCAAATGGTGTGTTACTGGACATGGAAAGCGACTCCTTCTTGTGAAAGGTCCATTCCAAATTGGGATCAATCAAGGTGATGTCGGCAGAAGCTCCGGGGGAAAGTGTACCACGATCCAAACGGAGTAGCCGTGCAGGGTAAAGGGTATAGAGTGCAATAAGGCGTTTGAGAGGAATAATTTTTCTTCTGTGGACAAGAAGGTCACAGAATGCGGGGAATTCTGTTTCCAAGCCAGTGACACCAAATGGAGCTTGGTCAAACTCTACTTCCTTTTCAAAGGAAGCGTGAGGTGCGTGGTCACTACAGAGAACGTTCAGTGTGCCATCGGAAATACCTTCCAGAATGGCTGTGATGTCTTCTTCAGAGCGGATTGGAGGGTTTGTTTTAAAGCATGTATCAAATCCAGCGACTTCCGCATCAGTGAAGAAAATATGGTGTGGACAAACCTCACCAGAGATAGGCACCCCTCGCCTCCGGGCTTCTCGGATACGTCTTACACTGCCAGCACTACTAATATGTTGGCAGTGTACGGGATGTTGACAAAGCTCAGCGAGAAGGATATCGCGCTCCACGATAAGCTCTTCGCCAGCAGATGGCCATCCTTGCATTCCAAGTCGCACACTCCATTCCCCCTCATTTATTACCCCGTCCGAAACTAAACTTTCATCTTGGCAGTGGTCAAGTATCGGCAACCCGAACATTTTGGCATATTCGATCGCCCTCCGCATAAGACCATGATTCTGAACACAAAAGCCATCATCTGTAATTGCAACAACACCCGCTGCAGCCATAGAGCCAATTGGGGCCAATGCTTGGCCCATTAAGCCCTTGGTGATTGCTCCAGCACAAAAAACATTTACTACGGCCTTCTGCCGAGCCCTTTCTTGAATCCAGCTAATTGTACTTGGGTTATCCACCGTCGGAAAAGTATTTGGCATACAGACTACGCTAGTAAATCCCCCTGCAGCTGCAGCACGTGTCCCGGACGCGATGGTTTCCTTGTGGGATTGGCCCGGTTCCCGTAGGTGAACATGGATATCAATAAGTCCAGGGGCGACTACAAGCCCGTTAGCATCAATCCACTCTGCTTTATTGGGCTCATGGGAAACAATACGTCCGTTCTCTACATAAATAGGACCGACTCTATCTACGCCATTGGCGGGGTCGATGACATGACCGTTAAGAATCTTCAGACTGTCCACGTCTGACATTTACCTCTCCTCCTCCGCAAGCGTAGAGAACAGCCGTCCGGACGGCTATGCCATTAGTGACCTGCTCAAGAATAACACTCTTGGCACCATCTGCCACCTCGCTGTCAACCTCCACCCCACGTCTAACAGGTCCAGGATGCATAATCATGCATCCGGGCTTTAGACGAGCTGCTCGCTGCTTTGTCAAGCCAAAAAGAGAAATATATTCCCTCACACATGGGAAGTATTCCCTATGTTGACGTTCATATTGAATGCGGAGTAGGTTAAGAACGTCAGTGCTCTCCAAGACATCCTCTATACAGTGGGTAATCTGGACTCCCATGGCTTCAAACTCTCGAGGAACCAACGTGCTGGGCCCCACCAGAGTAACTTTTGCTCCTAGTTTTACTAAGAGATGGATATTAGAGCGTGCCACGCGGCTGAAAAGAATATCACCTACGATAGCAACCCTTAGGTTCTCTAGTCTTCCATGTTTTTCCCAAATGGTAAATCCATCGAGAAGTCCCTGAGTTGGATGTTCATGTGCTCCATCACCGGCATTGATAATGCTGGAGTGCAAGTATTGGGCAAGAAATTGCGCAGCTCCTGCAGAGCCATGACGTAAGACAATAACATCGGCATGAAGTGCCTCTAAACTGAGAGCGGTATCCTTAAGGGTCTCGCCCTTTTGCAAGCTAGACATTGTAGCCGAGACATTGATTACACTTGCACCAAGACGAAGTGCTGAAAGTTCAAATGATATGCGTGTGCGCGTACTCGGTTCTGCAAAGAAGTTGACTATAGTTTTCCCTTGTAGTGCAGGAACGTTTGCTTTGCCTTCTCTTAATCCCTTAAATACCTTGGCCGTTTTCAGAAGAAACCAGAGTTCCTTAACAGAGAGTTTACTAAGGGAAATTAGATCCTTGTTCTTCCAGATGCTCATGAGCCTGCTCGTGGTTTTGCGTTGTCCATATGGAAGTCCAATCTTCGATTTAATTTGGGTGTACCGGAGTTTCCACACTAAACTCTTACAAGGGGGTAAACGACTCGCCGTGTAGAGTGGTCTTGTGCTTAATTTATACTGGCTGCCCCCCGGTAAGGGGAAGCCTGTATACCTCAGAGCGGAGCAGGAGGCTTTATTCTGTCTAGCACAGGAAATCCAGCGACTTCACAACAATCTATTAGTAGGATGCGGGCTACTTGAATTCACGAAAAAAACCGCACGCATGCTTACGGTCCCTGTCTTTCAAGACACAAACAAAACTTCTTGCAATACATTATCCCCAAGATCAATCTACCGGCCAACTTAACCTTATAAATAACTCTTCCCCCCCTACGTAACCCGTATTGTGGTGCAAGGACCTCTCCCTCTCAGCTGAGTGTGACCTTACAGGGATAGAAGTCGTGAAAACATCCTTTCTACTTTTTGAGATGGACACCGCAGTAACTTGTCTGGCTTCCTGAGCCAAAGGGAGGATTGCTTCCCACACCAGCGGATTTTTTGCCACTTCTCTATCTGCTCTCCCGGTTAGTTTCTTTTTCCAAACGCTCTCTTATTTGATGGGCGAGTGACAGAAAAGACTGAGCTACGATAGAGTGTGGCATCTTCCTCATAATAGGGTGACCGCTATCTCCTGTGATACACACATCTGGTTGGACCGGTATTTCTGCCAGAAGCGGGATCCCTAGTCGGCAGGCTTCTCTAGCACCTCCTCCTCTGCCAAAAATTTCATATTTCTTTCCATCTCCTGGACACAGAAAGTAGCTCATATTTTCGACTATCCCAAGGATAGAGACCTGAGTCTTTACAAACATGGAAACCGCTTTGCGCGCATCTAGGAGTGCAACCTCCTGCGGAGTGGTCACAATGATAGCACCGGAAAGGGAAACAGTTTGTACCACTGTCAGCTGAATATCACCTGTGCCTGGCGGGAGATCCAGTATTAGGTAATCTAGACCACTCCAGTGTACTTGGCGGAGGAACTGCTGTACATAACGGGTCACAATTGGAGCGCGCAGAACGACTGGAGTCTTTTCGTCCCCCAGAAGGAAGCCCATGGACATTAGTTTAATCCCATAGCGTTCAATAGGGAGGAGACGGTCTTTCTCTTTATCTATACAGGGGCGCTCCTTACTTCCAAACATAAGGGCAATACTCGGCCCGTAAATATCGCAGTCGCAGAGACCCACTCTAGCGCCAGTATGGTGCAAGGCAACTGCCGTATTTGTAGCAACTGTACTTTTCCCCACACCACCTTTCCCACTGGCAACAGCAACTACGTACTGGACATCCTCGATGGCAGTAGGACCATGCGTCGGACGTGTGCGACTCTGATGCTTGACATTCACTCGTACATGGCCTACCCCAGGGAGCGTCGCAATTGCACGTTCAGATTCTACCTGTATCTTTTCTGGAATGTGAACATCCTCTGTAGTGACATCCAGTTCGATATGAACGTCACCATTAAGAATTTCTATTGTCTTAAGCAAACCAAAGGAGACAATGTCCCGGTTGAAGCCTGGGTACTTTACTGTCCGTAGAGCTTTGCGTACGTCACCTTCGCTTGGCATAATATTGTCCTCACCAACGTAGTTTGTTTAAGACTGAAGTTGTTTTACAGATTCCCAGTACGGAAGGGGCCAGACACTAAACGCCGAAAGGCGAGCCACTTCTTCTCTAGGAGGACGGTACCTGATCTCCCCCATAAAAAAAGCAAACAGGACCTGCTGCTGTGGTCTGCGCCCTCACGGCCATTGTTACAGTATTTTATCTGATTGCCTAATAATTATTGCTGAGAATCCTCTTCCTTGCCTTTGTTTTTATTGCCTTCCATGTGACGCCTTGCTTACTGAGCGTGTTGGCCCGCCATAAGCCCCCTATATGAACCAGCCTACATGCAGACCGTCCTCTCTTAACTTGCCCCAGCAAGGAGATTCCCACCTGATGGACTAATCCGTCTTATCTGCACATGTCACTTGCCATAGCATCCAAAGTCTGATTGCATGGCGCGTGACCCCACACTGGGCCAGTGTATTACCTGTTACCAAATTGCTGGTGAAAACATACATAGCGGCTTGCTCGTCCCGAAAACGGGAGGCATTGATAGGCGCTAATCTGCCGCGTTACACAACGCTGTGAGTTGTTTACGGTTGCTCCCATCCTCAATGTTAATAGGCTTTCTACCTCTCTTCTCAGAAGAGAGCAAGAAAAACGTGATCGTCCACAATTCTCCAAAGCTAGTGTCCATGTTTTTGGTTTATGCCTTTTTCTCATAGTCCTTTCTGCTAGAGTAGGAGAATTGGCGGCATCACTAACAGGTACAGGTCCGTGTGTGCGCTATCTGCGCCAGGCATGTTTAAGCTGGCTGTTCCAGATATTTTCAAGACGATTAACTTTATAATGAGGAAACCAGATCCCAGTCTCCGTCCCTATTCTTCCGCTGCCATGGATGGTCCCAGTCGGGCTCCCAACCGTTCAATGTTATATGCTGTAGGTTTTACGGAAAGAGATTTTACGAAGCCCCAGATAGGCATTGCTTCTACATGGAGTATGGTAACTCCTTGTAATGTACATATTGACCATCTGGCACAAGAAGCAGTTAAGGGCGTAGAAGCTGTAGGTGGAAAAGCTATTATCTTCAATACCATTACCATCTCAGACGGCATTGCAATGGGGACCAGAGGGATGAAATACTCCCTGGTCTCTAGGGAGGTTATTGCAGATTCCATCGAGACAGTGGTAGGTGGAGAGAATTTTGATGGCTTCGTTGCTATAGGTGGATGCGATAAAAACATTCCGGCGTGTGCAATGGCAATTGCCAGGATGAATCGGTCTGCTGTCTTCGTATACGGGGGAACTATTCTTCCGGGCTGCGTAAAAGGGGAAAAAGTGGACATTGTTTCGGTATTCGAGGCAGTCGGGAAGCATGCAGAGGGCAAAATAGGCGATTCTGAATTACATACTATGGAATCCTGTGCTATCCCTGGTCCAGGCTCTTGCGGAGGGATGTATACCGCTAACACCATGGCAGCAGCTGTAGAGGCTCTGGGACTTAGTTTACCAAACAGTTCAGCACAGGTGGCTGTATCCGAGCAGAAGAGACTTGATTGCCGACAGGCCGGAGAGGCGGTTGTGGAGATGCTGAGGCGTGGCATTCGCCCTCACGATATCCTTTGCCGCGAAGCCATGGAGAACGCGATTACTGTCGTTATTGCGTTAGGTGGTTCTACTAATGCCGTCCTCCATCTGCTTGCCATTGCGCATGCTGCAGGCCTCCAAGTGACTATAGAAGACTTCAACAGAATAGGTGAACGGGTACCGGTGGTAGCCGATCTCAGACCGAGTGGGCACTATTTCATGTCCGAGCTTGTAGAAATCGGCGGCATTGTCCCCCTAATGAGGGACCTTTTGCATGCAGGACTCCTACATGGCGGATGTTTAACAGTCACCGGGAAGACCCTAAAACAAAATCTTGTTCCCTTCAAGGACTATCCCAAAGGTCAGAGAATTATCCGCCCACTTGAAGATCCAATCAAAAAGGACAGCCATTTGGTAATATTGAAGGGCAACTTGGCGCCGAGCGGAGCCGTAGCAAAGATTACAGGAAAAGAGGGTGAGTATTTTATGGGGACAGCGCAAGTCTTCAATTCGGAGGAGGAAGCTTTGCAGGCCATTCTAAATGGTACGATCCATAGAGGGCACGTAATCGTCATTCGCTATGAGGGGCCTAAAGGGGGACCTGGGATGCGCGAAATGCTTTCCCCGACCAGCGCGGTAATGGGGCGTGGTTTAGGTAAGGAGGTCGCGTTGATTACTGATGGACGCTTCTCCGGCGGAACGCATGGATTTGTGGTAGGTCATATTACACCAGAAGCATTTGAGGGTGGTCCATTGGCCATAGTCAAGAATGATGATCGGATTATTATCGATGCTATTCAACGGATTATCACTGTGGATATCCTCGGGAAAGAACTCGAGGATCGAACTCTGCGGTGGAAAAGGCCCAGTCCACGATGTCGCTACGGCGTCTTGGCAAAATATGCCGCCCTAGTAAGCTCTGCATCCTACGGTGCAGTTACAGATGCTTCCTTAGAAAGGATGAGCAAATAATCTTGGAGATCAGTTCCTCCACGGAATACAACGAACAAAATCAATTTAAAATCAATTTATTTAGTCAACTCAGGTTTATATTGTTTTAGACTGACCGGCTAGGAGAAACCCCTGGGGAGGAGGTCTATGATTAGCACTTGATAGGGGGCCACCATTCATATGGACGACCCTAACGGGATTCGAACCCGTGTTACCGCCGTGAAAGGGCGATGTCCTAGGCCACTAGACGATAGGGTCCACCAACAACATAGAGAGGAGACACAGTGTAGTAATTCAATAACGGTGGCAAGTAGAAAGCAGAGACCCCTCTCCTCCAATTGGGAGGGCCTAGTCTCATTAAGAAACCTTGTGCAGGGAGTATTTCGAGGGTGCGCCTACAGGGATCCTAAGGACTTGTTGCAGTGGTGGGCTGCATACGTTCCTGGACACGGCGAATAGCAACAGCTCGTCCCGTAGATTCATCTACGTCTACCAAAGCACCGCAAATTTTCACTATACCTTGTGCTACTGGAAATACCACCGGTAGGTTGTTTACAAAACGTCTTACAATTGGCGCTACTTCCCGACCCAGGATGGAGTGTTCTGCTCCGCACATTCCTGCATCGCAAAGAAACGCAGTACCCTGTGGAAGTATCTGTTCATCGGCTGTCTGGACATGCGTATGAGTGCCCGCTACGGCAGATACAATCCCATCTAAGTAATGTGCCAGGGCGGTTTTTTCACTAGTAGTTTCTCCATGAGCATCTACGAAAATGATAGGAGTTTCGCTGCGTAGCCATTTGGCCTCTCTCAGGGCTATGCGAAAAGGATTTTCCAAAATCGGTTGCATGAAAGTCCGACATTGTACGTTAATAACGGCTACCCTCCCCTTAGTAGTGTCTAACACGATACTCCCTTGGCCGGGAGTCCCTTGCGGGTAATTAATGGGGCGAAGTATTCTTGGTTCTGTAGAAAGGTATGAAGAAAGCTCTCTTTGGTCCCACACGTGATCTCCAGTTGTAATGACGGCCACGCCAAGCCGCAGCAAGCCAGCTGCAATCTTAGGAGTAATCCCGCGCCCTCCCGCAGAATTTTCCCCATTGACGATAACAAAGTCTACTTTCTCACGCTCTTTAAATCCAGGAAGAAACTGTGCTACCGCACTTCTGCCTGGCTCCCCAACAATATCTCCTAGAAAAAGGATTCTGATCATAACCTGAGATTGTACACATATACTTGCGTGGAAATAGTCAATTGGGTGTTTTTATTTTCTTTAGTGTGTCCGTAAAACTAAGCACGCCGTGGCTGTTTTTCTGTGAAACCTTTAGGTAGCACGTATATAGTCGCACACCGTCATGACCGTATGTCCCAAGGGCACTGTGTTTTTTTGCCTTTTTCTTTTTCTAGAAACCAATAGCTCTGTTGCCGCACAAACTCTTAGTATACTTGCTGCATCACCTAACTGGTCACAGTTGAATAAATACCAGTACACCATAACATGCCAACAATTCAGCAGTTTGTTAAATGGCATCTACGCGCCTTATGGTCACTGGGATGAATGGATTACTGTCACACCTCATCATGCAAAAGTTATCACTCATCCTGGATGTCGTCCTTTTGTCCTCCATTTTGCGTCAGACCAGAAGAACGCCCGGAGCGTTCCAAAAACTTGGAAAGTGCGTTCTCAGCTTTGCCAGCGTACTGGTTCCAAACCGCTAGCGGGACTTCATATCACTCTGGATCCGGGTCACTTAGGGGGAAATTGGGCGACGATGGAGGAGCGCTGCTTACTGGTCAAAAGGAAAATCCTTGTCAAGGAGGGAGATATGACGCTTAGGGTAGCAAGGATTCTTGCCCCCCGTTTACGTACCCTGGGAGCTACAGTCACTTTAACCAGGTCCTCTCCGGAACCGGCAACCACCCTGCGCCCTAGACACTTCCGCGCCTTTGCTATCTCTGATCTCCGGGCACAAAGGAAGGCGATCACACCTGCTGCTATCCAAAGAAAGAGCGAGCAACTTTTTTATAGGGTTTTTGAAATCCGGCATCGTGCCAGAATGATTAATGACAGGTTTCGTCCAGATATTGTAATCTGCCTTCACTTCAATGCTGAGAGTTGTGGGAGCGAAAGAAATCTCCAGCTGACCTCCAAGAACCATTTGCACTTCCTGGTCAATGGAGTCCTTTCTAAGAGGGAACTTGCAAGGGAGGATCAGCGGTTCGATATGCTCTTTAGACTTTTGAGTAGAACCTCTGCAGAGGAAATTCTTTTAGCCAACACTATGGCAAGACCTTTAGCGCAAACAACAGGACTGCCCCCCTACACTTACATGTCCAGTGTAGCCAAGCGGATAAGCCCCTACGTTTGGGCACGCAACCTACTCGCAACCCGTATTTTCCGGTGTCCCGTAATTTTTGTTGAAGCCTATGTAATGAACAACCCGAAGGTGATTGCGCGAGTGCAGACTGGTAGCTACGCAGACATCCGGCACTTGTACAGCACGCTTGGCAGATTGAGTATTTATCATGAGTATGCAAAGGGAATTACGAAGGGCCTTATCCAGTACTACTCCCCCCCAGCCAGATATAATTGACTTGGCTTCTACGGACAAAAGAGATCCCGTGGGGGGTCCTGTTTCTTGGTAGAAAAGTGTGTCCCTCAACCAAGCCCCCCCATATGGGGCTCTATCGGCCTCTTCCAGAGCTAAATTATATCTTGTCATTTAGCTGCATGCTTTGTAATGCCTTAGTGCTCGGCTGGTTCTGCTCGTGTGGCTGCTGAACTGCTAGAGTCAGTGTCTAGTTCTTGAAAATTTAGAGACCTTCCATGAATGAGCTCCTCGATCTGCTCCATCGGACTGGTGCTCTATTACGGGGACACTTTATCTTGCGGTCGGGGCTCCATAGCAGGGAATTCTTCCAGTGTTCTCTCCTCTTGCAATATGCAAAGACTGCCGAGTATGTTTGTGGTCTGCTGGCGGAAAAGCTGCTTCCTTTCGGATGCCAGACAGTAGTATCTCCAGCTCTAGGAGGAATTCTGGTAGGACATGAAATTGCCCGTCATCTCAACGGGCGCCATATATTCGTCGAGAAAGGCCCGGATGGGGAGCTGGCCTTACGCCGGGGGTTTACTGTTTCTCCTGGGGAAAAGATCGCTATCGCAGAGGATGTTGTCACTCGCGGTGGGAGAGTACAACAGGCTAGTAATATTATTCAATCCTTAGGTGGGGTCATTGTAGCTATAGCCAGCATTATAGACCGAAGCGGAGGTGCAACTCCAGATTTTGGATGTCCATTCATTCGGCTCGTTCAGCTGGAGATAGACACCTTTGAGACCCATAACCTTCCTCCAGACCTGAAAGCTCTACCAGCCATCCGTCCGGGGGGATATGAGATGGGAAAACATCCCTAAAAAGCCTGTTGGGGGAAACATCTTTGGTCTTTTCGCTTAAAGGGGAAAGGGCCCAAGGAAATAAGGACGTGGCTTCGGTGCCTTTGGAGGGATAGATAACCCCCAAGACCAGGAGCCTCTCTCCAGATCCAGATCTCGTTAACTAAATTCAAAGGACAGGCCCTAATTGGGAGGTTGTGCGTCCTTTTTATGGAAGGAATCATAAAGGAATAGGCCAGTTGCAATGCAGATATAAGAATCTGCCATATTAAATGCTGGCCAGTGCCCAAAAAATGGGAGTACAAGATCAAAAATATCCATTACACTTCCATACAAAAGACGGTCAGTTAGATTCCCAAAAATCCCAGCTAGGTATAGGCTTATACCCCACCTTTCGAGAGGAGTGCGGAACGCTCCTTGCACAAGGAGAATCCCTATCGCTGTGAGTGCAACTAATGCTAGCACGGCGAGAAGACGGTTTCTGCCCCGGAGTATCCCAAAGGCAGCTCCTGTGTTTTGGACACGGACTAGGTAAAAGACATTGCCGACAACTGGAACTGAAGCAAAAGGCAGGAGATACTGAAAGGCTAAAAATTTTATTGCTCGGTCAAGTAGATAAGAGGCCACAGCAAGAAAAACAATCATGATTCTTTTTCCATTTGCTGAAGTACATCGTAGCAACGTCTGCACAGGTTGGGAGATGGCATACCCCCGACCTCTTTACGGTGCCGCCAGCAGCGTGCACACTTTCGGTAGGAAGTCGGGACAATGGAAATAGAATCGATGGAATCCTGAAGGACGGCTAAATCGCTAAGGATTAAAACCTCCTCCATTTCTTCAGGCCTCTCCCGGAAGTAAGCAATGGTTTGTGGGTTAGTAGTTCGTATTGTCACACGTGCCTGAAGGGGCGTGCCGATCACATTCGATTTTCGAGCAGTTTCAACGGCAACACTTACTTTAGAACGTATTTCCAGAAGTTGTGAAAACTTGTGCATAACTTCTGTGTCTTCTGCATCATATGTCCCCTGCGGAAAGCACTGGAGATGAACTGATTCACCGGGATGAAAGTAGCCCCAAGCCTCCTCGGTGGTAAAAACTAGGATGGGCGCCATGAGGCGACATAAGGCGTCGAAAACATTATACATAACCCATTGTGTAGCACACCTACGCTCAGAGTATAGCGCGTCGCAGTATAGCCGATCCTTCGTGATGTCCACATAGAGGCTGCTCAAATCGATTGTACAGAAGCGGTTGATAGCACTGTAGACTCGGTAAAACTCTAGCTTAGAATACGCCTCTAGGCAGGAATCTAATACCTGCCGCAATCGTGCGAGTAACCATTTGTCTACCAATGTCAAGAGAACTGGCTGACACGTCGCGCCACGAAATCCGTTGAGGTTCGCTAGAAGGATACGCAGTGTATTTCGAATGCGACGATAAGAGTCGGTTAGGCGAGTAAAGATTTCTTCTGAAAATGGAATGTCGTCGGTAAAATGGACACTGCTTATCCAAAGGCGAACAATATCCGCCCCAAATTTTTCTACAAAATGCTGAACTCTAGTGGGTGTTTTGTAGTTTTCTTGCTCTGACTTGGAAATTTTTCTCAAACCATCCCTCCCTACCACAAATCCATGTGTAAGCACAGTATTGTAAGGGGCGGTATGGTTAAGAGCAATTGAGGTCATAAGCGAAGACTGAAACCATCCGCGATGTTGGTCTGTAGCCTCAAGATAGAGATCTGCAGGAAAAGTAAGACCTCTAGTGTGGCGCAACACGGCCTCGTGGCTCACGCCAGATTCTATCCAAACATCCAGTGTATCATTCCGACGTGTAGTTCCTCGACAAAGGCCGAGGAGGTTAGTCCATTCGGCATCGCTTTTTCTAAACCAAGAATCACTCCCCTCTCTAGAAAAAATCTCGGCAACTCGGTTAATTAAGTCTGGATCTAGAATTGGGTCACCAGCACCAGTATAGAATACTGGCAGGGGGACGCCCCACACACGCTGACGCGAAATACACCAATCCTGTCGAGACACCAAAGTACCACGGAGGCGGTTCTTACCCCAATGTGGAAGCCAGTTTACTCTCTCGACCTCCTTTACTGCCCTGTGGCGTAATTCCTCGATACGAATAAAAAACTGTTCAACAGCTCTAAAAATCAGCGGAGTTTTTGAACGCCAACAATGCGGATAACTGTGAGTATAATCTGAACGCCCTACCAGAGCTCTTTTTCCTTCCAAGATAGCAATAATTTTTTCATCAGCGTCTAGCACATATTCCCCAACCAGTGAGGGAAGACCACAATCAGCTGTATACCTCCCATAATCATCCACGGGAGACAGTAGTCCAAGGCCATGCTGCAGTCCGAGACTGTAGTCATCCTCACCATGACCGGGTGCAACATGCACACATCCTACACCTACCTTCAAGGTGACAAACCCTGCTGCATAGACCACTGAGTTACGATCCAAGAATGGATGTTGTGCCTGTATTCCAACTAGTTGGTTCCCAAAGCACCGGCGAATTCCCCTTTCTATTGCTACTCTGCTTTTTTCCTGGAAGGTACTTACCAGCTGGCTGGCTATGATCAAATACTCGGTTCCTGTACTCACAACCTCATATTCGAATTCGTTGTGCACTGCGATTGCCAGGTTGGAAGGAAGCGTCCAAGGTGTCGTTGTCCAGATTACCAAGCTTATGGGCTGGCCAGTGGGAAGTGCCTTGCGTAGAGCTTCTTCTATGGGAATAGGAAATTTCACATAAATGGCCGGGGAGATCTTTTCTCTGTATTCGATTTCTGCTTCTGCCAGAGCGGTCTGCGCTCCGGTACTCCAAAGTACGGGTTTACGACTGCGGTAAACTAGTCCTTCTTGTACGAAACGGGCGAAGCAACGCACCACATCAGCCTCATAGGATGGATCCAACGTCAAGTAAGGATTTTTCCAGTCCCCCAGTACTCCTAAGCGTACAAACTGTTCCCTCTGGATTTGGATAAATTTACGCGCGCTCTCCTCGGATTTTTTTCGTATTTCTACCGCGCTCAAGCGAGTAAACTGGCGGGCTACTTTAAACTCAATCGGAAGGCCATGACAGTCCCACCCTGGACGAAAGGGGGCACGGTATCCTGCCATAGATTTTGAACGGATAACAAAATCTTTAAGTACCTTGTTAAGGGCAGTTCCCATATGAACATCCCCGTTGGCAAAAGGGGGTCCATCGTGCAGGAGAAACAGTGGCCGATTTCTGCGTGCTTCCTGGATCTGCTGATAGAGGTTTTGTTTTTTCCAAAACGCAAGGATCTGGGGTTCCTGTACAGCCAGATTCCCTCGCATTGGGAAAGCCGTTTTCGGGAGATTTAAAGACTGCCTGTATTCACTCATCAGGAAAATCGTTGCGGTTACTAAGTTACCCTTCCTCTTTCATGCTCCAGTGTTTTGGCTCCAATGATTCTGCTTCCTCTAATTCTTTGATCTCATGTGAGGGAATAGGATGACGTCTCGAATGGACTCCGCTCCGGTTAGCAACATTACCAGTCGATCAACGCCAAGACCAAGTCCTCCAGCGGGAGGCATCCCGTATTCTAGAGCGGTCAAAAAGTCCAAATCCAACTTTTGTATCTCTCCTCCGGACTGATATTCTAACCGCCTACGTTGTATGTCGGGATCATTTAATTCGGAGTAGCCCGGAGAAATTTCATGACCGTTGATGACTAATTCATAAGCATCTACTACGGAAAGATCTATTTCATTCTGCTTTGCAAGTGGGACAAGCTCTCTGGGACAGTGAGTTACAAAAAGCGGATCAATAATTTTCTCTTCGACAAACTTTTCGAACACACGCTGGGTTATTTCAAAATCCTCTTGAGAATCAGTGGTCTCTAGCCCCATTTGGGTGCAGCAGGCGCGTTTCTGGTCTGAGCTTAATTCATACCAGCTAGGCTGTATAGAGCGGATGAGATCAGAATACCTCGCCCGTTTCCATGGGGGGGTTAAATCAATAGTACGGACTATCTCGCCTGCCTCATTTTTATGTTGGATGAGCAATCCGCCACAAACCTTTTTGGCTATATGGCAGATCATTTCTTCCACAAGTAGTGCCATTTGTTCGAAGTCGGAATAGGCAATATAAGCCTCCAGCATGGTGAATTCTGGGCTGTGGTGGCGAGAAATGCCTTCGTTTCGAAAGTTACGGTTTAGCTCGAATACGCGCGGGAATCCCGCAACAAGAAGCTGTTTTAGGTAGAGCTCGGGAGCAATACGCAAAAACAAATCCATATCCAATGCACGGTGATGGGTCTTAAATGGTTCAGCCGCAGCGCCACCAGGGACCACCTGCATCATGGGAGTCTCCACCTCTAAAAACCCATTCCCCTCCAAATAGCTACGAATCTCATGGATGATTCGGATCCGCTGTCGGAAGACCTCACAGGAAGCAGGATTAGAAATTAAGTCTAAATAACGCTGTCGGTATTTTGTCTCAGTATGCCGGATACCATACCATTTGTTTGGTGGTGGCCGAATGGCCTTGGAAAGTACTTGAAAACTCCTTGCCCGCAGGGTGGGTTCTCTGGTCTTAGTGGTAAAGCATTCTCCAGTTACTCCGATGAAATCTCCAATATCCAAAAGAGGCAACACTTCTAAATCTTCTAGCTTAATTTCTTTAGCACAGACAAAAACTTGCATATGCCCAGTGATATCTGCAAGATCCAGAAACTGGCTGTTGCCCATGTCGCGATAGGCAGTGACTCGTCCAGCTACGTATAGAAGCTTGCCGTCGGCAAACTGAGATCGAATGGAGGCGATAGACCCACTAGTTGCGAAGCGCATACCGTATGGTCGTAGCCCAGATGCTCGCATGCTCTCTAGCTTACGCCTCCGGACAGCAATTAACTCAGAAAGTGGGGTCTCCTTCATTCTGAAGGATAAAAACAGAAGAACGTCCATAGAAGCAAGGATTCTATGGAATAACACGGTAGGCATAGTGAAGCCAAAGGAGCTAAGGGTGGTAGTTTTCGTCGTGCCAGGTGCAAAATTGCCGTATTATGTCCGGCATACGCTCCTGAATATGGGTAGGGAACGCTACGGCTGTGAGCTCTACAAAGGAAGGAAGAAGCAGAAGCACAGGAGCCAACAGCTGTGCAGAGCAAAGTGGACAAAACTAAAAGACAACAGAGCGGGGAGGTTTCGTCTTATACCACCTTGTACGTATGGGGATGAAATCCCCTTCGCACAAGATAGGCGAGTACTTACACCTCTTTCTCACAAAAAAATATTGGTTAGGCCCTTCTTCCAGGTACTTTTTCAATTCTTCTTCCCATTTGCCTTGGGAATAGAAGTTCCCCTTCTTTCTTCTCATTGCCTTTCTATTCCATCTGAACAGGGTGAATACGTTCTTATAACCGGAGGCCCATCTCTGTTAGAATGGGAAAGGTACAAGACGCAACCCCACGACAAGTATTGGGGAAATTTTGTGCGTGCTAGCCGTGTTCGCATTCAGCAATTACGCGACCAACACGGTTCCACCTTTCCGATCACCTGGTTTGTATACCGGCGAGGGTACGAACGCCGACAACAGCACCAGGAGAAGAATATAATCTCCGATATTAGGTCCATTCAAAGGAAGTACAACGTCGAGTTAGTTTGGTTTTGCTCAGGACGGCAGCTCATCGACTACATAAACGGAGCTTCTACCTCAAAATCTATTACCCGGCCTAGAAACAGAAATCTTGTTAAGATTAACGGGCTTGAATACTTCGGCCATGCCAACCGGGCCTGTTTTATGTTCGACTATAGCAATGAAATCGACGGAGCTTCTAAGGCCTACCTTCATGAAGATCAACTAACTAAAATTCGGAAGGGGGTTTTTACTCGTGGAGCCTTTATCAAAAGCTGGGGTTGTTATACAGGAAGAAGTATGAGCCGAAAATGGCGAACTGCTACTCGGCGCAAAATGATCGGGGCGATTGGTCCGACCGATTACTCCAGCGGATATATCGGTGGAGGAGTGCTTCCTCTAACAAGGGAGCCATGGAGTGTAGATGAGGGGGAGTGACACCGTGTTTGCAATACGGCTTCTCCAGCTCTCTATGCTTCTCAGTTCTTTACAGTGCAGCGCATACGGGGATCGAACCCGTGCTCCAGCCTTGAGAGGGCTGTGACCTGACCACTAGTCGAATGCGCCACATGGGGAAAGTCAGAGCGGAGAATAAACAAAACGACAGCGGCCCTCTCCTGCCCCAGGAACGGGGGACCCATAAGCACGCCATTAAACAGACGCCAAACACTATCTACAAATATGAGAAAGCAAAAGAAAATTGAGTCAGGTATAAAATTGTGTTGTGAGAAGCATCAGCAAAATACGACGCATTCTGCGGATAGTCGATGGTTTTACTATACGAAATTTTGTATAAAAAGGTGTCTGCACGCTGTGCCGCTAGGAGCTAATCTCATTCAGAACGAGGCGGTCTCATGACCGATGTTGAATACTTACCTAATGGGAGCAGGTAGCTTGTCTTGGGATGTGGTTCACATTGTTCCTGTCTAGGTTGACTTTCCGCTTTACAGGGTAGATACGGAAGGTAAAAAGTTTGATACGCACCTGGATTTTGGCTGGTGGGTGTTTCCGAATCAACTCTCACTTACCTCACGTCGGACTGGACCCAGAACCAAGGTTGGTTTTGCGGGCGGATCTATTGTAGCGATTCATAACAGAGAAAGGAAGGGAACATAATGTGCACGATACCCCTTGCGTACACCATAGTACATAGTAGACAGAGTTTTCTGGCGGAAAGTCGTTCACGCCAGACTACAGTTTACCTTCAAGAACTCGTGTTACTGCTATCACACCGTTCCGAGGCTTCCCTACACTGCGCGCTTGGGGGGGCGCGCTTACAACCGACCGGAACAAACCCTGTACGGGGGGCTTTTACACTATGAAAAGTGTAAAGTCTAATGCAGGGCAGATTTCCAGATGCAGTTGACTAATCTAACTCGCAATTTGGAGATCGGGGCTAATTCCTATCTTCTTAAAGCAGGGGGAAATAGCATCTTGCTAGACGCTGGCTTTCACCCTAGAAAGGAGGGGCGCGCAGCACTTCCAAACTTTTCTCTTCTTGAGGAAGAGAATTTAGACGTTGTGGTGCTTACCCACGCCCATCATGACCATATAGGCGCTCTTCCCGCATTAACCAAGCGCTATCGTGATATACCTGTCTATATGACACCTGCTACAGCGCGTGTGGCGGGTATTATGTTACACAATTCCGTCAATGTTATGATGCGGCGAAGGGAAGCAGCCAATCTTCCAGAATACCCTCTCTTCACTCACCGGGGAGTGGACCGATGTTCGGAGACATGGCAACTACAACCAATAGGTCACACCTTTTATCCCTGCAGCTTCTTTGGGAGGGAAATACAAGACGTTCGCGTATGCTTTTTTGATGCTGGGCATGTGCTAGGGTCAGCGGGCGTTCTCGTTGAAAGTGAGGGACGCACCTTCTTCTACACAGGGGATGTTAATTTCAGTGACCAGTCTTTCCTCCGCGGGGCTAACTTTCCAGAAGAGGGAATAGATATCCTTATGATGGAGGCTACCAGGGGAGACTCTCCGATGGAAAAAAACTTTACACGCGCCGCCGAAGAATTGCGGCTGGCACAGGCAATTAAAGAAATATTTGAGCGGGGCGGAACGGTCACTATCCCAGTCTTTTCCCTAGGAAAAACACAAGAGCTATTAGCAATGTTCTGGAAAATGCGCGTCTATGGACTGCTTCCAGCAGTACCTATCTACATAAGCGGGCTTAGCGCCAAACTCACGGTAGTATACGATGCCTTTTCCTCAAGCATCTGTCGCCATTCTCCAGCACTTCAACTTCTGCAAGAAATGACCCCTCGCGTAGTCAATGGGGCAGAAATCAGGGCCTGCTGTCTAACGCAGCAATCTATCTTTGCGCTTTCAAGCGGCATGATGTCGGAAAATACACTCTCCAATATTTTCGCACGTCGCATTCTTGAATCTCCTCGACAGGGTCTTTTTTTTGTTGGTCATACGGATGCTGACTCACCTGCAGGCAAGATACGAAGAACAATAATTGATCAAGAGGTTGTCTTGGAGGTAGGACTTCCTACTCTAAAAAGGAAATGTCAGTGCAAGGAATTTAATTTTAGCGCTCACTCTTCTCGTGAAGCTCTTTTAGCATATGCACTACGTATCCGGCCTAAGACTATCGTGCTAGCACATGGCGACCCTATGGCTTTAGAATGGTTCCGTGTGTCCCTTACTCAGGCACTCCCAAAAACAAGGATCATTCTCCCACAACCCGGTCAGGCGGTGGATTTGTAGTGGTTATGGTTACATAGAGTCACACTGTCCTGGATCGTGGGCCTCATAGCAACTTGAGCATGAATTCAAGCTGACATGCCATAGAATTCAATGCTAGGACGTATCGGTTTTCCGGCATGCCCAGAAGGCTGTTTTTTGCTCCTGCCAGAAGACGGACCCCTGTTCGCGAGGCTGCTTGTACAGCGCCTGTTTTTGATACCATGCTAACGATTGCGCTTGTATCCAAAGCACCACCACTCTTGGTAAGAAGGGATATACGAATGTTGGTCTCATCGTTATCGCCGAGCTTTTTGGAATGAAGCATTAAGAGTACTGGCAGTGTAAACTTGCCCTTCTCAAGGTCAGTCCCCAGCGTCTTCCCCTCCTGGGATTCGTTGCCGACTAAGTCCAGACAATCATCATAAATCTGGTAAGCAATTCCTAATTGCTGGCCAAACCGGCGCAAGGCGCCGATCGTTCTTGTACTAGCTCCACTGATCAAAGAGCCAAGTTCACAAGATAAGGCCAAAAGCGCCGCCGTCTTCATCTTAATGATGCGATGATAATCAGCAATGCTCAATTTAAGATCGAATCGGCGCTGAGTCTGAAGAATTTCACCGCTGCAGACCTCAGTGGACGCATCCGCAACTTTGCGGCCAATTTCCCGGTTAGAGAAACTGGCAGCAAGCCTTAAAGCATGTGAGAATAAGTAATCTCCTAGAAGGACACTTAAGGCGTTTCCCCACTTTGCGTTGGCCGTGGCTTGTGAGCGGCGCAGGTCCGCCCCGTCTATAATATCATCATGTACTAGGGTAGCAGTGTGTATGAGCTCAAGGACTACGGCAAGGTCTATGTGCTCCGAGGTAATTTTTCCGGTTGCTCCCCCTGCAAGCAGAGTGAGAATAGGACGTAAACGCTTTCCACCCTTGGTCGTTACGTGGGTAATGTAGTTCTCCACCATGGGGTTAAATAGACTGGATTGCTGAAGAATTTTTTCCTCAACAGAGTGCAGATGAGCACAGACCAGCTCTATCACTTGCTCGCACGCAAGGGACATCATGTTCGGAGGAGTGACCAGCCTTTTCATCTAAAACTCTAAAGGGGAGAGGATCATGCTCCTTAAACGCAAGCGACGAAGTGTAGCCTTTCTCACCAAAAGAACAAACCAAAGATAACATGTGCTGTTTGCTATTAATTTTAGTTCAGCCACTTATCTACAGAGATAACGTGGATGTTTTAGCAGCAATGTCTCCCAAGAGACTTGTTACATGGGGCCAGGCACAAAGAATACGCACCACACGGTTTTGTATGATGCGCTAGATTGCAAAAGGTGATAGGCAAGCAAAGCAGGATGGTGTGGGACAGAGACCAAACGCGCAGCTCATGTCCAGTGCTGACGCGCATACAGCCACATCAAACTACATCGCACAATCTGCAGGTATCTCTCTCCTCCCTTGGCTTCCATGGGAGGTTTTTGAATAGCACGTAGGCTGAGAGAGCAAGGAGACGCCTTGCTTTATGCTGTCTAAAGGTTTCCTCTGACCCCATCTAAAGCTTCCCAGCACCAACACCAGTATAGTTTTCTTTCGGAATACCACTGAACCGATAGGCCAATCCAACTGGATTGGAAGGTCGTCCTCCAAGGAGCCTTTAGTAATCTATTAAGGTCGCGCACAGCTCCTTTCTTCTATTGTTGTACTTACCTAGGCTACACAGCCCTTTAGGCAACTAAAATCTCCTATAATGCCTATGGGTTTCACCATGTCTTCTCAAGCCTCCCTACGGATAGAGAGACATATCAAGCTGATGGATAAGATAGTAATGTCGAACCACCGAGCATCTTCTTCCCTTTAGGATACCTTCCATCGCCTCCATTGGCATTTATCTCAGTGCTCTTTTTTCGTAGCCATGACTACCCTTCCCAAGATTTACTACCTTCCCACATCTGTCTGATGAACATCCTTTGCACAGGCATCAACCATAGGATCGCTCCTATCTCTATGCGAGAGCGATTTGCTCTACCCTCACATGAGATGGAAACATTGCTTCATCAGATCCATCAAATTGAAGGACTCCACGAAGCTGTAATCCTTTCCACCTGTAACCGAGTAGAATTCTATGTAGCCACTATTTGTCCAAGGCTCAGCGGGGAAAGGATTCAGAACATTCTGAGCGATCGAGTGGGTTATAAGGCCCCCTTCTATCACCATGCGATGCCTTATAGCGTGCGGCATCTGTTTCGAGTAGCTAGTGGTTTGGACTCCATGATCTTGGGAGAGACGGAAGTGCTTGGACAGATGAAACGTGCCTATGACAAGGCTCTGAGATGGGGATCCACCTCCAGACATCTAAATAAGCTCTTTCAATATGCCTTTCGAGTAGCAAAGACAGTAAGGTCAGAGACTAGAATCACCCGAGGTCCGACCTCCATAGGAGCAGCAGTAGTAGAGCTTGCCGAGAAGATTTTTGATGATCTTGAAAAGTGTCGCATTATGATCCTCGGCGCCGGAGAAACGAGTAAACGTACAGCGCGTAGCCTGATCTCTAGAGGCGTACAGAGCACCATCGTCTCTAATCGTACTTATGAACGAGCGGCACACCTTGCAGCCGAGGTTGGAGGGGAAGCCCTACACTTTGCCCAGTGGCAAAACGCTTTTTCTGACGTAGATATCCTTATCAGTTCCACCAGCGCGCCCTACCCAATTCTTACAAGTGAACAGCTCTCTCTCCTCATGCAAAAGAGAAGACAACGCCCAGTTTTCATTATTGACTTGGCTGTACCTCGAGATGTTGAAGCCTCTGCCAGTAACCTAGACAGTGTGTTCCTTTACGATATTGATTCCCTTCAAGATATCGCCCAGCAATCTATCAACATTCGTCACTGCGAACTTAAATGTTGCGAGGCTCTCATTGAAGAACATGTGCGTGGGTTTGTTGCTCGGCTACATCGGTCTACTTGGGAAGATGCACGCGGATTGTTATCCGTATGAAGTCTCTTAAAATTGGCACACGAGGGAGCGACCTTGCGCTTGCGCAAAGCCTCATCCTTCAGACTGCGCTTTCTCGCATATATCCTAAGCTTTCCATGGATACGGTCATTGTTCGCACACAAGCTGACATGAGACTGGATACTCCACTAGGAGTAGATTCCCCCTTCGACAAGGGAGCCTTTACTAAAGAGCTGGAAACTGCCCTCTTGCGAAAAAGAATCCATGTAGCGGTCCATAGCCTCAAGGATTTACCTGTAGAAGATGTCCCTGGACTCGTGGTTGGAGCTATCCTACCAAGAGCCTCGTGTGAGGATTTTCTCATTTCTAAACAGGATGGTGGGCTTGAGGCCCTACCTAGGGGGGGCTATGTTGCCACGGGCAGCCAACGAAGAAAATCTCAGATTCTCAGACACCGCCCAGATCTTGTTGTGGAGGGCATACGTGGCAATGTGGCGACGCGTCTTTCCAAGCTGGCAAGGACTAGTAGACTCTGTGCCATCATAGTTGCTAGGGCAGGTCTGGAAAGGTTATATGCTCTAGTACCCGGAGGTCTCTGTGAAAAGCTTGGACTGCATGCTCAAGCATTAAAAGATTTTTTACCTGCCCCTGGTCAGGGAGCAATCGCTGTTCAAGTGCTAGAAAAGGACGAAAGAACTCGCCAGCTACTTACACCAGTCCATGACCCCACTACTGAGGAATGTGTGCGTGCCGAGCGCCTTCTTTTAAAGAAGTTAGGTGGAGGATGCCATTCAGCACTGGGTGCTCTAGCTCAACCACTTGCCGGAGCCATCTATCTCCAGGCCGCTTGGTTCCAAGGCACTTTTTTCCGCTATGCTCAAGCAACAGCCTCTAATGCTGAAGAAGTAGCAACGCAAGTTTTTTCCACTTTTTCATCGAGATAGATGGGCGCCTTAGTTAAGCAACTTACATGGTAAACGAAAAAGGATTTTGTCATCTTGTTGGAGCTGGCCCAGGAAACCCAGGTCTCCTCACTTTACTTGGAAAGGAATGCCTCTCTAAGGCACAAGTGGTTGTTTATGACCACTTGTGTTCAGCAGAATTGCTCCATTTTGCGCCAAAATCGGCAGAATACATTTATGCTGGTAAAAAAGCAGGTCGGAAGGTCCTTTCGCAGGAAGCTATTAACCAATTACTCATAGAAAAAGCCAAAAGCGGGCTACATGTAGTGCGATTAAAAGGAGGAGACCCCTTTCTTTTTGGGCGTGGTGGTGAAGAAGCGGAGGCCCTCGCTACGGCTGGGATTGCCTTCGGCATTGTGCCAGGTGTCTCCTCAGCCATTGCAGGGCCAGCTTATGCCGGTATTCCAGTTACTCACCGTAGTTACGGCGCCTATTTAACAATATTTACTGGACATGAAGATCTCAATAAATCTTCACCCAAACTAGATTATGCAGCGCTCACCCATGCGGGGGGCACCAAGGTTATGCTCATGGGAATGGCGCGTCTAGGAACAATCATTAAGGAGCTCCTTATACACGGTATGCATAGAAGTACCCCAGTAGCATTGATTCGTTGGGCAACTACGGGCTGTCAGCAAACCCTATGCGGACCATTAGAAGAGATTTCACAGAAGGCGAAGGAGATCGGATTTACTGCGCCTGCCGTTGCTGTTTTTGGTGAAGTAGTACGGTTGCGGGAGAAATTGAATTGGTTTGAATCTCGTCCACTCTTTGGTAAACGCATTGCCGTCACTCGCAGCACTTTGCAGGCTAGTACTCTTCTGAGAGCTCTTAGCAACTTAGGGGCGGATGCTTTTGAACTGCCAACCATTCGCATCGAGCCCCCACAAGACGAAAGAGCATTTCTCCAACTTGTCGCAGACACTCACAAATATGATTGGTTGATATTCACGAGCCCCAATGGGGTAGACACCTTTTTTCAAGCATTTTTTGGGATTTACAAAGATGTTCGAGAAATTGGCGGGGTACGTATCGCAGCTATTGGCCCAGCAACCGCAGAACGGATCCGTTCTTACTACTTACAGGTAGATCTCATGCCTACTCAGTATGTAGCGGAAGCGGTTGTAAGGGCTTTCCAAGAAAAGATGAGTGTGGAGAATTTACGCATTCTCCTAGCCCGCTCAGGAAATGCTCGTCCTTTCTTGAGAAAAGAACTCACTCGACTAGGGGCTATTGTGGATGAAGCGATTGCCTACCGTACAGTACCAGAAAGTGATGAATGTGTCGGCATGCGACGCTTTTGTGAAGAAGGAGCGGATATTGTCACATTTACTAGTTCTTCCACTGTAGAAAACTTCGTTACACTTCAGCTTTCACCACCTGAGAATTTCCAAACGGCCAGTATCGGTCCCATTACTTCGCGTACCCTTACTAGGCTGGGATTCTCTGTAGATATTGAAGCGATCCAACACACCATTCCCGGGCTGGTGAAAGCCATCTGTCAGTACTATGCTGCTCCATGAATTGTTTGACCTTCTTTACTCATGTGCCTTCTTACCTAGAAAGAACAAGAACCAGATTTTCTCTGCATAAGAAAGACTTTCCTAGTCACCTCACTAGTTGGAGGGGCGGCAGCGGCGGCATCTCCTACCGTGTCAGGATTGTATTCCTGTGCCGACTAACGAAAATTGCCACTTCTTTTGCCATTTCTTGCCACTGAAAACAATCCAGAAGACCCAGATGTTTCCTCCTGTCTCCCTTTGGATTGTGAAGCCAGGATCCCTGGGAGACATTATCCATGCTCTGCCTTGTGCATCCGCTATTCGTACACAATGGCCGCACACGCAGATCTCTTGGATAATCGATACCCGTTGGGAAACCCTGTTAGAAGGAAATACTTCTGTAAACCATCGTATCCTGTTCCCTAGGAAGCACTTCCAAGGGTGGATGGGCACACTGCGTACAATAGAATGGGTAGTTACCCTTTTGCGGCAGGAACCCCCGGAGATTTGTTTGGACCTCCAAGGCTTGCTGCGTAGTGCTATTATTGCAAGGTGTAGTCGAGCTAAGCATATTTTTGGACTGCCAGATTCCCGCGAGGCAGCTCACCTTTTTTACCATCATGCCAAATTTTCCACTACAAAGACTTTGCATGCTGTGGATCGCTATTTAAGTATCCTTTCTGCTCTTGGCTTACCCTATCCAGTCTGCCTGGAGTTTCCGCTTCCTTCTGGTTTTCCTCCGAAAGATTTACCTGCTTCTTCTAATTGGATCCTCCTCCATCCATTTTCCCGCGGGGGAGGTAAGTCTCTTAGCGAAGCAGCTATTGTCCGATTCTGTGAACACTTTGATTCTCTTCCTGTTCTAATTGCTGGTATTGGAAAACTCTCTTTCCACTTACCGTCACACTGTACTTCTCTTCTTAACAAGACTTCCCTTTTAGAAATGATTTGGCTATGCTCAAACGCTAGTTTTGTGGTATCGGTGGACAGTGGGCCTGCCCATGTGGTAGCGGCAATCCATGGAGGTCGGTTGCTCTCCTTGCATACTAGGAGCGACCCGCGGTTAGTAGGTCCCTATTCTCCAGATGCGTGGATTTGGCAGGGGGGAGGAATTCGAAGACAGAATCTCTCTCCTCGTGCAAAGGTCCTTCCTACAAAGCAAGTGGGCAGGGCTGACGTGGACTATATTGCCTCGTGGCTTAAGGAAAGGCTATATGGTACCCCCGAGGGGAGCCCGCGTTTTTGATTTATGGGATTTTCTAGCCTCTACAGTCGCCTTTTAGCTCGTCCCTCTTTACTGATCCGGCAGTTTATAGGTCTGCTTGATTCTTTTGGAAAGACCATGCGTATAGAGTTGCTCCACTCTACCTTTTCCCTTTTCCAACGAGCGTATCAATTCCTGTGCGTACTGTGGATTTGTTCGGGAGGATGCTATCCTACGCATCACTTTGGAAATTGATGAGGTAGCTAAGGAAGCCCGTCCTCTTGCCGAACAGGGATTTCGCTACCTCCTCCTAGTCGCTGGTGAACATCCGAGGTTTATCTCTTATAAATGCTTGGAACGTTGTATGCGCCTCCTACTGCTGAAATTCCATCCATTTCCTGGAAGTAGCGCCTATGGAGGTTTCTAAATATCGGAGAATGGCTAATGCAGGTTCAGATGGTCTTGTCCTCTACCAAGAGACGTGTCATCGGCCTTAGTTATGTGGAGGTACCTTGCCTTTGGACCCAAAAAAGAACTTTGAGTGGCGGCTGGATGGGTCCTAGAGCACGGGCTTTTTTTAGGCGGGGTTCCTTTTCGACTTGGGTTTGGGAGCTCTTTATGGACCGTGGAAGTGGCAGGAGGAGGCTGTCGCCCTAGCAGTACACGTGTCGAATACCTGCTTTGTATTTGTTGGAAGGCTCAACTAACGCTGATCCTCCCTAGATTATGCCCAGCAACAGGGAATTTTTCTCCGCTATATCTGTTTCGGACCAAGAACTCATTCAACTTCTCTGTATATTTCGGGTCGCCTTCCCTTATGTTAGCATTGTTCTAAGTACTAAGGAGTACCTCAGTTGCGTGATGTTATGTTCTTTCCTTGTTAGGAGTTTTTACCCATATGAGTGCCGGCGGGCACACAGAAGCCTGGAGGCTACACCGGCTAAGGTACTCTGCCCGTTTGCATCGAACCACTGCGTACGGTATAATTTCTTCTGGATGCTCCACTGCAGAGCGCTCCGCCACAAAAAAAGTTTTCCCTCGCCGATAGCCGCTCCTCTACTCTGAAGAGGTGTGTCTCCAACACCTTATTGCACTTGGCCTGGACTCCATTTGGAAGGACTGGGATGCTTGTATGATTTCTTCTGCAGTATGAGCGCTATTTGGATTAATAGCGAAGAGCGAAGAAACGTCAGTGCTTCTACGGTAGAAGAACTAATGGGAGACTAGCAGACGCTTCTCCTATCACGCCAGTAGAGCATAACGGAAAAGCCTTACATCGCGCGGCATGGTCCACAACACCCATACGATCAGGAGATCGTGTTGAATCGCTCTATTTTCTTACTGCAGGTAGATAGCAGCACCATTAGAGGGATAATCTTTCTGAAATTGAGAGTTAATGTATGCCGACCATTTGAAGGGCGTTTGCCATAACCTTGACAGTGTGCTGGATGTCTTCTGGAGAATGTTCAGTAGAAAAAAAACCGGTCTCAAATTGGGAAGGAGGAAGATAGACCCCATGATGTAGGCATACCTGAAAAAACTTCCCAAAGGCGGAGAGATCACTTTTTTGCGCATCAGAAAGATTGCAAACAGAATGAGGAGTGAAATAAAGACAAAACATCGATCCGATGCGGTGGAAGGTAAGAGGTCTCCCCTGGATACACTCTAGGACGGCCTTTTCAAGATCGCATCCTGTTTTTTCTAGCCGTTTCCAGCCGTCGATTCTCTGAAGTTCTCGGATTTGTGTAAGGCCAGCAGTTAGGGAAAGCGGATTTCCTGAAAGAGTGCCGGCCTGATAGACTGGTCCATCTGGAGAAAGATAGTCCATGATGTCAGCACGTCCCCCAAATGCACCCACTGGAAGACCACCCCCGATAACTTTTCCTAAGGCCGTAAGATCTGGACAAACACCAAAAATCTCCTGTGCTCCACCTGGAGCAAGGCGAAACCCAGTCATAACCTCGTCAAAGATAAGCAATGCCCCGTAATGATCACAGAGACGTCTCAGCTCTTCCAAAAAACCCGGAACTGGCAGGTAAAGGCCAGCGTTGGCTGGAACAGGCTCCAAGATCACTGCTGCAATGGCATCCCCCTCCCTCCGAAAAATTTCCCTGACGATGTCAGGTCTATTAAAGGGCAGTGTCCTTGTCAACTCAGCAAGAGCCCGTGGCACGCCCGCACTGTCGGGCTGCCCGTAGGTTAATGCCCCACTTCCTGCCTTAACAAGGAGGGAATCCACGTGCCCATGGTAGCAACCTGCAAATTTAACTACTATATCTCTTTTGGTGAAACCTCTGGCGAGGCGAATACAACTCATGGTCGCTTCGGTGCCGCTATTAACCATGCGGACTTTTCCAACAGACGGTACCATGCTTTGTATGGTTTGAGCCATTTCCACCTCCAGAGCGGTAGGTACACCGAAGCTGATGCCTTTTTGTGCGGCTGCACAAATGGCGTCAACAACGGCCCTGTGGCTATGCCCCAGGATAGCTGGACCCCAGCTACAAACGTAATCAACATATTTCTTTCCGTCTACATCAGTGAGATATGACCCTCGCGCGTGCTTTACAAAGAATGGCTGCCCCCCAACTGCCTTAAAAGCTCTAGCCGGTGAGTTGACTCCACCTGGCATCGAAGCCCTAGATTTCGAAAACAACTGTGCGGATTGTAACATAAAGTAACAGCCTCATAGAGATCAGCAAGGAATGTAAAGCGGTTGTGGAAAACCCGGTTACCTGACTATCAAACTTTACGATTTTTTCCTACTTAGCAAGTCTCTCGTAGAGCCTACTAAATCATGCAGGCCTTCAGGCTCTCTAGGTCCACTAAGTATATGGAGGCAACATGAAGGCAAACAACGCGCCGAGCGTGGCTTAAACAAGCTATGCCCCCCATGGTAAAACCACAATGCAAGCTGGTCAACAATGGTAGCGATGTAATTCTCTCACGCCTGTGCTCCAAGCCTCTCAATTACAATAAACTTTGCCGTAGGGAAGGGATCCGTGTTGTATCGCATGCCAACTAGGCACAGGTGTATTCTGAAACAAAGGGAAAAATAGCAGTCCTTACTACCTGTTTGCAAAACTTCGTATAATCGTGCAGCATGGGGGATCCGTGCAAAATTTTAACTCCATCACCAACTCCACCCCCCATCGGATCAAGCATCTCCGTAACAAGTTGATCGCAGGGATCCTTATTTCTGTCCCGCTAGTTGTTACTCTAACCGTCTTAAAGATTGCCTACAGTACGATCAACAACTTTTCTTCCCCAATATTCCATTCTCTCGGCATCCATTTCCCTGGTGCTGGTGTTGTTACTACGTTACTTCTCCTCCTTGGATTAGGCTTTATGGCAACAAATGTTATCGGGAGAAATATTATAGAAAAGTTTGAATCTATCATCCTGAAAATCCCCGTGGTGGCCCATCTCTATGGAGGAGTCAAGCAGGCCATTGAATCAGTACGCAATATCAAGATGAGTTCCAATTTTAAGCGCGTCGCCTATGTGCCGTACCCTAGCTCTGGCTGCTACCTAATCGGGTTTGTGACGGGCACTCTTCATGACGAAGCACTGGGTTATGAAATGACTGCTGTTTTTCTCCCTACCACTCCAAATCCATTTACCGGATACATGGTTTTCATTGAAAGCTCACGCGTCGTTGAGAGTAGTCTCACCTTAGAACAAGCTACTAAGGCTATAGTTTCTGCGGGACTGGTGTCCCCTGCAAAACCCTTCCCTTCCTCTCTGGTAGCTCATGGTCCTAATGGGGGAGCCTACGGGGAACAAAGCCAAAGCCCTAGCATCTCGTCTACTTGAATGAACACGTGCGTGGCAAGCCGTCAAAAGTCACAATACAATAGGCCATTGGCCATTTTCTCACCATCAAAAGGGTAGATAAGTGGGGCACTGGAATGCAGAAGAAGGCTGATTTTCGTGGCGAATCGCCGAGAATTCCCATAGTCATCGGTAGATGACTCCAGAACGATATTCCCTGCCAGGGATGCGTGCTCTTTGGACAGAGCAACGTAAGTTAGAAATCTGGCTAGAAGTTGAAGTTCTCGCGTGTGAAGCCATGGCTAAGCTGGGTTGTATTCCAGCAGAAGACGCGATAACCATCAGAGAATTGGCAGCATTTGACATCAAAAAAGTTCACGAAATCGATTCACGCACTCATCATGAGATCGTTTCTTTCCTGGAAAACGTGTCTGCACATGTAGGCCCTGCCGCTCGATGGATACATCGTGGGTTGACTTCTTCGGATATCCTGGACACTAGCCTAGCTTTTCAAATGACAAGGTCTACGGATATCCTCTTGGAAGATCTGTATGCTCTCCAAGTTGCTGCCGCAAGGATGGCCAAAAAACACTGTCTGACGCCAATGATTGGTAGGAGTCATGGTATCCACGCAGAACCTATTACCCTCGGATTAAAAATGGCGCTTTTGTTTGATGAGTTTGTCCGTGCAGAGGAACGTCTCAGACAAGCTAGAGAGAGAATTCGTGTTGGGAAAATTAGCGGGGCCGTCGGTACTCACGCGCATCTGGACCCTGCTGTAGAGAGATTTGTCTGCAGCCATTTGGGGTTAAAGCCTGCTTTGCTTTCCACCCAAATCATACAACGGGATCGCCATGCAGAGTTTTTATGTGTATTAGCTGTGATTGCCTCTAGTATTGATCGTTGGGCTACAGAGTTCCGCCATCTCCAACGCACCGAAGTTTTAGAAGTAGAGGAATTCTTTTGTGAAGGGCAGAAAGGTAGCTCTGCTATGCCTCACAAACGAAATCCTGTCACTAGCGAGCAGCTGAGTGGCCTTGCCAGAGTCATCCGTGGATACGCAGTTGCGGCGCTAGAAAATGTGACTCTTTGGCATGAGAGGGACATTAGCCATAGTAGCGTTGAACGCATTATCCTTCCGGACTCCTGTATTCTCCTAGACTACATGCTCGTTACCCTCTGCAGGGTAATCTCTACTCTCCAGATATATCCAGAAAAAATGCAACGCAATATAATGTTGACTCGTGGACTTTACGCAAGCCAGTCTATACTCCTCCTGTTAATAGACAAGGGCTTAGAAAGAAAAGATGCCTATGAAGTAGTGCAACGTGCAGCTACACGGACTTGGAAGGAAGAAACTATCTCTTTTCAGAGGAGCCTTTCGGAAGAGCCTATCATTCGCAGAATGCTGACCGAGGAAGCAATTACCGCCGCTTGTTCCTTCGAACATCACCTCGCAAAGATCGAAGACAAGCTAAAAGTTCTTGGAATTGACCAGTTCCTACAGCGTCATAAACACTCCTGCAATGCACAACTTGGTTGAAAGAAAAAGAATGAACGCCCTGCAGACTTACTGCGGCATTTTTGACGGCACCAAAAAGTTTTTGATGCTACCGCTTTCCTTTATCCAAGCAGGATCCATCATGGCGCAGCAACTGCCTGTACAGTCGAGACTCGATTCTCCGAAGCAATTGCAGGCTTCCTCAACTCAATCCGCTGAGCAGAATATGGGGGTCATTGTCCTAGGTTATCATCGGTTTGAGTCTTTTCCAAAAGATACGCTCGCTATTCAACCTGAAGTTTTTCGAGAGCAAATGCAATCCCTTAAGGACAACGGAATCACCGTTATTTCTATGAAGGATTTTCTTTCCTGGAGACGAGGTAAAAAAAGGCTCCCTCCAAAGAGTGCATTGATTACCATCGACGACGGTTACGCGTCTATCTATGACGTGGCGTGGCCTATCCTGAGAGAATTTGGCTATCCTGTTACTCTCTACCTTTATACTAAATATGTAAATGTAGGTGGCAAATCGCTCAGCTGGAAACAGTTGCAGGAAATGCGGGATTCTGGAATGGAATTTGGAAGCCATAGCGTTTCCCATGAAAACATGGCGCGCCCACATACATTGGTAGGATGTGACTATCAATCGTGGATTTCCAATGAATTAGAGGAGTCTAAAAAGGCTCTGGAGTGCCATCTTAACGTTCCAGTTGCTACTTTCGCGTATCCCTACGGGGGGCATAATGCTAGCATCGTGCAGGCCGGGCTCAGAAGGGGCTATGAAGCCATGTTTACTGTCAACCCTGTTCCGGTCCGCTTGAGTTCCCCGTCAGGCTCTTTGGGAAGATTTATTATTTCCTCCAATCAACCTAATACTTTTAGGAACGCTATCCGTTCCTTTGATGGCAGGCAAGGAACAGGGTCCGTTCCTCCAAATCATTATTGCTACTGGGAGATCCACAAACGGAGACACTCAGGAGAAAAGTGCCCCCTAATGAGAGCTACAAGACCGACACCTGTCTTTCTTCTACTTTAACGAGCCCCACTTCCTCACTATATCCTCCCCACTGATCCCCCCCTCTCTATATGCTGCAGAAGAAGGCACTCTTAGCACTGGAAGACGGTCGTATATTCCGCGGCGAGGCATTCGGATACCACCGAACCACAACAGGCGAAATCTGCTTCAACACATCTATGACAGGTTACCAAGAGATTTTAAGTGATCCCTCTTACTGTGGTCAGATTGTAGCAATGACCTACCCAGAGATTGGCAACTGTGGCACTAATGCTCTAGATTTAGAGAGCGACAGTCCGCACGTACGTGGGTTTGTCATTGAGGAGTTGAGTCCTATTGTCAGTAGCTGGCGGTCTGAAGCTAGCCTGCAAGCCTATCTTACTCAACACCATATTCCTGGCATATCTGGGGTTGATACGCGTGCTTTGACACACCACCTCCGTACTTATGGTACTATGAGAGCTTGCCTGACTAGTGAAATTTGCGACGGGGCTGAGGCTGTATTCCGTGCAAAAAATTGCGAGGAGAGAGCAGACCTTGTACAAGAAGTTACCACATCCCAGTCCTATGACTGGGATGTAGATGGAACTTTAAGTCGTCCGTGGGTACAAAACTACCCAACTAGAAGAACGGAAACCAACTCCCAACAGGATACCCTTTTCTCTCTTCCTGAAGCACAACACCATATCGTTGCCTATGACTTTGGAATGAAACGCAATATTCTGCGTTCCCTACGTCGAGTAGGCTTCTTGGTACATGTGGTGCCTGCTAGGACGCCTGCTGAGGAGGCTCTCGCTCTTCAGCCCAAAGGGGTCTTTCTCTCCAATGGGCCAGGGGATCCTGCCACACTTGACTATGTTAGGGAAAACATCCGTAAGCTTACTCATCATGTGCCTATTTTTGGCATTTGTCTCGGACACCAAATTTTGGGGCTCACCTTTGGCGGGAGCACACTTAAGCTAAAATTTGGCCACAGGGGATCTAATCAACCTGTGAAAGATCTTCAGACAGGACGAGTTTTTATCACATCACAAAACCACGGTTTTGCCATTGCACCTGACTCTCTACCTGACTGCGTAGGAGTCACGCATATTAATTTGAATGATCACACTGTTGCTGGACTACGTCATAAGGAATATCCAATTTTTAGCGTGCAGTATCATCCGGAAGCATCGCCTGGTCCCCACGAGAGTCATAGCCTGTTCCAACGGTTTTTTAACCTGGTTACGGAAGTCCAAGGTAACTAGAACAGCTAAACTTGTAGTCAAAAGCCAATCAATCACTCAATCCAACGTTCCAATCGGTAGGGTTCACAAAGTGCTCCCAACTTTCATGGTGTTCCGTTGGAAATAGCACACTGTTAAACGGAAGCCACTTAGGGCATTCTGGTTTACGTGTGAGCTGCATTCTTGCCTCATGAGGTAGCCGATTTCCCTTACGGGTATTGCATGGAACACAGGAGCAAACCACATTTTCCCATGTAGTTCTTCCTCCTTTATCCTTTGGTAAAACATGGTCCAGATTGAGGCTGTCACGGTGGAACATCTTTCCGCAGTATTGGCACCTATTTTTGTCTCGCTCAAAGACACCGCGGCGCGTGAGTTTTGTCTCCCTTCTGGGAAGCTTATCAAAGAAAAGTAGCATTATAACACTCGGAATCCGGATTCTTCGTGAAATAGTATGCATCATTCTCGGTGCAGGGTTTTCCTCAGAGAAGTCTTGCCAACCCTGAAAATCATGGGTCAGAAAGTTCTTCTGCCTATCTGATGATACAACTTGAACATGCCCCCGACACAAAAGAGAGAAGGCCCTACGAACACTGCAGGTGTTTACTGCCTGCCACAGACGGTTCAACACCAACACGGAATGGTTAAGCGAAGGTTCCACACTAGGTCCCACCTTCTTGGCAAGACTTTTTTATGGACTGCTGCGCGAAGAGTGTATGGAACCTAGTTTCCATGAAGAAAAACATTCCTTCCTTTTTATCCTTTTGAAAACAGGAGCGACGAATACCGTGCTTGGAAGCTCTTATGAGATCAAAGAAATATATCCTGCTGAACTCCATTCTTGGGAAACAGTAGCCTCTAAACTCTAAGGCTTACATTACGTTGAGCTTGCGACGGAGAAAAGGACCTCTATCCGCACGTAGCCTACTAGCAGTGCGTTATTTTTTCCATAACTGTCCGATTTCTAACGAAAGCATTAATGTGATATACAAACGGGACTCTACTTATAAGAAAATTATCCTTCCCAATTCGATAGGACTTCTTTCTCGATCCTCAAGATAGATGGTCTGGTCATGTGTTCTCGTATGATGTTGGTGGGTTGCACCGTGCAACCCACCAACACTTCCTTTGAAGGAACCAGGGAAGAGAAGACATAGCTACAACTCTGCAAAACCTTCCTCTCTCAGAGTGATATTCCAGCCGAATACTAAGTTAGCTCCTCCTTCATCTTCACCTTCCGGACTAACCCGAAATATTATCTTTCTCTCTATCTTCAAGGGAGGTCTTAGGCAGAGGATGCTTTTACAGAAATCCTATCCGCTTCTCTCAGCTCTCTTACGTGTCGCTTGCTGGGTACCATATAAGTTGCACAAAAGAGCGAGATCGGTGAATTAATCGTACAAACGGGGTAAGCATGGAAGGCTGATTGCTTTAGATCTATAATAGAGTTTCCATGGTAAGGTTTTCTTGTAGAGTCTTCTTGCCATGTGATAGAGTACCCCGTTGGGCTGGTGGATGCGAAAAAATGTAAAGAAGCCATAGAAAGTGTTAGCTTTGTTGTCCGACTCTCCTGTATGCCGGTGGATTTCCTTCCCCGTGTGTGACCACGGTCTGCTCTTGGGCTGGGGCACTCCTTCCTTCCAGGAATTGCTGGTTATTTTGGTCATTGTGGTCATCCTGTTTGGGGCCAAACGATTGCCAGAATTTGCGCGCGCACTGGGGCAAAGTCTTAGTGAGTTTCGGAAAGCAAGGGATGAGTTTGAGAGGGAGTTCCATAAAAAGTCGGCAAGTGAGGAGTCGGCTTCGCGGCTGTGCTCTCAGCCACCTGTGGATCAAGACCGAGACATTCCAGACCTTCTACCACAACGGCCTCTCGAGGTGGCGTCCGTACCTTCTCCAGCAGAATCTTCGCTATCGCCGTCACCTCCAAAGGAAAAAAAGGTTCTAGGTGACTAGAAGGATACTAGATTATCCGCTCCTTCTGCTATTTGTAGCTGCCTGGTGGTCTCTTCTTCCTGGACCATCTGCCTACTGTCTTCAAGCATCTCCTACTTGCAAGCTGGTAGCCTATAATCTAAATAACTACTCTATCCAAGGATCTGAAAATCTGCCTGCAAAATCTCTAACTTCGCTCTCTGCAATAAAGGATATTCTCAGCAGCCTTCAGCCAGATATTCTCGTCCTTACCGAAATGGGATCTCAGCAAGATCTTCTTTTCCTCCAGAAAAAGCTGAGGGATACGGGTCTCTTCCTGCCATACACTGTTTGGGTTAATTCTATAGACCCCCTTCGGCACCTTGCCCTACTCAGCCGCTTCCCCATTACACAGGATAACTCTCTTCGATTGGTTCCAACCCCTATACCCAATCATTTCGTCAAGAGAGGCATTATGGACGTCACTTTTCGGTTAGAGTCTTCTTACGCCCTTCGTGTGGTAGGAGCTCACCTAAAATCCCAAAGGGCTCCAATAAGGCAATCGCATCGTACACGGTTTGCAGAGGCACAGGCGCTTGCCTCACACGTCACAAACATCCTACAGCGCTCTCCTGACACCAATCTTTTAGTTGTCGGAGACTTTAATGACTACCCTACTTCCCTCACTCTAAAAACTGTCCTCCTGAAAAAAACAATTCCTAGCAAGGCGACTGTGCTTCCAGGTTTACTACGCGCTACTCCTCTCTTTGATCTTGTTCCTTCTGACAAATGTGGAGAACGGTGGACCCACTATTTTGAGAAGGAAGATATCTACTCCAGACTCGATTATCTGCTTGCTGCACAAGGAATTATTCCAGAGATCATCGAAGCAGGGATCTGCCGCCACCCACGGTGGTGCCTTGCTAGTGACCATCGTCCTTTATATGTTGTCATTTCCATCCCCTCCCTTGGGGGGGTCGCGGAACCCTACACCCAACCGCCTGACAAGGCGCTGTTTTAAACGCTTTTCTGCAATCACTACTTCTTGCTTGGTGAGCGTGCGCTCTGCCGAGCGAAACACTAAAGAAACTCCGATCGACTTCAAATAGAGGGGAAATTTGAGCCCGGTATGGTCTACAAAAACGTCAAACGGCTCAACAGAGCATAGGAAAGGCTCTCCCGCTGAGAGCAACGTTTCCAGGATACTCGCATACGAAAGTTTCTTCGGAAGGAGGATGGCAAGATCGCGTACTATCGCTGGATAGCGTGGAATTGCAGAAACTTTTCTTCTAACTGTAGTGGCCCCCCTTTGAAAGGGATCGAGCCACAACTCAGCAACCAGTGCTTCTCCTGGTATCCCTAACTTTCTACTCCAGTGGGGAGATAGTTGACCCGCAACCCCAATGGTTTCACCAGACTCTGCTAGAATGTGGAGACAAAGATTCTTTTCTAGAGAAAGTGGAGTGATAGGAATCCGTGTCGCAGGGGCAGCGGTGGAAGAAACAAAATGTAGAAGCTCTTGTGTCATGGATTGTATGACTCCCTTCAGATCATAAAGATCTAACAAGCGTGTTTTCCTACCTCGCCAGGAAGGAGGGGTAGACAGTCCCATCATTGCTATTCCTAGGCTAGAGACTTCCTCTTTAGCTCCCCGACGAAAAACTGTCCCTATTTCGTAGAGCCGCACTGTCTGTTGACCATGGCTCAGGTTTCTTTGTACTGCAGAAAGTAGTGCAGGGACCAACGCTGGACGGAGAAGGGACTGGTCTTCTCCGGAGGGATTTCTCAGACGTATAGTTTCTGACTCAGAGATCAGGTTTTGAAATAGACCATCTGACACAAGCGTGTGCGTACGGGCTTCAAAGAAACCTTGAGCAGCAAAACGCTGATGTAAGATGGAACAAAAATCCATAACAACATCTGCCTGAGTAGTGGGAGAAGGCTCAGCAAATCTTTTCTCGGCGATTGCCTCAATGCCAATAAGACGCACGACTTCCCCAATAAGATCCACCTCTCGAGTTAAGTCCCTTCGAAACCCTGGAATCTTCCAGGAAGAAGATTCTTGAGAGAGGCGTAGTAAGGTTAGCCACCCCCTCTCTAAAGAGCGGCTGATTTTGATGGGATCTAGGTCCATACCCAGGAAACGAGCAGTTCGACCATGATGGATTGTCACCTGTGTAGCCACCAGCGGCGCTCCATCAACTACTATGGGAGTTTGTACTCTTCCCCCTGCAACCTTGCAAATCCACTCTTTGGCAAGCTCAGAGGCAGGTACAATGGCAGTAGTATCTACTCCACGCTCAAAGCGATAACTAGCATTGCTAGAAAGTCTGGTTCGACAAGAAGTACACCGTATTTTCCCTGGATGAAACGCTGCACTCTCTAGCAAAATCTCCGTTGTGTTTGTTGAAATCTTAAAATCACGCCCTCCCATTATTCCAGCTAGGGCTATTGGACCTCTCTCATCTGCGATCACCATATCTCCCGGCGTAAGAGAATATTCTTGTCCGTACAGATCCCAGAATTTTTCCCCATCATGCGCCAAACGCACGAGAATATTTCCGCATACTTGCGCTGCATCAAAGGCGTGTAAAGGCTGGCCCATTAGTAACATCACGTAGTTCGTTATATCCACTACATTGTTAATGGAACATACACCTACAGACTCCAGTTTGGATCTTAACCAAATGGGACTTTCCGACACTCGTACTCCTTGAATTCTTCTGAGTGAGTAAAACTCACACCCTGCAGCGTTCTTAATTTGCGCTGCCACCAGATTATTGCTGGCTACAGTTACAGTTGTAGGCAGCGTGGCACTCCACTTCAGAGAAGCTCCGGTAAATGCTGCTACCTCACGGGCAATTCCTAAATGACTTAACCAGTCTCCTCGGTTAGGGGTAACATCTAAATCCAAAATAGAATCTGGCGGAAACATCTCAGAAATTTGGGTGCCTGTTATAGTCTCTTCTGGGAGGGTAAAAGGCCTCCTGTCCGTTGCTGTCCCTTGTACCAGTGCTAGTTCTCTTGCGTCGCAAAGCATACCTTGCGAGGTTATCCCATGCAGCTTGTCCTCATGAACCTGCACATTTCCAGGTAAGATCGTTCCTGGAAATGCTAGTGGCACCTTATCTCCCACATGATAATCTTTCTTCGTGTCACAGAAAACCTGTCTTGACTGCAGACCATCTGTAACCTGATAGACGGCTAGGTGGCTTGCTTGTGGGTGCGGTCTCTTTTCCAAAATTTGAGCCGCCACTACGTTCTTGAGCGATATTCCCCAGTCCATAACCGATTTTACCTGGATACCAGCACGAGCCAGTAAACTTTCGAGATCGGCAACTGATCCAAAAAAGTGGACAAGCTCTAAGAGCCAGTTGAAAGAAAGTTTCACTAGTGAAAACGGTTAACTAACGAAATTGGGACAAAAATCGAATATCGTTCTCTGTCAGTAGGCGAATGTCGGCGATGCCATTCAAGGCCATCGTTAAACGCTCCAGTCCAATCCCAAAAGCGAATCCAGAAACTTTCTCTGGGCTGTAGGCTCGATCCCCCCTTTTAGTACTGACCGCCTCAAAAACGGCTGGATCTATCATTCCACAGCCGGCTAATTCTAGCCACCCGTCCCCAACTACTGTTGCTCGGACATCAATTTCATAGCTCGGTACAGTGAAGGGAAAAAAATGGGGGCGGAAACGAATTTCTGCCTCCTGACCAAACAACTCACGGAAGAAAAAGACAATCGCTCCTTTAAGATCCGCAAGAGTAACATCCTTTGAGACGTACAGTCCTTCCAATTGATGAAATTGGATCAAATGTGTGGCATTTACCTCGTCCCGTCGGTAAGCAGCTCCGGAACCAAACACGCGTACTGGAGGAAGCTGACGCTCCATCGTCCTTATTTGAATGGTGGAGGTATGAGTCCTTAGAAGGCGACCGTCTTGAAGGTAAAAAGTGTTTTTCTCATTTCTGGCTGGATGATCATTCGGAGTGTTCAAGGCATCAAAACAACGCCATTCTGTCTCAATATCCGGCCCTGTGGCGCACGAAAACCCCATGCGGTGGAGGATAGCAACTGCATGGTTGAGCAAACAGGTGAGGGGGTGAGCTGCACCATACTCCGAGGCAGTGCCAGGCAACGTGAGATCTAAATCTCCAATCACTGCCTGATCCCCCTCTTTCCCTAGAAGACTTTCCTTTCTCTTGAGAGATGTAGTTACTATCCGGCGTAAATCACCAAGGAGTCTCCCAAAGAGAGGCCTCTCCTCTTCTGGCGTCTCTTTTAGCAACCGGTTTAAAAGAGCAAAAGATCCAGAACGCCCAAATACCCTAGTACGAATCTCATTTAGAGCAGAGACACTTTCTGCAGCAGCGATTTCTTCTAGAGCCTTTCCTTGAACTCTCTTAATCTGGGACTTCACCTAGCAGCACAAACTCTTTTAGCATCTAGTGCAGCTTTCACCTTCTGAAAGACTAGCTTAAAAACTGGAAGGTCTGCTATGGCCAAATCTGAGAGTACCTTACGGTCTAACACGATACCAGCGACTTTTAATCCTTCAACAAACCGACTGTAGGTAATTCCTTCGGCACGCGTCGCGGCGTTGAGACGCTGGATCCAGAGACAGCGGAAGTTACGCTTGCGCGTTTTTCGATCACGGTAGGACCATACCCTAGCCTTTATTTGGGCATCTTTCGCATAGCGAAATAATTTGCTTCTACGCCCTCGATACCCTTTGGAAGCCTTGATCATTCTCTTACGCCGCCGTCGGCTGGCGGGTGCATTAGTTGCTCTCGACATGTAAACTTCGTCTTTTTGACTGTTAACGGAGCTGGTCTTGTTAACAAAGCAAACCCTAGGCCTTATCCGGCTCCTTACAATGTTACACCCCCATTGATGGGGTCTCTCATAAGCCCTAGGACTGAAACTAACAAACTAACTAAATGGGAGAGATTGCTTAATCCGTGACACATCAGAACTGTGAACCATTATCCCTCTTGCAAGCCTGCGCTTGCGTTTCGCAGACTTACATTCAAGAAGGTGACGGCGACAGGCCTGCGCGCGCTTTATCTTGCCAGTAGCAGTAAGCTTAAACCTCTTGGCAACAGTCTTCCTGGTCTTACTATTTGCAGTGGACATCGACGTTAGCAATGGCTGGTCTTTTTAGCAAATTCCGCGCAACACAGAATTAAAAACATTTCATATCAAATTCCATTCTCCCGCTCTCTCCGTGTTTCCTCCTCAGGAGGAGAACCCAGGAGGTTCCAGGCAACATTTTCACATGTGCGACAGACCCTTCAAGAAAATGCTACAAAGCGCACCTGACACTCGTGGAGAACGGGGTCTTATCTAGGCCAACGTACCCCCACACAGTCTCTAGAGCTCTACCAACTCTTTCTATTCTGGAAAATTCGGTTAATTTGATTGTTATAGAGGAAACTTAGTCAATTTAATAAATGTTGATACAATCCATTACAGGTGCACAAGCCCTGACGGGAAAGCAGACAGTTTTCTTCCATATCGATCTGGCCCAACTTCCACACACCCTGTAACTGGTCTATTGATGAAAGGCGCACATACAACACCCACCTACTGTCGTCAGTGGAGGCTGGCTCCATCGGAAGGGCCACCCTATTTGGTTTGCATTCTTCTCGCAACTATAAACTTAGGGTTTAGATTCTCCATGCTCCGATTAGGGATCTTCTTTCTTCTGAAAGAGGGGAACTTTTGTGTGATAGGAGTGTTTCTTCTCAATGCTGCTCCTTAGTCTACACTCCGCTCGCCTCTGTATTCTATGGAAGATCCAAGGTTTAAAAAAATACTTTTTTGGGTAGGGACCTGGCATATCCTTCTGTTAGGGGCCCTCTTTCTATTAAATCGAGCTTACACTTCTCAGCAAACTGAAAAGGTTACATGGATGGATGGCAGCTCCTTGATCCAGATTAATACCCCTAAACCGGCTACCCCTAAACCGGCTACCCCTAAACCGGCTACCCCTAAACCGGCTACCCCTAAACCGGCTACCCCTAAACCGGCTACCCCTAAACCGGCTACCCCTAAACCGGCTACCCCTAAACCGGCTACCCCTAAACCGGCTACCCCTAAACCGGCTACCCCTAAACCGGCTACCCCTAAAAGCCTGGCGTTTGCTAGTCCATACGTCCTCTATAGACACGACCACACCAAGTATAACCAGATTATCCATGACCGTTTTTACAGTCAATGGGATCAACCAATTGCTCTGTTTGGCCCGCAGTACGAGTTTTCTTGCGTCCTCGAAGTCCAGATTGCTCAGGATGGGAGTATCGCTGACTATCAAATCGTAGGCGGCAGTGGAAACGAAGTTCTTGACCGCTCTGTTTTGGAGGCAAGCGCGCGTGTAAAACAAATCGATCCCTTGCCAGTCGGCCTTAGAGAAAGCGGTGTGTACACAGTGCGAGTTGAATTTAAATTCAGCAGCTAAGACTTTGGAAAGGCATGCACACATTTTTGGGATGTACATGCCTTTTAAGCAATGAATCTTTCTCTAAAAAATCTCCTGTATCTCTAGATTTTCTTATCCACTGTATGTGAATCGCTCCCCCATAAACGTGATCGCCCCCGTTCTTCAACGTATCGCAACTTTATGCTTTAGCCCATACACGGAGTATACATTCTTTCTCTCTACACACAGAGAATATGCCAGCTGTGTGGTTTATGTGTCCTCTGTATGGGGGGGGACCTGCCTTCCCACGTGCCTGAGAGCAATGCTTTGAACATCCTCATGAAATCCGAGAGAGGTACGGAGTGTGCATTCCAGTCTGTAAAGATGCTCTGCATAAAAGCTCGCCTGGCGTCTGTTTTAGAAACAAGCGCGACCACGAAAACCACTTTTGTGCTTAGGAAATGGGTACCCATTGACCTAAAGAGGCCATATAAAAACCGGCCTCGACCTCTCCACCAGTACTAGTGCGAGT